>DLAA01000171.1:1766-5295 GCA_002493835.1 Lachnospiraceae bacterium UBA7060 | reverse complement strand
TTCAAAAAAAGCTGCCAAAGTCGGCCTTGATGCTTCCCTGAAAGTTTCCATCATTCCAGATGATGAGGTCATCGACCTGCGCAACCTGGTCCGGGACTACTATTACTTCAAAGACCTGCAGTCTGCAGTCGTCCTGAAGCTCACCGCGGAACTGAAAGTATCATTTCCCGCCTACCGGAAAGTGTTCAGTAAGGTCACCACCCAGACCTCCTTAAAGCTCCTGGACGCCTACCCGCTTGCAGAAGACCTTCTTGCTGCCCCAAAAGAAACGGTGGTGGAAATAATCCGCTCCACAGCCCGTTTCGGGAGAAAATATGCGCTGGCCAAGTATGATGCCTTACGGACCGCAGCGGAAGATGCCGCCATCTTTGGGCGGGCACTGAAAAGCAACGCTGTCCGCATCCGGCTCTACATAGCCTCTTACCGGGAGTATCAGAAACGCCTTGACACAATCATGGAAGCAATCCTTGCTTCTGTTGATGGCCTGAAAGGTGACCCGGTCTATGACCGCATCCAGCTTCTCCAGTCGCTGCGGGGTGTGGGCTTCATGAGCGCAGTGGTCCTTGTCGCAGAAATGGGGGCTTTTGACCTGTTCTCCTCCCCAAAGAAGCTGTATGCCTACTTCGGCCTGGATCCTGCCGTAAAGCAGTCTGGAAAGTTCAATGGGGACAAGGTACACATGTCAAAAAGGGGTTCCAGCCTCGCCAGGCGCATCCTGCATATGGTGGCGCTCAATAACCTTAAGGCAGACAAGGGCAGCGGAACACCTGTAAACCCAGTCATCCACAGCTACTATGCCGACAAATGCAAAAGCAAGAAGAAAAACGTAGCTGTCGGAGCTGTCATGCACAAAATTTGCAACCTCATTTTTGCTATGCTCAGGGATAATAAACCGTTTGAAGTCATTACTCCTCAGGAACACTGTGAGCAGTATCTGGCAGCGCATCCTGACAAGGCACAGAACGCAGCTTAACAGGTTTTCACGAATTTTTTAAATTTCCACATGGGTGGGCTTATTAAAGTTACCCTTTTTTACGTCAACTGCTTGAAAAAAACTTTTTTAACATTTTTCATTTTACCTATTGACATTTCTTAGCTGGACTTATTCCACCTTCATCATCCGATACCCCACTCCGATATGCGTCTGGATATACTGCGGGGAATCCTGCTCCGGCTCCAGTTTTTTGCGCAGCGTTGCCATAAAGACCCTCAGGGAAGCCACATCATTATCCCAGCTGCGGCCCCAGATATGCTGCGTAATAAAAGTATGTGTCAACACCTTGCCCGCGTTTTTGGAAAGCAGGCAGAGGAGTTTATATTCAATCGGTGTCAGATGCAATTCCTCACCTTCCAGATAAGCGCATCCTCCGGCATAATCTACCCGCAGCCCGCCATTCACAAACACGGAATTTGTCGCCAGCATATCAGCCGTCATAAAGGAAAGCCTGCGTTGGGTTACCCGGAGCCGCGCCGGCATCAAGCGCCTCAATCTTATCACTATCCTCACTTCTGGCACTGATGACAATGATCGGAAGATTCGACCATGAACGGATATTCTGTATCACTTCAACCCCATCCATATCCGGAAGTCCCAAATCCAAAAGCACAATATCCGGATTATGGGAAGATGCCTCTAAAATCGCCGTCTTCCCATTTGGTGCTGAAAGATAACGGTAATCACTGGTTTTTAATGTCGTTGTAATCAGGTTGCGCACCGGAGAATCATCCTCCACAACCAATATTAAAGGCTTATTCATTTAGGTTTACCTCCCCTGCCGGTAATGTAAATATGAACACTGTACCCTTTGGCTGATTATCCGATACCGTAATCACGCCTCCGTGAGCTGTGACAATAGATTTGCACAGGGACAGTCCCAGCCCCAGGCTTCTGCGGCTGTCGGCAATTTTGTTAGCGCCGCTGTAAAACATATCAAAAATATGAGTCTTTTGCTCATCCGGTATTCCCGGTCCATTATCGGAAACCGATACATAAATCCATTCCCCTTCTTTTTTCATGCTGATCTCTATCACAGAACCGGCCGGCGTATACTTTATCGCATTATCTACCAGATTGATCAGCCACATGGAATCATCATAAATATCCGTGAAAGTCTGTACCCTCATTGCATTATCCATCTTCTGATAATTTGCCATCAGATTCCCGGCACTGCCTGAAATGGATGTCAGCGGCGTGCGCAGATCATGGGAAATAGCACGCAGCAAGTTGGCTCTAAGCTGCTCATTCTTTGCTAATACAGTTGCATCTTCTTTTTCCCGTGCATTTTTCATATTTTCAAGCGCTAATGCACATTCGCCCATAATGGAAAGCATGACACTGTTTTCAAAGGCATCCAGCGGAATCTCATCCATATGGATTCCTACTACGCCATACACTCTGTTACCCTGGCAAATGGCAAGATACTGGCATTTTGCATTTGCCAATGTATCTGTGGCAGCCCCTGCATGCTTATTATTCCGAAGCACCCATTCGGCAACCGCTTTTTCATTCGCTGTTACCAGTTCACAGCCTTCACTGTCCGCGACCCGGTAAACATCCGGGTTTTTCAGGTCCTTTCCATCGGAGGGATAAATGACAATATCCCGTTTTAACAGTTTGGTAATCTGGCCTGCAGTCACATGCAGGATAGCGGCTTCGTTATTTTCTTTCTGCAGAAGCTGGTTTGTCTCCAGCAGAATCCTGGTCCGGAATGCCGCCTGGGCGGACTGTCTCACATTTTGTTTCAGTTTTCCCGCAAGGGAACCAGTCAAGAATGCTCTTTCCTACATCCCGTATGGAGATTGTTCCCATAATCGTTCCTTTTCCCGGGCGGTATTCATATGCCGATGCATCCGGGATTACATGGATGTCCAGATTAGGGGCTGCGGCAATCAGCCGTTCCGTCAAGACCGGCTTGCCAAATATACCCTTTCTGGCTGTTGTACTGCGGCCGATCACAATTTTGGAAACACCGGAAAGTCTAGCAAACTCTGCAATCTGATAAGGGACATCCTCTCCATAAGCTGTTTCAACAGATGCCCCGAGCTGCTCTGCGAGATGCATATTTTCCCTCAAACGTTTTTTATCTTCCTCCCGCATTTGGGCTGTCGCCTTCTATTCAACAAAAAGCGCTGTAAAATTCCCCCTGAATGCCCGCGCCATCCTTGCGGCAGTACGGATAATCTTGACATTGGAGGGAGAAGAAGAAAGGCAGACCAGAATGTGCTCATCTGTATGGTAATCGCCCCTGCTCTGGATTCTTGCGTTCTCCGTCAGCATGTTTACCCTGTCCGCACAACGGCGCAGGGCGATTTCACGCAGGGCGGTCAGATTTTCCACCGTAAAGAAATGAACCGCCGCCCGTTTTGCCTGGTCCTCCCTGTAAATATTTCCGCCCGACATTCTCTCCAACAGCTCCGCCGGTTCAATATCCATTAATTCTACCTGATCTGCCTGATCAAATATGGAATCCGGAATGCGCTCCCTGACCATGATTCCTGTAATGGATGCAACCGTGTCATTCAGGCTTTC
>DLAA01000171.1:0-1748 GCA_002493835.1 Lachnospiraceae bacterium UBA7060 | reverse complement strand
GTAATCGCCCCTGCTCTGGATTCTGGCGCTCTCCGTCAGTGTCAGCAGGTTTACCCTGTCCGCGCAGCGGCGCAGGGCAATTTCACGCAGAGCGGTCAGATTTTCCACCGTAAAAAAATGAACCGCCGACTGTTTTGCCTGATCCTCCCGGTAAATATTGCCGTCCGACATTCTCTCCAACAGCTCCGCCGGCTCAATATCCACTAATTCTACCTGATCCGCCTGATCAAAGACAGAATCCGGAATGCGCTCCCTGACCATGATTCCGGTAATAGCTGCAACCGTGTCATTCAGGCTTTCGATATGCTGGACATTGACGGTCGTATACACATTAATGCCTGCGTTTAGCAGTTCCTGGACATCCTGATAGCGTTTTGTATGACGGCTTCCTTCCGCATTGGTACTGTCTCCAATCTGTGCATTGGTCACAAATGGCATTGCAGCATCCACTCTTTCTTCCACATGATCCACCGCATTAAATCCTGCCGTTCTCGGCGTCACTGCCTGAAATGCGGAGACAAGTATTCTCTCGCCCGGTGCAAGCGACACAAACTCGCAAAAGTAAAAATAAACAGCCGGCACAAAAAGCAGTATTGCCGTCGTCCACAAGATAACCTTGCTCTGCATCCTGTATTTATGGAAATGAAGCCGGTTTGTCCGGAGATCATCCCATGTCAGAAACCCGATACCGCCCACTTTCGGCGCTGCGATTGCTTCCTGCATGGTGCTTCTCTGCATCAGGGAAATCTTTCTGCCGGAAACCATGGCAAATGCTGCCGCAACCGTAATAACCCCCATGCCCCCTATCTGGATCAGGAACAATATCACCAACTGTCCAAATGCTGACCAATAAGATACCGTATCATGAATCACCAGTCCTGTCACGCAGACAACGGAAGTGGCTGTAAACAATGCATCAAAGAACGATGTCCACGTTCCTGCCCGGCTGGCTGCAGGCAGCATCAGCAAAAATGTTCCCAAAAAATCACACCTGAAAATCCCAGAATAATTACCTGAAAAGATGTCGGTTTTTTCCTTTTATATTTAAATGTAATCATACACAGCCCGCTCCTTAATACCTCTTTACAGCATCTTAATTTTAAAGCAATCTGCATTAAAAGAGAAAAAGAATATCGGCTTATGTATTAAGATCGTATAAAGAAAGCTGCTATCTGTACATTTTTTTATGACCGCTCTGACTTCATCCTCGGTCTTACCGCTTGCTTTTGCGATTCTTGCTACCTGATATTCTGCAGCAGCAGGAGAAATATGCGGATCAAGCCCACTGCCGGAACATGTTACCAAGTCTACCGGGACTTCTGTTTCATCCATATCAGGATTTGCTGCCCGTAATTTTAAATGTACTTCGACTAAATAGGTTGTCTTATCAATCTTTTTTTGCAAACAGGGCGTTAATCGCCCTGTGGTGTTGGTCTGAATGTTGTCACCCATTGTTCCTCCTTAATGGCAAAAAATAGAGCATATAGATTTCAGTTCCTATATGCTCTAACGCTGTTACTATATTTGTTTTTGATTGATGCGAATGATTACGCCAACTGCATAACCTCGGCTTCAAGTTCTTTTAATTCGTCCATTGATAAAGAAGGTACATAACGTGCAATCTTCTCAAGTGACATTTCTCCATCTTTAATCATTCTTTCTGCGGTTTCCCTGTCTGCGTCATGCCTTTCACTTCTGATAAACGATTTCATTATCTGTTCACTATCAAACAAACTCATCATAATCGT
>DLAA01000050.1 GCA_002493835.1 Lachnospiraceae bacterium UBA7060 | reverse complement strand
ACAGGGCGACAACATGAAAAGCGGCTATGGCATCAAAGAGAACGCCACCGCAAATTTTTCCGCCAATGCACCGGTCAGCCATTACGCACCGGCACAGACTGCAGTAGCCTATTTCCCGGAGTTTTCCTATGACCTGTACTGGAGGCTTTTATCCTGCAGCGGGGGGCTGAATGCTGCTTTTGCTTTCAAGCCTAACGAATACTCCACCTATAACCGGAACGTGCATTTTACGCCGGTATGGTATCCGGACGGCACCGCCTATACCGTTTACACCTATATCATTGATGCATGGACGCCTTCCGGGATGCTGTCCGTCAATGTAAACGACTCCGTACAGATACAGGGCAGTCTGTTCGACGACTGGTACTCCAAACGTGAATGATCCGCTGTTTTTCTACCATGCCCTGACCATGCTGCCCCTTGCCGGGTTTGCATTATACGATTACAGGCACCACAGGATACGCAATGCCGCCCTGCTTGCTTTCCTGCCCTGGTGTCTCCTTTCCCTCCCGCTGGCAGCATATACCTGCCCGTGGATGGCTTTCCCTGAAGCCATGCTGCGCTGCGCCATAGGATTCCTGTCCGGCTTCCTGCTCCTGCTTTCCGTCTCCCTTGCCACAAACGGCGGGATCGGCGGCGGGGACATCAAGCTTGTGGCACTGCTCGGCATCCCCTTCGGGGCGTCCGGGCTGATGGCTTCCCTTGCGCTCTCCTGCTTTTTTGCCCTGCTCCACCTGGGTATCCGGAAGGCATGTAAAAGGAAAGCTCCCGGAAGCATCCCCTTTGCACCCTATCTGTTTTTTGGGTGCCTTGCTGTCACACTGATACAGCCCTTCCATAAAACATGATATAAGACACTATATTTAGAAAGGATACTGCCATGAAAATTATCTTATTCCTTGCTGCCGGGACGATTCTGCTGATCCTTGCGGCAGTTGTGACCGGAAACCACCTGCTATATAAAACATACCAGTTCTTAGACCAGCACAGATAAGGAGGCTGAACCCATTATGAAAATGAATAACCGATTTATTTACGGCATCCTGAGCATTGTACTTGCTGCCGTCATTGCCTTTATTGCCATTCCTGCCGTGACAAGCAGGACCAGCAGCACCTGCGAAATCGTCCGCATGAAGACTGCCGTGACGCGCGGCACCCTCATCGCCACGGAAGACCTTGAACTTGTGGAAGTAGGCGGTTTTAACCTGCCCGAAAGCGTTGCCAGAAAGATAAAGGATGTGGCAGGCACTTACGCTGCAGCGGATCTGTACCCCGGTGACTATCTCCTGCCGGAAAAAGTCAGCAGCGTCCCGCTGTCCTCCGACCTCTCCCTTAACGAGATCCCGGATGGCATGGTTGCCATATCCATCACCACCCAGACGCTGGCGACGGGCCTTTCAGACAAACTGCAGGGCGGCGACATCATCCGCCTCTACCACTATGACGACAACAACGTGCTGGAGCCGGTATCCGATATCCCGGAGCTGCGTTTCGTAAAAGTCCTGTCCGTATCGGATTCCAAGGGACTCGACGTGGACTACACCACACCGCCGGAGGAGAATGAGGAAAGACAGCAGACAGCGACCATCACCGTCCTTGCCACCCCTGAGCAGGCCATGCTCTTAACGCGATACGAAAATGAAGGCATCCTCCATGTCGCTTTAATCAGCCGCGGCAATGAAAAGCTGTCAAAGGAACTGCTGGAACGCCAGTCCGAGATCCTGTCCACTCTTTACGGAGACGGCATGGAGCTGTCCGATGAGGATCTGGAATCTTCCATGACCGTTGGACAGACCGGTTCTGGTGAGGACAGCAGTCAGGAAAGCAGCGCTGCCGGCTCCGGTACATCCACAGATACCACACAGGATGCAGCACCGGAAGACACATCCGGGGATGAATAGGGAGGGAAAAGCATATGTCAAAGATCATCACTGTATGGGGCAATCCCGGCTGCGGAAAATCCATGTTCTGCTGCTGTCTCGCCAAAACTCTGACAGCAAACAAGGATAAGGCCCTTATCATCAATGCAGACTCCAGCACACCCATGCTGCCCGTCTGGATGCCGGAACGCATCCTTGAAACAGATGCCTCCATCGGAAATGTACTGACCGGCCTGGAGATCAATACGGCTCTGGTAGCAGAACGTGTCACTATCTTAAAGGAATATCCCTTTATCGGCGTCATGGGCTATGCCGCCGGGGAAAATCCTTTTTCCTATCCTGAGCTGAAGTACGAGAAGATAAAACTTTTTATCTCGGAAGCAGCAAAGCTTGTTGACTATATTATCCTGGACTGTAGCTCCAACATGCTCAACTTTTTTACGCCCACCGCAATCGAGGCTGCCAGTCTCGTTGTCCGGATCATCACGCCGGATCTGCGGGGATTAAACTACCTGCGGGCGCACAGACCGCTGCTCACCGATGACAAGTTCCATTATGACAGCCATCTGACATTTGCCGGTCTTGCACGCCCCTTCCATGCGATTGACGAGATGGACCACCTGATCGGCGGTTTCGACGGGCTGCTCCCCTACGCAAAAGAAATCGAGCGCTGCGGTACCGGCGGGCAAATGTTCAAGGCACTTGCTTACTGCAACCAGCGCTACATTAACTCCCTGAAGCTTGTCCGGGAACACCTCCTGCAACCGGAGGATACAGAAGCCACGCCGCAGCAGGAAGAAAACGACGGTTTTTATGAAAATCAACAGGAAGATACTGGGGAGACATCCCGGCAGAAAGGAAACAGCACATTCCATGAAAATGCCGGGCATCAGGAAGAATTTACGGAGGCTCAGGAAACAGGAACCCCTGAAGATGCCGGCTTCCAAAAAACAGATAAAGGCGCCTGGTATGCAGCTGCGACAGGCAATGACAGGCAGGGCGCCCCTGCCGGAAAGGAGATGAAACACCATGGGCATGGAATCCTTAAATGACATGTTCTTTACTTCCGCCGGAAAAGAGGTACTTACCTATGACCAGATTCTGGAGGACGTACAGAAATACTGTACCGAAAAACACGCGGACAAGCTCTCCGGGGAAGGGAACCAGGAGGAAGCCCGGAAGCTCCTGCGGGAATTCATCAGCCAGTATGTCATCAGCCGTTCCTACCATATAGAAGGGCTTTCCACGGAGGAACTCTGCGACACCCTCTATGAAGACATGGCGGGCATTTCCTTCCTGAAAAAATGGATCTATATGCCCGGTGTGGAGGAGGTAAACGTCAATGCCTATGATGACATTGAAGTGATCATGAGCGGCGGACGTTCCATGAAGATTCCCGACCGCTTCCAGTCGCCCCAGCACGCCATTGATGTGACAAGACGGCTCTTAAACACCTGCGGCATGGTGATCGACGACACCATGCCCTCCGTCATCGGTTTCCTTGACAAAAATATCCGTATTTCGGTGGATAAAACGCCCATCGTGGACTCTGAGGTGGGGATCAACGCTTCCATCCGTATCGTCAACCAGCAGACTGTATCCAGGGATAAACTGATTCGGTACGGCTCCGCCACGGATGAAATGCTGGATCTTCTGACCTGCTGCATCCGGTACGGCGTATCCGTCTGCATCGCGGGCAGCACCGGCTCCGGCAAGACCACCGTAATGAGCTGGCTTTTGTCTATGGTCCCCGACAACCGCAGGCTCATCACCATTGAGGAGGGAAGCCGGGAATTTGACCTGATTAAGCGGGATGAGGACGGCCATGCCATAAACAGCGTGGTACACCTGCTTACCCGTCCCCATGAAAACCCATCATTATACATTGACCAGGATCTGCTCCTGGAACGTGTCCTGCGTAAGCATCCGGATGTCATCGGCGTGGGCGAGATGCGCTCGGCAAAAGAAGCCCTGTCCGTGGCGGAAAGCTCCCGTACCGGGCATACCGTAGTCACCACCATCCATTCCAATTCCTCCGAATCCACTTACCGGAGGATGATGACGCTGGCAAAACGTAAGTACAACATGACGGATGACATTTTAATGCAGATCATGGTGGAGGCGTACCCCATTGTTGTATTTACGAAGCAGCTTGAGGACGGCAGCCGCAAGATCATGCAGATCATTGAAGGGGAGGACTACCGGGACGGGCAGCTCATCTACCGCCCGCTGTACCAGTACGACGTGTCAGACAACTGCACCGACGAAAGCGGCAAAATTACTGTTATCGGAAAACACCGGCGTCTTGGCGGTATCTCCGACACCCTGAAAAAGAGGATGCTGGATAATGGCATCCCGGTTGGAAAGCTTACACCGTTTCTGGCCGCACCCATACCGAAAAAAACACCGAAAGGAGGCACACAAAATGCAATGGATACAGATCATCATCTTCCTGCTGGCCGTTAATGGCTTATTTGCCCTGTTTTCCGTCCGTTTCAATGATTTCCTCCATGTGCTTGCAAGGACAAGGAAAAGCAGCCTTCAGGATGATGTGGACGTAATGTTAGGGAAACCGGCAAAGGGCTTTTTTAACCGGGAAACACTGGAAGTCGAGCAGCTCCTTGCAGCTACGGGGCGGGAAGGGCGCTTTACCCTTGTGAAACGGTTTTCCCTCTTTATGTTTGCACTGGGCGCCGTGGCAGCGCTGCTCTTAAACAACCCGTTCCTGATCCCCGTATTAGGCGCCGGATTCGCTTTTGCACCGGTGTGGTATCTCCGCTCTACTGCTGCAGCCTACAAGAAGCACTTAAACGAGGAGCTGGAGACAGCCATATCCGTCATCACCACCTCTTACCTCCGGAGTGGGGACCTGCCAAGGGCAGTAAAAGAGAACATCCCTTACCTCAATCCCCCGGTAAAATCGCATTTTGAGGCATTTATCACGGAATCGGAGATGTTAAACGCCAACATGGTTTCCACCATAAACACGCTGAAAATGAAGATACCTAACCGTGTCTTCCATGAATGGTGCAATACCCTGATCCAGTGCCAGAGCGACCGCAGCATGAAAAACACCCTGACCTTTACCGTGCAGAAATTCTCCGACCAGCGCATCATCCAGTCGGAACTGGAAGCCATCATCAACGAACCGAAAAAGGAAGCGATTACCATGATGTTCCTTGTCATTGGGAATATCCCGCTTTTGTATGTGCTGAACCACTCATGGTTTGAAACGCTGATGTTCTCCACGCCGGGAAAGATCACACTTGCCATCTGCTGCAGTATCGTGCTGTTTTCCTTTACCCGGATCATGCAGCTTTCCAAGCCTATCGAATACAAGGCTTAACACTGTGAAAAATAAATTTTTCGCAAGCAAATTTGTGCTTGCGCACAAATTCGCAGATTCATCAAGAATGGAGGCTTACTATGTATTTTTACGCCAGCTATGCGGTAATGGTGCTTGTGGCTTTTGTGATAATGATAACAACCGCCCTGTGCCTTACCCTGCTCTTTCGATAATAAAGCAGATAAGTCCGCTTAAGAGTTTCGCTGCGCGGACCCGAATCCCGGAGGTGCCGCGCTACGCACCCCAGTTTCACCAACCAATCCGTAGCGCAGAAATGAGGTAACAATATGACCGGATTACTGATCCTTATTGCCGCTGTCTTTACGGGAATCGGATGCTACCACCTGTCCTGTGCTTTTGTGGACGTTCCCACAGCGCAGACGTCCCGGATGATGATGCTGGCAAAAAAACAGACGGGCACCAGCAAAGAAAAGCTTTTTGACGTGTACCTGACAAAGATTGCCGGAAAGCTTTCCCCGTTCCTTAAGCTGGACCCCATCAAAAGAAGCCGCCTCGCCCTGACACTTAATATTTCGGGCATCCCGCTGACACCGGAGTGTTATACCATGAAAGCCTTCCTGACCGCATTTGCAACAGGATTTCTGAGTATTCCCTTTTTTATGATCATGCCGCTGATGGGGCTGTTAATCATGGGGCTTGCCGTCATGGTATGGTTCTCAACCTACTATAAGGCTTTTGACCTCGTAAAAAAACGCCGCAAGCTCATTGAGGCAGAGCTGCCCCGTTTCGCGGTCAGCATCCAGCAGGGACTCGCCACGGACAGGGATGTCTTAAAACTCCTGACCTCCTACCGCCGCATCGCAGGTCCGCATCTGGGGCAGGAACTGGATACCACCGTGGCGGATATGCGGACAGGCAACTATGAAAATGCCCTGCTCCACTTTCAGAACCGGGTAGGCAGCACCATGCTCTCTGACATCGTGCGCGGGTTGATCGGGACGCTGCGCGGGGATGACCAGCAGATGTATTTTAAAATGTTGGTATTTGATATGCGCCAGATCGAGCAGAACAATCTGAAGAAAGAGGCAGGGAAACGCCCGAAGCAAATGCAGAAATATTCCATGATGATGCTTTTCTGTATCCTCCTGATTTATGTGGTTGTTCTCTCTGTGGAGGTAGTCGGTTCTTTGGGTGCTTTCTTTTAAGAATGCCACCAAAGCAGCTACCGCAGTCCCTGTATCCACACGAAAAGGAGGTGGTGCTTATAACCTTGAAGTGTAACCCGTAAACCAGCACAATCATATGGAGGAACCTTATGAAAAAATTTTTATCACTCCCCGCCCTGCTCATCTATGCGGCAGCGGCAGCAACAACATTCATTATCATCAGATCGAAAAGGAGAAAAAAGAACTATGCGTAAAGCAATCCAGACATTAAAGACCAAGGTAACGTGTGCTGCTATCCGTACCAGAAGTATTTTGAAGAATGAGGCAGGCGACTTTTACATTTCCGATGGCGTCAAGATCATCATTGCCGTCGTTCTCGGCGCACTGCTGTTAGCCGCCCTGACACTCATCTTCAACGATACCGTCATTCCCCGTATCACCAGGGAGATTGAAGGATTATTCGGTTGACGCTAAGGCAGGTTCTTGAGGGAGGTGACTTATGACTGATCCTGTGTTAAGCGTCAGCTATGCTACCATTGCCAGCTTCTTTGAAGCAACTGAGGGGAACTACCGAAACGCCGTGTATGTCTCCTGTGCCTGCAATTACCAGAAGGAATCCGGATGCGGGGATTTTCTGTTCATACCCGGACATGACTGCCGCCCGGTTCTGTTTCCGGTCTCGGATGCGGAAGCCTTTATGGGAACCACCATTGACCGAACAGACTGCTCCTATGTTATGGACAGCCAGTGCTTTATCCGGCTTTACAGCAAATGGATTGAGCTTGCCACCCCGTCTTCAAGAGACTGTCCTATCCAGCAGATCCTGCATCTAATGAACAGGCCCCCTGTCCCGTAATGGGACTTCAGGGGGCCTTTCCCTTGTAATTACTCGCAAATGACTTAAAAACCAACGCCCAAACTATGGGAAAAATGCCGGTTTTTTTCTACAATATACTTACAGGATACTTAATCCATACGCAAAACCATACGAAGGGAGGATGCAGCCATGAAACGAAATAATACACCGGCAAAGATAAAATGCCCCTACTGCGGGCGCAGTGCCGTACTCCGGAAAGCGTCCTATGTTTATAAAGAAAAAGCGCTTGATGAATACCTTTATGTCTGCTCCGGATACCCGGAATGTGATGCCTATGTAGGCGTTCATACCGGAACCATGCGCCCCAAAGGTACACTTGCCAACGGGGACCTGCGGCATAAACGGATTGAAACACACCGGCTGTTTGATGCCATCTGGAAATACGGCATCCTCTCCCGGAAGGAAGCTTACCGCTGGATGCAGGACATTTTCTGTCTGCCCAGCTCGGAAGCACACATCGGGCAGTTTTCAGATTACCGCTGCGACTGCCTGAAGGATGAGTGCCGTAAGGTACTGCAGAACAACCATGTAAAAATTGCCTGCTAGACCAGTAAAAATATTTTGTTATACAAAAAAGGAAGGGGTGATACTATGGCAGTAATGAGCATACAGGAGCGGGAACTGGTGGAAAAGCACCTCTACCTTGTGCGGGGTACGGTACTGGGAACGGTTTCCGTCAATGAAACCGTGCAGGGACTGGGATATGATGACCTCTATCAGATCGGCTGCGAGGCGCTCTGCCATGCCGCCCAGAAATACCGGGAAGACGGCGGCGCTGCCTTCCCCACCTTTGCTGGCATTGTCATCAAAAACCGCCTGATCTCCCACTGCAGAAAAATCACAAAAGTGCAGAAACCGCTGGAATACATGGATGCTCCACAGGCAGCCGGATCAGAACTGACTTTTGCAGAAACCTTTCCCGACCAGAATTACCATGCGCTGTCAGATGCAGATACTTTTTTCTTCCTTAGTGAAACAGGGAAACGCTGCTCCGGCACCACAAGGAAAGGCATTGAGGCACTGGCGCTCAAATGCAGGGGACATACCGGTGTGGAGATTGCCGCCCGCTACGGCGCACCGCCAAACCATGTGGCTGCATGGATATCAAAAGCAACAAGAATGCTGCGGGAAGAAAAACTGACAGCCTGATAAAAAAGGAGGATACAATATGCTGACACTTTACACTGCCATAGGAAATTACCGTTTAACTGAAAAAGGACTTCCCCTTGTCACTGCAGGCGGACGTGACTGCGCACTGGATGCCCATGAGCTGCTTCTATGGTCCAGCCTTGCCTTCCGGATACTGACCTATCAGGAACTCAGGGCAGAATTTTATGAGAAAGAACGGGAACTTCATATCCTTGGGGAACTGGATTTCGACCACTATTTGAACCGCCTTATCATGCGCAGGCTGGTAGCCTCCGGGAAAGACTGTACCGGCGTGGACGCCCTGTACGATCTGCTCGGGCACCTGTATGTGCAGCCCGCCCCAAACAGCATACTGGTTAAGACTTTTTCCTTTTTCAAGCTTCTACTCGGTCGGAAACTTCCGCTCCGGAAATCTTTGATGGTATTCCAGTCCGAAAAGCTTGAGCCAATGGAAAAGCAGGTCATGGCACTGCTGCGGCACCAGATGCTTTCTACTGCAGAGCTGATCGGCTGTACGGAAAATGGAAAGCACCACCTGAAAAACAACAACGAGCTGATGGAGTGCCTGTACCATGACGAAACAACCGACTGCGACAACATTGTTACCGACTGCCGCACCTCTGAAACAAGATTTCCCGTACTCACTGCTGTTGCCAACCTGTACCTGAAGCAGCAGATCACATTCCAGATTTTATAAAGGAGATAACCTATGGAACCCATACCAAAACCGCTACTGCGACGGCTGGTCCTGACCTTTCTTGTCGGGACCGGCTGTTTTTTTACCGGCCTCGTCTTCTTTCTCCATGAAAGGGACACTTCTTTTTTCATCCTCAGTATCCTGCTATTTGCCGGTTCTGCCGCAAAAGCCATATTGCTTGGTCTTCAAATCAAAAGAAAGACCTACTTTGTGCTGGAGGGCATCTGCACGGATGTGCGGCTGAGGCTTTTCAGAAACAGCCATGACATTGTGCTTACCGATCAGGATGGCAATGAACACCTGCTCCGGATCAGCAAAGACCATAAGATCCGTTCGGGTGTTTCCTACCGGTTTTACTTTAAGTCTTCAGACACCATCCCCTCCGGGCAAAATCCACTCTTAGCGAAAACGGCACTGACAGACAATCTGCTTGGCGTGGAGGAGATAAAATAAATCCTTTAAGCAAATTGAAGCGAAAAAAAGTCTGTGATATAATTGGGAAAGCAACTTAAAATTGGGGATGTGGCGTAAATGGTAAAGCGGTCTGGAACATTGTTCCCAGCGATTGTGAGTTCAACCCTCACCATCCCCGCAGGTCGGAATCTGGAGGAATGAACAATGGAATATAGGTGTAAAGTGGCTGTAATTGATAAAAAGCTGTTCCCGGAACTTCAGGCACAATATTGTGCCGTTCCTGATAGCGGAAAATGTCCCTGCTTTAATGTGGGCGATGAATTTATTTTTTACAGGAACGACGAAAGGGATGATTTCTGGCATTGTGGCGAAGGTACTTTAGTTAAATCAGGAGAACCGGATGAAGGTTGCCTGCAGTCCCCTGGAACTGCTCACTGTGGAAGCAAAGGAGTACCTTTCTGCTCTGAAGCCTGGGATGCTATCAGTCGTTACATATACACAGCACTTCAGGGTGGCAGTATAATGCATGGTTGGACAAAGGATGACCGCATTATGATTTCCTGCTGCAATGATGGAACAAGGCCAGTGATATTCAAAATAGAACGCATAGATTGTGAATGAGTCGTATTTCTGGTTAAAAAATCCTGCTATGAATTTTCTTAAGCTGCATTTTATACAAAATCTTGTATCTAATCGTTTGACATATACTATATATTGTGCTAGAATATCCCTGTAATTGATTTTTGTGCTTCCTAAAGGGATATGCAGAACGCATAGATGCACACGTTGTTTAAGATTGAATTAAGTGTCAGAAGAATCATGCCGATAAGTGGCAGTCTTTTGGCACTTTTTTTGATGCAACCAAAAATATTTTCATCAGAGAAAGGAGAATGAAACCATGTTTACACAAATCTCAACTTTAGCCAGAGTCACAGCGGACTTTGACCTTCAGACCAGCCAGAACAAAACACAATATGTTCAGTTTAACGTGGCTGTCAACAAAGGATTCGGTGAACAGGAACACGCCAACTTCTTCCAGTGCGTCTTGTTTGGAAAGGCGGCGGAAAGAATCATCAATGCTGGTGTTAGAAAGAGCAGCCTGCTCTTTATCACGGGCGACCTTGACCTTGTGGAATACACCCGCAAGGCGGACAACTCGAAAGGCACGATTGCCAAGATCACGGTACATGACTGGAACTATGTTCCTGGCGGAAAACGCACAGAAGATGCCAATGCAGACAGCGGAATCCCGGATGAGCCGGATGACGGCTTTATGGACATGGAAGACTGTGGCGAGAATGGACTGCCGTTCAACTGATGCTAAGCATAGCTGGCGGTATAAGAGGAATTGCATCGGAGAAACAAAAACTCCGTGTGTAATTCCTCTTTTTTTAGTTTACAGAGAAAGGAATGAAAAAACCAAATGAAAAAAACCGTATTTTCCAAAAGCATGAAAATCCTGATCATCTCCCTGCTACTGCTGGCTGTCCTTTTCCGAAAGGAACGCTCCCAAAAGCTGATGGCTCTTGCCCTCATCCTATGGATTGCCGTGACAGCCGGAATCCTTTTGTTCCGCCAGTCAGGGAAACTGTTCAAAAAATGCTGCGCTTTTTTATCTGCCCTGAAACAGACAATCGTGCAGATGATTGCAGCTTCAGAAAAAACACCATCTTCAGCTCCGGTAACTGATCATCCGGAGGAACCCACTTATCCTGAAAAGCCTGCGTTTCCTGCCTCTGACAGCAGGGAATATGAAACCATGCTGCTCCATATTGCGCTCCGGATTACGGAGAAACTGAAGTCCGCTTATCCACAGGCTGTCTGGCAATGGAAGGACACCCCTTCCCTGCAGGGCATCCTTAGCGGCGGAACCATCCGTATCCTGGTCGAAAACATGGATACCTACACCCATGCGGATATTTCCTTTGACCGCTTCGGGCGCATTCATGTGGAGCCAATGGTGATCGGCAGTTTTGCAGATGTGGAGAGCGGGGCAGACGCCAAACCGGAATCCGGCATGGGCGAAGAAACAACTCCGGAACCATCCGTCGTGGATGTAAGGGTATGGTACGAGCTGATCGGGCAGAAAGTGCTGGAGGAACTGATTACCGACTTAAACGCCAATGGTCACTCCATGCTCACCATCAAAGAAAACGGGGATATTGTCGTAAGCTGCCAGAAAAAGAAAATCCTGAAGGCAACCCTCGACTCCTTTCCGGGAAAAACTTACTGGAAGGAACTGATCTCCATACTGGAGGAAAACGAACTCAAAGGGAAAATCTCAGATAACAGTCTGCAGGTTTCATGGATCTAAGAATAATACAACAGAAAGAAGGATGAATGAATTATGGCAAAAGTACAATTATTTGCAAACTGGACATGGAAGATCAGTCTTCCTGAACCTTTCGACAAGGTTGCATCAAATGTAAGCACTGACCACTACTCAAGCTACTGCAACGTAGCCACAAAAAAATCAACGCTGCACTCCTCCCTCCTTAGCGCAATCCTTGCCTACATGGAGATGGATACGAGCCTGACACCGGGCAGCTCCTCCGAGAGCGCCATCGGAACCCAGGGCGACAAGATCGTGGCGGAATACCAGAGCCGTACCGGGGAGATCCATGTGGTGCAGTTCAACAAAAAGAACGGAAAATTCAATGTTGGCAGGTTCGACAGCGTTGGCGCCGCACCCAAGGTCTATTCCTTAAAAGACGGCGGCAACCTCGGAACGGCACTGTTTTTTGCACTGATGCCGGAAGCCCTGCGGGATGACGAGTTCAAGGATAATTATGACATTCTCGGTGCGTGCAAAAATGACGGCTATACGGACATGGAAAAAGCTGAAGCAGCAGCCTTTATCCTGTGCGACAACCTCTACCGGAGGATTGAGGGCGCAGACACGCTTCCCACAGCCGGCATTAAACTGAGTATACCAACTACCGGAAATATTCCTCAGCTTACCGCTGTAAACTTATCCAGAAATGCCTATTCCCCCAGCAGCGTGCTGTTCGGCACATTCCGCATCCTGACGGGTACGGCTGCCCCGGCTGCCGCTGTAAGTGTAAACAGGGATGATTTCGTGAAGCATTATCCGCTTTCAGACAGGGAACTCACACCAAAGGAGGAACTGATGGTGCCGCGGATTGAGGACTGGTACATCATCCCGCCGGAAGTCACTACCATCTGTAAGCATGCCCAGATGACGACAGCAGGCAGCCAGCCTATGCGCAATTTTATGATGCGCGGACCGGCAGGAACGGGCAAGACAGAAGGTGCCAAGGCAATCGCTGCGGGCCTGGGACTTCCCTACCTTTATTATACCTGCTCGGCCAACACGGAAATCTATGATTTCTTAGGGCAGATGCTCCCGGAAACAGCCGAAAACACCCACTGCGGCAAGGAATACCCCACGCTGACGGACATCCAGATAGACCCGCCTTCAGCCTACAAGAAACTTACAGGAATTTATGATGAGGCAATTACCGATGCGGAAGTTTATGACAAGCTGCTGGAAGTAATGGCACAGGATGCAAAGGCAATGATGGAAGACAACGCCTCCGGACAGCGGTTCCGCTATGTGGAAACACCTTTGATCACTGCCATACGAAACGGCTATGTGATCGAGATACAGGAACCCACCGTTATTGCAAATCCGGGCGTGCTTGTCGGCTTAAATGCCCTACTGGACCGCTGCGCAAGCGTCACGCTGACTACGGGTGAAGTAATACACAGGCATCCCGATACGGTGGTCGTGGTAACTACAAATAACAATTACGCGGGCTGCCGTGACATGAACCAGTCCGTCATTTCCAGAATGAACCTCATCATGGACATGGATGAACCCGATGTGGATACACTGACGGAGCGCACCATGAAGGTGACCGGCTGCACGGACAAATCTGCTGTTGCGGATATGGCTGCCTCCATACAGGAGATCAGCGAGCGCTGCAGGGAAACCATGATCACTGACGGAAGCTGCGGCGTGCGTGAACTGATCAGTTGGGTGCAGTCCTATATGGTCTGCGGAAACATCATGGAAGCCGCAAAGTACACGGTACTTTCATCCGTCTCCAGCGATCCGGAAAACCGCGCCGACATCCTCTCATCCTGTCTGGAACAAAAATATGCAGCATAGGAGGAAACGCCTATGGCACCAATCAGGGAAGACCAGTTAAAGCAGAACCTTGCAAGGAACCTGCGGTATCTCAGGGAAGGGCGGAAACCGTACCTGTCCCAGCAGATGCTTGCACAGAAGCTGGAAGTCACCCAGAAAAGCATTTCCCGGTACGAAAACGGCATAAGCCTGCCGCCCGCCCATGTACTTGTGGCAATCGCGGAATTATTCGGTCTTACCACGGATGCGCTTTTTATGGCGGAACTTCCTGAAAATAAAAATAAGAAAGAAGGGAACACAACGAATGAGAACATCACATAGGGCAATCCGGCGCAGGATTGCCGAGCAGAAAAGCAAACTGACGGATGAGCAGCCCTTTGCCTCGCCGCAGTTTGCCGCATACCTGACAGACATAGCAGAAGCAACCACCGGCCGCTACCGGAGAAAAAGCAGCGTAAAGACTTACTGGGATGCGCTGCCCCATGCGGATATTGCCCACACGGACAACCGCACCATCACCGTAAACACAGGCAACTATCTGACAAGGAGTTTCCCTACAAGACCTCTGAGGGCAGACAGCCTGTTAGGGATCGTGGGGCATGAGTGCGGACATATCCTGTTCTCTGATTTTACCATGCTGGATACTTACCACCAGACGCTTTCCGGCGGCAGGTTCTATCCGCAGATGCCGGAAGATCTGTCTGCAAGACAGGAAAAAAGCCTAAAGGAAATCCTTGAATTTTTTGAGGAAAAAGATGAGGCGGTCATCCAGGCGCTTTCAGACATTGCACACTCCCTGGTGAACATGATGGAGGACGTCTATATCGAGGGACGTATGTGCGACGCCTTTCCCGGCTGCTTAAAGACGGGCATTCTGTTAAACAACCTGCGCTTTGCCGAGGAAATGGATTCCGTCACGGAAGAAATAAACCATCAGCACCACGAAGTCATTATCGTGGCAAACCTGCTGATCCAGTATACGAAGACCGGCGACATCAATAATCTGGACGGATACAAAGGGCCATACCTCGATACCGTTTATGAGTGCATCCCCTATATTGACGATGCCTCCTATGATGACGATGCAAAGGTACGCTTTGACGCCGCCAATAAAATGCTGCTGCTTTTGTGGCCCTATATGGAAAGCTTTATCAAGCAGGTGCGGGAAGACATCAAAAATAATACAAACAAAGCGGAGACAGATTTAGGCAGCCAGCTCGCAGGCGGTATCCCCCTTCCGGGCGGTACCGGGAAACCTGTATCGGGATCTGCCGCAAAGCAGAAAATATCACATGATCCGTCTTCTGATGACGAAGACCGTAAACAGCTCCAGCAGGTTCTTGATTACGAAGACGGGCGGATAGCACTTGAAAAGACGGATGAAATCGGGGAAGACGGGGACGGCGGAAGCAGCCGTACCAATGATTACGCTGGTGCCGGTTATGTGTCACAGGCCGCCGCTGATATGGAACACCTTATGACGCAGCTTGCGGAGGAGGCAGCCTATGCTTCCTATGAGGAGGAGCTTTCAGAGGAACTACAGGCGGAATCGGACAAGATCCGTTACGGCAACGCCCACCGGGGTATGCACATCAATATCAACCGTATGGCCTATGTCGATTCCTCTTACATGGAAGCTTACCAGAAAGTTGCTCCGCCGCTCCTTCTGATCTCCAAACGGCTCCAGAAACAGATCTCACAGCTTTTGAAAGATTACAGGGAAGGCGGGAAACTTGACAACCTGCCTATGGGCAAACGGATCAATGTGCGCAATGCAGTCCGCAATGACGGGAGACTGTTCTACAAGATGAAGCTCCCGAATGACCAGATAGACATTGCCATCGCCATCCTGAATGACGAAAGCGGCTCCATGAGTGGTTCCAACCGTATCACCTATGCCCGGTCAGCTTCAATTATTCTCCATGATTTCTGTATAGCCCTAGGTATTCCTATTGCCATATACGGACACTCGGAATTTGATGATGTGGAACTATATGCCTACGCGGAATTTGACTCCATTGACAACAAGGACCAGTACCGTCTGATGGATATGAGCGCCCGCTGCGGAAACCGTGACGGCGCTGCCCTGCGCTATGTGGCAGAACGCCTGATGACAAGAACAGAGACTATAAAGCTCCTGATCATTGTTTCGGACGGACAGCCTGCAGGTGAAAACTATTATGGTACGGAGGCAGAGGCAGATCTGAGAGGCATCAAGAAAGAATATACCACCAAGGGGATACAGCTCTTTGCCGCTGCTATCGGAAGTGATAAGCCGAATATCCAGCGGATCTACGGGGACGGTTTCCTTGATATTACAAATCTTGAAAAACTCCCCGTCAATCTCGGCAAGCTGATTATCCAGCAGATCAAGAACAAATATGTTGCCTAAACAATAAGAAAGAAGGTATCCAAATGAATACGAATGAAAATTACATCTCCAACCAGATCGCGGTCTATAAGAACAGCAAAACCCTGTTGGAATTTCAGGACAAGCTGAAGGTCGCACCCATCACATCCTATGCACATATCCACGCCAGCGGCGAAAAAGGGGCAGACGGAAGGCGGATGCACTCCCTGATTGGGGTTCTGATGAAAGACTATTCCAAAGGCACCGGGGATAACGCGGTCACTGTTTGCGCCAACATCTCCCCGAAAGAGGCTAAGTTCATCTTAAGCCGCCTGACTGCCGGTTTTCAGGAATACACCTTCCAGCAGGATAAAATCTTTGGCGACACAGATGACACGGGTTATGCGAAGGTATCAAAGGTACGGATCATCCGCGCCACAAAGGACAGCAAAGGTGCCGTCCGGAAACTGCCCTGGTACATCGAAGTGGAGAACGGCAAGGGTATCCCCCAGAAAAACGGCAACGGTGGGACATACATGAAACCCAACTCCTTTGTCAGTACAGGAAAAGTATATGCCAATCTAAGCGATCTTGATTTATTTGATCTCCTGAGCAGCGTATCTTCTTATATTGACTGTTGGGAACACGCCATTGCGCCGTCACTCATTACACAGGCCAAGAAAGCCGTGGCAGCACGCCAGGCAGCCCAAAGGGCAGCATAAAACAGCAAATAACACAATGTTTAAGAAGGGAACACCGTTTTGGCGTTCCCTTTTTTCAGGAAAAGGAGAATTACATATGAGCAGATTACATGAAATGACACATTTACAGAGACAGTTTGCAGAGGAGCACCAGGATACCGTATTCCGCTTCTTAAGCCATAAAAATCTTTCCGTTGAAGATTACTACGACATCGTGATCTTCGGGTATCTTCAGGCGGTGCAGGAATATGATGAGAACCCCGCCCTGGCCCGGTTCCAGTTTAACACGATTGCATGGACTAAAATGAGCGACTGTCTGGGCAAACATTTCTCTTATGAGAACAAACCGAAACGCAAGGCGCCTACGGTCAGTATCCATACCTATACAAGTGACGGACTGACCCTGGATGAGATCCTGCCTGACCGCAGAAGGGACTTACAGGTCCAGACCGCCGACAGGCTGTTTGCAATGGAGGTGCTCTCCTGCCTGACGGAAACGGAACGGCAGATGGTGCATCTGAAAGCCGATGGTCTGACCTGCAGGGAGATCGCAGAAATATTCTCCACCACCGTACACAGTATCAACGGGCGGTTCCGCCGCATGAGGATGCGTCTTACGGAATTAAATTTTTAAGTAAAGGAGCGTTGAAAACATGAATGAAATATATGGAATGGAACTGAAATATGAGAGCCTTATTCCCATAGACCGACCAAAAGATACTTTCCTGTCAGTCGGCACCGTGACTTTCCTGATAGAAGGGAAGGAGCTGCCACTAGATTTCAATATCACGGAGGGCGGCACGGAAGGAAACGCCGGCTCCGTCATCAGCGTCAATGCACTCATAAAGGACTTTGAGCCGCAGGTTTTTATGAAAGAATACAGGGAACTTGGGCTTGCACCATCAACACTTAACTATGATTTCTTTGCAGACCACTATTCTGACACCTATTTGGCGGAAGTATACACGGAATACTTTTATACGAATGTTCCAAAAGAGATTTATCTGCCGCTTACCTTAAAATCCGCCTGTCTTCTCTTTCAGGATGGCAGAACGCTCGATTACAGCGACCGCATCAGCGTGTTCGCCCAAAAACAGCTTGCGGAGGTGGCGTAATGGAACAGAATTTATTAAAGCGCGCAGCCACTATTTTAGAACAGGAATTTGGTCCTGACTGGCAGTGCATAGCGCAGGAACTGGGGACAGAGAATTTACGGAAACGTGTAGGAAAAGACCTAACTTTCTTCATGGCGTTTCCTGAGCGTGGCAGCGGCGGAAGCAGCCAGTGGCGGGGCAACTGCTCCCCGGAGGTCGTCTCCTCCGTCCTGCGCTACGTTCTCGATACCAAGCGCTATTACGGAAAGGATACATCACAATTTACCCTGCTCGATCCCATGTTCGGCTCCGGCACCAGCAAGGCTGCCGCTGACCGACTCGGCGTCAGATCCATCCTGTATGACTTGAACCCTGCCCCATCTGCGGGCATGGGCGGGTGGAACGCCCTGAAAAATGATGTGGAGGACTCGGCGGATCTGGTCTTTTTTCATCCGCCCTACCATAACATCATCCAGTATTCCGGGAATATGTGGGGAAAACCGCACCCTGATGACCTGTCACGCTGCGAAAATTACAATGACTTTTTGGAGAAGCTGAACCTCTGTATCCGGAAGTTCTACATGGCGCTCAGGAAAGATGGCCGCATGGCTGTCCTTGTGGGCGACATCCGGATGCAGGGCAAGTTCTACTCTATCCAGCACGATATGATGCGGATGGGCGATTTTGAATCCTTTCTTGTAAAGGGACAGTTCAACTGTGTTTCTGACAGCAGGCGCTACCAGAAACCATTTATCCCCATTGTGACAGAATACCTGCTCCTGCTGCATAAGAAAGATGCCCTTATGGTCCCTTTCCTCTTTGCAAAAGAGAGCTGCTTCTCCATTGCCGACACGGATCTGACAGCCCTGACATGGCACCATCTTATCCGGATGACAATGGAAAGCGAAGGCGGGGAAATGACACTGACGGAACTGTATATAAAACTGCAGAACCATCCAAAATCAAAGAAAAACGGACACTATAAAGACCGCATCCGGGCAACCATCTACGAACATCGGAGCCAGTATACAGCCTGTGGGAACGGCACCTACCGCCTGAACTACAAGGTCGCATAAAGGAGGACAACGATATGCTTACACTATTCCAGAATAAAAAACAAAAACAGGAACCGACACCCAAGCGCGAGATTTCCGTAACAGGTATCCTGAACGAAGTATTGAGACCGGGCAGCCCTGTCACATATCTCTATCATGGGAACCTGATCCGCACTTCGACGGTACAGGCTATCCTGGAAGCTTCATCCAGCCATGTACGCTTTGAAACAAAAAACAGCATATACACCATATGCTACGATAATCCGCCGGGAACGGATCTTCAGGTAATTGCCTGATTTCCCTGCACAAAATCTGCAAATAATCCGGGGCTGCCTACAATATGCGGTGGCCCTCTTTTGAAAGAAGGACACACCATGAATAAAGCGCTGGATCAGGAAACCGCCCTGCTCAGGGAGGAACTGTCAAAACTTTTAACTACCCTGAAGCACAACCGGGAGAAGGTTTCCCTTGACGTGCTGAAGACAAAATACAAAAAGGGCTATGACACACTATGCGCGGGCATCAAACGCGCTGCATCGGACTATGCAAAGCAAATAGTGCTATGCGGCATCCGTATCCACAAGGATTATCTGGATGAGGCAGTCTCTATCATCAACGGGACGATTGCCCGGTCTGGTATCTTAAAACAGCTCTCCGGGGCAGCTTTTTCCCACCAGGACATAACAGAATTTGAATCCTTTGCCGGAATGCTGCATGAGGAAATACTGGCTGACCTGGAATCCCTTTATGCAAAACATCTTGGGCTGTATATCACACAGGAATGCCTGGAGAATCCGGATATACCACCCATGATCTACTGTAAGGTCAACCACTGCATCTGGCAGGATGGGAAATGGGTTCCCCTGAAACTGGCGGACGTCGTACAGTCAAAGGAAAAAAGCGCATAACACCACACAAAACCGAAAGGAACATCACTATGGAAGAATTAAAAATTGAAAGACTTATTGGGAAAAACAATATTACGATCACGCTCACGGAGGATGAGCTTGAAAAGGCATACCGGATCAAGGAAAAGCGTTATCTGGAGGAAGACTTTATAAATACCCTCGCTGATGCCGCTCAGGACCCGGATACACGTTTCCATACAGGACATCTTGAAGAATTTCCTGAGCTGGTAAACTGGCTGTTTGTCTGCTTTGACGACTTCTATGATGCCAATATAAGCCATAATGACCTGATGGAACTTACCCTGAACCATCTGCAGCACGCATCTTTGGAGCCGGAGTTTTTCATCTCCCTCGCAAAAACCGCACCTGCGGTCTGTATGGGGATTGAGAAAAGTATGGAGGACTGCGAACAAAACTGTGGCAGATACCACCGCTGCAGCAATATTGCCGAGACAAATGACAGGAGCCGGCAATGGGAAACGCTTGCTGCCCTGCTCTCCATGCACAGGAGCAGAAACTGCACCTGCGGCAAGGATGGTGACACTGAAGAATGTCCTGCGGCAAAATATCTGACCGGCACATGGGACATCAGTGAGTTTTTTCACCTGAAAGACAGGAAGGAGGCAGCATAAAATGGCACTTTATAAAAAGCTGGATCTATGGTCCATATCAGACGGACTGGATAAAATGATGGACTACTGCTACAACGGCAATGAAAAAAGCAGCCCTTACTGGGACCATTATTGCGACCAGATCAATGAATTATGCAATGCGGCAGCCGACATGTATAATGAGCTTCAAGATATAAAGAATAAGCTCTGGTATCAGATGCCCGCTAAAAAGATTGCTTTCTGTGACGAGGACGACTGCAGCCAGACGGCTACTGCCTGGTTCAATACGGCGGCGGCAATGTTATCCGACACGGACATGACAGAGCTGCTGGAGCATGAAAATATTTACTGCGCAGATGAATGGGCAGAGAAGCAGAAACGGATTGCTGCCCTGAACCGACTGACCAAGCAGCAGCAAATGTTTCTTTATACGGAGGTCATCGGATTTATCACCCGGTATCTGGAGCTATCCGCAGCATATGACACTATTGAATCCGCCATTACCGAACTGGATTACCACCAGTCTGCCATGAAAGGAAAAGAGGGCATCACTCTCCCGCAATCGGCATATGTTTAGGACAATACACAGAAATGCAAAACTAATAAATACACAAGAAGGAGGCTTTTATGTATATTACTGCATCAACTTACGGGGGTATAGACTGGCATGACTCCCGCACCATACACGAACAGTTAAAATGCAACGGCTCTTACAATATCGGGAAAGAAGTGGTCCCGGAGGTCATTGCTGATGACATCGCCAAGGATTTCCCCTATGT
This sequence comes from Lachnospiraceae bacterium UBA7060, assembly GCA_002493835.1. Classification (GTDB taxonomy): domain Bacteria; phylum Bacillota; class Clostridia; order Lachnospirales; family Lachnospiraceae; genus UBA3282. The sequence continues at coordinate 6,128 of DLAA01000050.1, read as the reverse complement.
AGAGAACATCCGGGAAAATATCCTGCAAGCACTTTTCAAGAAATCCTGTTTCCAATTTGCGATCAAAGCGGAGGAGACAGACAGTGAAGGGAAAATAACCTATAAGGACTGCGAATCCTGCGAAATGAATAGACAGACTTATCTGGAGCAGGAAGCGGTTTTTGATGGCAACGAACTGACGCTGAGCCGGGATTACGCTTATGGGCAGGTTTCCTACATTACATCCTATTATGTTGAGGATATTCCGGATGACCAGCTCGGTTTTATTGTGACGGAGGATTTTCTTGCTCCATTCAAGGGTGTTCCCTTGGTGCAAAGGCTGTATCACGACATCTTTACCAATCTGGATACCGCACAGGACTATGCCAAAAGCCTCAAGCTGCATGATCTCCAATACCCGAAATCTATTGTGACTTTTCTCGTATGCAACAGGCAGAAAATATCCTTACAAACGTGGTATCAGAGAGAAATGGAAGCTATAAGGCTGATGGAGAAAACTGGACAGACCTATCTGGATAAAAGTTTTTGCATTTTTACGGAAACCCATATTGAGAACCTAAAAAAACTACCCACAAAGAAGGCAGCTTAATGGAAAACAAAAAACAATCTATAAAATGCTCTGAATGTGACTATTGCAGCGGGCTACGTCGATTCGGCAATACAAGGACAAGCTTCACCTGCTCCCATCCCGACCACGGCTATATCCGGAACTATTTCAACGAAAAAAGGATGAGCAAAATGCCCGGTTTTCTTGGATATGGAGCAAGATATTCGGATGTCGTTTCTATCAAAACGGCGCCTGCATGGTGTCCAAAGAAAAAGCCGTTGGAATAATAAATCACATAATTATTAGAATCAGTCGGGAGATACAACAAACACTGTGTCTTCCTTTTCATTTACAAAGCACAATATATAGTATTTTGTAATTCATTTGTTCTATATATTGTGCTATTATATATTTGTTATTGAATTCTGTGCAATTCCAGAACGAAAAGCACACGCTGTTTAAGTTTGTACGAAGTCAGAAAGTATAAAGTGCAGGACACTTTATGTCTTCTGGCTCTTTTTATGTCTGTATAACACCATTTTACAGGCTATCATACAGCAGATCTGTACGCAGGCAGGAATGATCCGGCAGTTTAAGCCGCCATCATCTCCTGCCTTTTTGCGTGAGTAATGGAGCCAACGGCGAATACCGCGACAACGAGGCGACAGGCGAGTTCGTTCAGGAAAGAAGGCCGGGAAGGGAATTTCACAAATTCACTGGCAAAATCTAAAAGAAAAGAGGAAGAATGAATGTCACAAATAACAGAACGTATTCACGAACTCGTGGATAAACTCAACCAGTACCGCGATGAGTATTACAACAAAAGTGCCCCCAGTGTGTCAGATGCCGTCTACGACCATCTTTACGACGAACTGGAGCGTTTGAAGAAGGAAACGGGGATCATCCTGAGCAACTCCCCCACCCAGACCGTAGGCTATAAGGCTGTCAGTCGTCTGGAAAAGGTACGGCACCGCATCCCGCTGCTCTCTCTGGATAAGACAAAAATGGTCAGCGAACTGGCTGCTTTCCTGAAAGGCTATGCTGCCCTGCTCATGCTGAAGCTGGACGGTCTGACCGTAAAGCTTGTCTATGAGGGTGGAAAGCTTGTGGAAGGCTCCACCAGAGGCGACGGTAATGAAGGGGAACTCGTTACCCATAACATAGCCGCCTTCCGGAATGTGCCGGTTTCTATCCCCTACAAAGGGCATCTTGAGTTATCAGGCGAAGGGTTCATCCATAAGAGCGACTTTGAACGTCTGAAGGATACGCTTGTGGGCAGTGACGGAAAACCCTACCGTAATGCAAGGAACCTTGCCGCCGGATCTATCCGGTGTCTGGATGCAAACATCTGCAAAGAACGTGAGATCAGCTTTTTCGCCTTTAACATTCTTGAAGGAATGGAAGAATTTGAAGACATCCGCGACAGCCGAAGCCATATGCTGTTCTCCCTGGCCGAGTACGGATTCGGTATCTGCCCCTTCCTGCCGGTTTCACCAAATGAATCGGCTGAAGGCATTGAAACGAAAATAAAGACACTGACAGACCTTGCGGAGATTTCGGACATTCCCATTGACGGGATGGTGCTGCGCTTCGACAGCTTTTCCTATTCCGCGAGCCTGGGCAGAACCGGACATCATTACAATGACGGCATTGCCTTCAAATTTGAGGATGACACCTATGAGACAGTCTTCCGCTCTATTGAGTGGCAGACAGGGCGCAGCGGCGAGATTGCGCCGGTTGCAATATTTGACACGGTGGAGATTGACGGCTGTGAGGTATCCAGGGCAAGCCTCCATAACCTGACTTTTATCAAGGGACTGGAGCTGCACCCCGGATGCCGTATTCTGGTATCCAAGCGCAATATGATTATCTCCCATGTGGAGGAAAATCTGGACCGTGGGAACTATCAGGACATGACGCCGCAGACCTGCCCCTGCTGTGGGCAGCGCACACGCACCCATTCCAGGGCTGGTGACAAAGGGCGCTTGATAGAGACGCTCCACTGTGACAATCCTGAATGTGGCAGCCGCGTACTTCAGCGCTTCGTCCACTTCGCAGAAAAGAAAGCCATGAACATCAGGGGGCTTTCCGAGGCAACTCTGGATCAGCTTATTCAGATCGGCGCCTTGAAAACCTATCAGGATTTATACCACCTTGACCGCTACCGTGATGAGATCATCGCTCTGGAAGGTTTCGGAGAAAAATCCTATGAAAATCTGATTGCTTCCATCAACGAAAGCCGCAACACAACCTTTGTACGCTTCGTTGTGGCAATGGATTTTCCCCTGATCGGCAGGACTGCCAGCAGGATACTGGACGGGCATTTCCACGGCAACTTACGGGAACTGGAACTGGCCGCACTGGACCGCTTTGATTTTACCTGTCTTGAAGGGATTGGTGACATTATGAGCAGCAACATCCATGAGTGGTTCCGCAACTCGGACCACCTCCTGTTATGGCGCGGCTTACAGAAAGAATTACACTTTGAAAATGGTTTGGATGCAGAGACATCCGGAAAGGAGAACAATATGAACGGAACAAATAACAACACATTTGCAAGATGCACCATCGTAGCCACAGGAAAGCTTGAGAACTTCACCCGTGACGGTATCAACGCCAAGATCATCAGCCTCGGCGCCACGCCCGGTAGCTCCGTCACCAAAAAGACAGACTATCTGATCTGTGGGGAAAAGGCCGGAAGCAAACTGGCAAAAGCGCAGCAGCTCGGCGTCAAGATCCTGACTGAGCAGGAATTTATGGATATGATTGCTTCATGAAAATGACCGCTTGACGAAAACCATATTCCCCAAGTACAGGCTGCACTGCCTGTACTTGGGACAAAGGAGGATATAGCAAATGAACATTTCAGGTATTCCACTGCTGGTAACATTAACGGACCTTTCTACCGGAGGCACATCGACAAAGACAATCCCTGAAAATATTTCTATTTATGAAGATGAGATTTCTGTTGTTCTCTGGCAACGCTGGATTGCCTGTTATATTCTGTATGACTGGAACTTCTGCCATGCAGAATCTGCATATGACAGCAATAGGTATATATGGATACAGCAGGTATGCAAACGACTGGAAGGCACCGCCATAGATACCGCATCTTTGAAAAATATCCTGACTAATACATTCAACCATATCTTGCTTGAGGATGTGGAGGATTTTATTAAAACGCATATGAAAGTATGGGAATGTGATCGTTTAACGGTTGAATTTCAGGTTACAAAAGTTGTAGCAGAAATCTTTTCTGAACAAAAATCGCAAGAAACAGAAAAGACACCGACATATCCAATACCACGAAAAAAGCTGTCTAAAAGACGGCAGATTTTTTCAAGTATCCGGACGTCCGCAAGGTACTTATTCTATATACGGGTTCTGTTCGCAGCCCATAAAACAATTTCAAATGGCAACTGACAAAACGGCTGAATCATGCTATAATTTGAGAAAGAGAGGTACATTTATGCCAAACACAAACAAAACCATCCAACAGTTAAATCTGGAGGACGATTTTCTTTTTGCCAAAGTAATGAGCGATAAGGAAGTCTGCAGAAAAGTTTTAGAAAAGATACTGGGCGTTTCCATACGGGAAGTTTCCATGCCTGCCACACAGAAAACAATCAATATGCTCTATGATGGGAAAGGCATCCGGCTCGACGTATACATTAACGATGATAAGGGAACGGTATATAATGTAGAGATGGAGCGCGGAAAACATAAAAAGGCCATTCTTCCCAAGAGATCGAGATATTATCAGGGAAATATTGACCTTGACATCATTTCTGCAGGGGAAGATTACAGGAAACTGAAAAAATCCTTTGTTATTTTCATCTGCACCTTTGATCCGTTTGGAGAACGGCGCCATATATACACATTTGAAAACAGATGCGTGGAAAATCCTTCCCTTACACTGGGAGATGAAACCACTAAAATTTTCCTGAATACAAAGGGCAATATGCACGATGTTGATCCGGAAATGCAGAAATTTCTTTTCTATGTGGAGAACACAACAGATGACTTTGCATCGCAGGCAAGAAGCCCGCTCATAAAAGAGATCCATAAAAGGGTTACTGAAGTAAAAAAGAGTAAGGAAATGGAGGTCGAGTATATGACTTTACTGCAAAGAGATAGGGAAAATCTTGAATTAGGAACTACTTTAGCCACCAAAATTATTAAGCTATATCATAAGGGCATCAGCAATGAGGAAATTGCTTCTTCTTTACAGCTTGATCTTGAATATGTAAATTCTGTTATATCTGACTATGAAAACGATTAAGATATAAGAGGTATACACAATGACTTTATTACAGAGAAACAGACAGGGAAAATAAACAACAAGGACAAGAAAATATAGCTGCATTGACTAAAATTCTTCTTGAAGAAAACCGTACTGATGATTTGAAACGTGCTTTAGAAGACACAGACTTCAGAAACGAGCTTTTTGAAGAATATAACATTTTATAACAGCAGACATATTAGCAGGGGAGGTATCTACTTCCCCTGATTTTTCATATCGGAGGTTAAATATATGACTTTATTACAGAGAGATCGGGAAAATATTGAATTAGGGCGAGAAGAAGGCAGCATGTCTGCCATTAAAGTCCTCAAGCTCCACAATAAAGGAATAGACAATGAGGGTATCTCGTCGTCCCTGCAACTTGATCCTGAATACGTCAACTCTGTTATTTCCGATTATGAGAACAGTTAGAAATAAGGAGGATACCATGCAAAAAGAAAAAGTCTATCAAAGCAGGGATGCCCTACATAACGCCCTTGCCCAGACATATATAGGAAAGCGTTTTTCAGTATACGGGTATTATCTGCCGCCCATTCAGGAACTGCTCCCTGCAATTCCGGTAAATGATGGTTTCATTGACAACTTGTTCTTACTGACGGACGGAACTTATGTATTTGTAGATTACACATCCGAATACCATAAAACAGCTATGGCCCAATATCCGAAATACATCGCAAAGATCATGGAAAAATATGATAAAGAGGATGGGAATTTTGACCTACACCTCATCATCATCTATACTGGTGATGTGGAAAAGGCTGATTCGGTATTTGACTGCGGTTGCTTTATCCTACGCCCCAAGCAGGTTTTCTTATCCCGCATGGACGGCAGGGCAATGTTCGATGCCATTCAGCAGAAGATTCATTCCGGTGCAGTGCTTACAAACGATGATTTGATGGAGCTTGTCATCTTACCCCTGACGTTTCCTGGTTCTGAAGGGAAACAGGCAATGTTCGATAAGGTTATGAAACTGGCAGAGCAGATTTCAGATGAGGAACAACGAACCTTTATCCTCTCTGGCGTAACTGCTGCAAGCAGCAAGTTTATCAACAGAAAATAGAATGACTTAGGACCGGTATTCGCCGGTCCTTTTCTATTATGATTAACTTTATTTAAGAGCGTTTGCGGAAGGATTTGAACCTTCGGTGCGTTGCCGCACACCACCTTTAGCGGGGTGGCACCATAAACCTCTCGGACACGCAAACGTAAAGTGGATGGGGCAGGACTCGAACCTGCGGTGTTTTAAGTGTGACGGATTTACAGTCCGCTGCCCTCGCC
>DLAA01000124.1 GCA_002493835.1 Lachnospiraceae bacterium UBA7060 | reverse complement strand
GACGGAAGATGAAAAAAAGGCAGCTTGCACTTACATTGTTAAAACTTATATTAGGAGAAAGAAGGAAAACAAAATGAATATACTTGTGATCAATTGCGGCAGCTCCTCCCTGAAGTTCCAGCTCATCGATTCTGAGACGGAGAAGCAGATTGCCAAGGGTCTGTGCGAGAGAATCGGCATCGACGGCAGCCAGCTTGTCTATCAGCCTGCTGGCGGGGAGAAGGAGGAGACCGTAACTCCCATGCCGGATCATACAAAGGCCATTGAGCTGGTTTTAAATGCACTGACGAACGAAAAGACAGGCGTGGTAAACTCTCTGGACGAGATCGGTGCGGTGGGGCATCGCATTGTACATGGCGGGGAAAAGTTTGCGGCGTCCACGGTGATTACCGACGAAGTGATTGAGGCAATCAAGGCGTGCAACGATCTGGCACCCTTACATAATCCGGCTAACCTGATCGGCATTGACGCCTGCAGGAAGCTGATGCCGAATACGCCTATGGTGGGGGTTTTTGATACGGCATTCCACCAGACCATGCCCAAGGAGGCTTACCTCTACGGACTGCCCTATGAATATTACGAGAAATACCAGGTGAGAAGATACGGCTTCCATGGCACCAGCCACTCCTATGTATCGAAGCGGGCGGCCAAACTTCTCGGGAAAAATTACGAGGATTTGAAAATTATCGTCTGTCATCTGGGAAATGGCGCAAGCATTTCTGCAGTGAAGAACGGCAAGTGTGTGGATACGTCCATGGGACTTACACCTTTGGAGGGACTGATCATGGGCACTCGTTCCGGTGATATCGATCCGGCGATCATCGAGTACATCGCCAATAAGGAAGGTAAGAGCATCAATGAGGTAATGACGGTGCTGAATAAAAAGTCGGGTGTGCTGGGACTTTCCGACAACCTTTCTTCGGATTTCAGAGATCTGGAGAAATCCTATGCAGCGGGGGAAGACAGGGGACTCCGCACGATTCAGACTTTCTCCTACCGGGTGGCGAAGTACATCGGCGCATACACGGCGGCTATGAACGGAGTGGATGTGATCTGCTTTACAGCGGGCGTCGGGGAGAATAATCCCCTGGTGAGGAGCCTTGCCTGTGAGCGGCTGGGGTATCTTGGCATCGCGCTGGATCAGGAGAAGAACGATAAGCGTGGGGAGGAGCTTGTGATCAGCACACCGGATTCCGGGGTGAAAGTGCTGGTGGTTCCCACCAACGAAGAGCTTGCGATCGCGAGGGAGACTGCAGCTTTGGTGGAATAAAAGCGTGCAGGGAAAAATGTAAAAATTTCATGGGAAGAATAATGGCGGCTGCCGGACTGTGTGTCGGCAGCCGTATTCTATATTGCTGGGAGAATCTGCATTTTACAGGCATAATTTCACCTTTTACCTGGCATTAGATTGTCGGGAGCTTCGGCGGGTGCTATGATAAGCCCATAAAGGGAGAGAAAATGAAAGAAAATCTATGGGCAACAGGTGAGGAAACTGTGGGGAAAGAGGAGTGGGGTCAAAAAGAACGCGTAAAAAGGGGCGCTAATTCTGCGCCCCGTCCCCAATTTTCTTATCGGTATGTAAGATGTGATTTACAAGCCACTCCGTCAAAAATTCCATCAGATCTTCCAGCGTTTTCTGCTGATTCTCATCGATGGCATCCAGATCCATTTCCTCCAGTCTTGTTACGAATGCCTCGTGGGCTCTCTTCTGTGCCTCAATTCCTTCATAGTGGATGCTTTCCATGTAGAGCTCTTCATCCTGAAAATGAAATTTTGTATAATCTCGCAATTCTTCCAGAAGATGAACAATTTCATCATATTTGTCAAAGGCCATCTCATCCATCATAGTGCGGTATACATCTCCGATGATGCGGAACAGTTCCCTATGTTCCTTGTCTACAAGCGGAATACCGGTCAGATACTCGTCAGTGAACACAGGGGCAGTCCTCTCATCAGAAGGTTTTAGTTTGCCGATCATCAGATCGCTGCTGATGATGTGACGGTAAAGCCATGTTACAAGATACCGCAGAAGATCGTCCAGAACTTCCTGCTGTGCGTTGTCGGAAGAAAAGGAGTTGGTGATGCCGTTGATCTTGTCGCGGAAGAAGAGATGCTGCTGCTTTTGCAGGGAAAGTTCTGGATGCCGGATGCTTTCCATGTAGGCTTCCTCATGTTCGAAATGAGTCTCCGCATACTCTTCCAAACGATCCACCATTTCCAAAATGCGGTCGTATTTGTCATTCAGGATCTGGTTGTCCAACAATTCCTGTGTCTCGTTTATAATCCGAAAAAGCTCCCTGTGTTCGCTGTCAATTTCCGCCACACCGATCAGGCAGTCGTCAGTAAAATAATACATATCGAAATACCTCCGTAAAATTTCTGCATCTGTTCCGTGCTTCCACAGATACAAATTTTTATAGTTAGCGACATTAAAAATTTTGTTTTCGGCTTTGCAGGGGCTTCTATATATGGCGGCGGCAAGAGGCTGGAACAAAAATTGGTTATGTCGTTTACTATGAGTATAGCACAAACCCGGATGGTCTTTCCAGATACAATATTGATAAGATGAGAAGAATCTGAAATTGCGTAAGCTTGAAAGACAGCGTGGACAGGTGTATAATATTACTATTTTCAAGAATAAGAAAATGCGGGGGAAGGATGTGCAAAAGTGAAGGAACAGAAGGGTAAGCAAAAGAGCAGAACAAAAAGTTTAAAGACAACTCTTATTTTGGTCTGTACAGTACTGGGTTTTTTGATTGGCGCTGTGGTTGGCCTGATCGGTGTGGTGACGATCAGAAATATTTCAAACGACGCGTATGACGAGTATGCGAAGGCCATGGATGAGGGGTATCGGACGGAGATTAAGTCACAAGTGCAGAGTGTGCTGGCTATTCTGCAGTCTGAGTATGACAAAGCGGACACAGGGGAACTGACGGAGGAGGAGGCTAAGGCGGAAGCGGCCGAAATTGTTCGGGCTATGCGTTACAGAGATGACGACAGCGGCTATTTCTGGATAGACGACAAGGATTATACACTGATCATGCATCCGATTCTTCCGGAGCAGGAGGGGAACAACCGCTTTGATCTGGAAGACCAGGAGGGCATCATGATTATTCAGGAAATCATGAAAGTCTGCCAGAGCGTGGACAAGGGGGGATACAATCAGTTCTATTTTACGAAGGCAGACGGCGTGACTGTAGCACCTAAAGTGGCTTATTCTGGGTATTTTGAGCCCTGGGGCTGGGCTGTTTCTACTGGCAATTATGTGGATGATATGGAATCACAGATGCAGGGAATCAAAGATTCCATAGTTGCTGATTTTAGAAGTTCCTGTATTCTTATGGCAGGCTGCTGCGGGGTTCTCCTGGTGGTTACAGTGATTGTGTCCGTTATCGTTGGTGAATTTCTGGTGGTTCCGCTCCGCAGGGTGAAAGACTTTGCTGTCAGCATTTCGGAGGGAGACCTGACAGCGGACGTAGAGGTGAAGCAGAGAAATGAGATGGGTGTAGCGGCGGACAGTCTCAACGCCGCAAGGCAGAAGATTAATGCTCTCATTACTTCTATTGCCGATACGGCCCGCAATACGGATAATATGACAACAGAGTTTGAGACGAGCTTCCATCAGATGGAGAGATCCATCAGTGAAGTGGATACGGCGGTGGAGGAGATTGCGAAGAATATTACGGCACAAGCATCTTCCACGTCTGAGGCTACTGATGAGGTCGGCAGGATTGCGGAAGGAATTGACCGGACGTCCAGAGAGGTGGCGGAACTGCGTGACAATTCTGATTCTATGAAGAAATTAAGCAGGCAGTGTTCTGACAAGCTGCAGGAGCTGGTGCAGGCGAACATGCGGACAAAGGAAGATGTAGTGGATATGCGGGAGCAGGCGGAGGCGACCAACGAGGCGGCAGATGCGATCAGAAGTGCGGCTGGCCTGATCGACGCCATTGCTGACCAGACAAACCTGCTTGCATTGAATGCTTCCATTGAAGCGGCCCATGCCGGGGAGAGCGGCAAAGGTTTTGCGGTGGTTGCAACGGAGATCGGTGCACTGGCCAGCCAGTCAACTCAAGCGGTGAATGAAATTTCCAATATCATCAATGATTTGGTGGAAAAGTCGGTACGTTCTTTACATATTATGGAAAAGGTAAATGTTACTGTGGAACGACAGGTAGATGTGCTGAATGAGACACAAAGTATTTTCCAGGATCTGTATACGAATCTGGATCAATGCATGACATCCATCATAAACATTGAAGCTATGACAGAGGAGATCGAGCAGCAGAGACAAGGCATTACATCGGTGCTGGATACACTAAACGGTCTTGCCCAGGACAACGCGGCTTCCTCTGAGGAGACGTCTGCTATGACAGAGGAGCTTGGACAGATTGTAACCAGATCAAAGAAGATGGTGGAAGATTTAAAGGGCGATGTGGATCATCTTGTAGACGGTGTGGGGCAGTTCTCCGTTTAACTGGATTTTCAGTAAATTATTGGTTGACAAACCTATTTGCCCTATGTATAATGGTTTGCGTGTGGATAGGAGTCTGCTATGTTCGTGAACCTGACAGAAGTGTTGACAAACGAAGACAGAGTAATCCCAATGCAGATAGAGACGCAGATTACAGAGGTTTCTGTCGGTGATGGGAAATATCCGGTGTGTGCTGCATCGCCGGTGTGCTTTGTGTTTACAAATACGGGAAAAGGCAGGGCACGGATCGAGGCGAAAGCGGAAATTACCTTTAACACAGGCTGTGACAGATGTCTGAGACCTGTGAATCTGAAGGTGACGCTTGATTTTGTCAGAGACGTGTGGGCACCGGATATGGCGGTTGATCCTTCGGTGTATGAGGAGCAGCCTTTCATGGATGGTTTTCAGATGAATGTGGAGGACTTACTAAACAGTGAGATTGTGACAAGCTGGCCTATGAAGATCCTGTGTAAGCCGGATTGTAAGGGAATCTGCCCCACATGCGGCAGGGATCTGAATACGGG
>DLAA01000175.1 GCA_002493835.1 Lachnospiraceae bacterium UBA7060 | reverse complement strand
CACTTCATCGGCCTCCGCTTCTTCTCCAGCTTTTTCTTCACTCACATCCAAATCATCTGGCGTTTTCTCTACCTCGTCATCCACATTCTCTTCCACCCTCGAGAGAACCTGCCCGCCTGCTGCTCCCTCTATTTCCCCTGCTTCCTCTGTTTCCTCCGTTTCTCCCGCAAAATCCACCCGGCTGCCACAACCAGAGCAAAGCAGCATCCATATAACGAGTATCACTACAACCATTCTTTTCATCGATAACCTTTCTCCTGTTCATATTCTACAATCAAATCCCTGTTTGCCGTTTTATATTGATTCAAAACTGAATCGTCAAAGTCCTCTGGCGTGATCGTTTCCATATACCAACTGCAGAAGTCAAAATATTCTTGAGGTGCTTTATCATCGAATCGCCGCCCGCTGTGCATTTTCCCATGGCTTTCCATAAATGGATGACGCAGTTCCATGCACTGGGAAAACTGTAGCATCCTTCCTGCCAGAGACCTTCCATGAAGAATCTGTCTAATCCCATGTCCATCATACCATCTCCTCAAACGATCTACGATCCTTTTTTTGCCAATAACTAAAACTTTTTGGTCACCCTGCGCCCTATTCCATTTGCCGTCCCGGTTCATACTGCGCTTTTAAAGCAGTTCTTCCAATCCCTGCATGATTTCTTTCCTTTTTATCTTAGAATATAAATTGTACCCTAAGCTGTTTCACTTATTTTGACAAAGCAAATTGACCTGCGCGCAGGAACTCTATATAATATAAGAGATAAAAAGGCGAAATACCTAAAAGAGAATAGGCTGGCAATAATCAGGTAAAATACAGAATATCTGAAAATGATTAGAGGGAATCATGCTGGAAGATTACACAGGCTGCAACGACGAAGAACTCCTGACCCGCCTTCGGGACGGTGAATCAGGAATCACAGACCATATTATGAATAAATATAAAAATCTGGTGAGAAGCAAAGCCAAATCCATGTATATCCTCGGGGCAGACAGCGAGGATCTGATCCAGGAAGGTATGATCGGCCTGTTTAAGGCGATACGCGATTACGACAGCGGCCGAGACGCCAGCTTTTTTACCTTTGCGGATTTGTGCGTCTCCAGACAGATGTACACAGCGGTACAAGCTTCCAGGCGAAAGAAGCACATCCCCTTAAACAATTATATCTCCCTCTACGGAAACGTTTCCGAAGGGCACGACGGCGAAGAAGAAGCGCTGGTGAATGTGCTGGTCTCCCGCTCCGGTATCAATCCAGAGGAACTCGTCATAGACAAAGAAAATGTAGACAGGCTGGAAATGCTGATAGATCGGGAATTGAGCAGTTTTGAAAAGCAGGTGCTTGACCTATACTTGACGGGCATGGGTTACCAGCAGATCGCCAAAGTACTTGGCCGGGACGACAAGTCAACAGACAACGCTCTCCAGAGAATCAAAACCAAACTCCGAAGGGCGATGAAATAGATGCGGCCGGGACACAGAAAATTTTTGTAGAATTTTATTTTATAAAATGCTATAATAGAATTTATGGAAGCATAGCTCAGCTGGGATGAGCGCTCGCCTGACTAGCGGGAGGCCAAGGGTTCGAGCCCCTTTGCTTCCATTTTACTGCCCTATATGGAGGAAACATTGTCATAGTGCAGGATGTGGCAGGACATGCGCAGATTGCCACAAGTGAAAGGAACTATCATTGCAACCGACAATCAGATCAAAAGAAAGGACAGATACTTAGCGATCTTCCAGAGTTTAAAAATGTCAAACTGATGCTCTGATTACTTTTTTGATTGCCTTTATGGGTACCACCATTTGCCGCCTTTATGATATACTAAATTAAAATAGGAGGAAGATCATATCTGATGAAAAAAGACCATATATTATAAATGGTGAAAGAGTTACTTTAGAAGAATATTAAAAAACAAAATATAAGGATTTAAGAATACGTGTTCCTAAAGGAAAAAAAGAAATAATTAAGAAGCATGTTGAATCTACTGGCGAGAGCCTAAACACGTTTGTAAATATAGCAATAGATAAAAAATGGAACGAGATAAACAAATTAGAAACATAGTTTTCCCCCAAAAGAAAAAAGTGTAAAGCCCTTGATAATTTGATAGACTTTACACTTTGTTTGGTGTAGGTGGTTACTGCTTAGTTGTTGTTTAAAGCGTTATATCTTCAACGTTTACGCCTAAAGATGATAACTTTGCAATGGTTACTTTGATTAAATAATCAAGTATTTCATTTTCATGACCGCCATTTGCCTTTTTGATTTGTTGTAAATCTGTGTATCTGTCAATAGTTACTGTGATTAACTCTTTATCTGACATTTCCTGTACCATCCTTTCACCGCCTTTTTGATAGATGGTTCTTATTGCTACTAAAATTATTATAGCGGTTTTATGGGGAAGTGTAAAGTCTTTTTGATACCCCTATACGGAGGTAAGTCTATGGGTTCAGCATCAACGGCTGTACAATACCGTTTACAAGAATGATTTCAGGATCGTATGTCTCTTTGATCCATCAACCCATGGAGTTTCCGTCCCCCTCATGCATGATTTCTACTAATTCCATCCTTTTACATTATAACGCAACTATACATAACGTGGAATAGTAGATTTCCAATTTAACAAAAAAGCCAGTACAGGCTTAAAGACATGTGTGTGGATGAAAAAGTGTCAAAGACCAATTCTCCCATCTTTTAAAATTTTCGAAAGAAAAAAATCTCACATACTGGAATTGACAAAAGCTGACCTAATTGATACAATAAATATACTTTATACATTTAGGTATAAGGGAAGATGATTGTTGTCAACACCTCCAATAATGTTTCTATAATGGTCTGATTGTCTGATGGTCTGCTCAAGCAGCACATCGCCACCAGGTTGAACATTAACAAGCTTACGTTGACATATGTCTCCGGCTTAATTGTATCACAGTTGAGCATTGCATTCAGGATAGCTGGAATTCTTAACAAGCCGCCTAATGGGTGAAAATTGAATACCACGTTTCGGTTTGTACCCGTTGGCTAAGGAATGCTATCCTCCGTGCCGGCGGGTATCGGCATTTAGGAGAAAATTATGCAAGATATAGAAACTTGGCGGACATCAGAAAAAACCATTCAAAAAAGTCAACGGTATTACGCTCATTTCGATTATCGCACAGATATTACAAAGAGCTGGAATTATATTTCCAACCCTCAAAATATTTGCAAACATGGTTTCTATCCTTTTATCCACTATATCAAAGACATGAGCAAATATTCTGCCAAAAAGGGTGGAATAAAAGAAAAGCATAGAGATATTTGTTATGCTTCACATATTGATCGCTGTATTTTCCAACTCTACAATTTTATCCTCAATGAACGATACAATGAAGAGTGTGATCGTCTCGGAATTCATGATGTTGCCATTGCCTATCGAACAAATATGAATAAGCAAAATAATATTGATTTTGCAAAAAGAGCCATCCAGTTTATCCGCAGAAGCCATGATTGCTATATTATGATTGGTGATTTTACAAAGTTTTTTGATAATCTCAATCACGCATATCTCAAAAAACAATGGTGTCAGTTGCTTCATGCAGATAGATTGCCTCCAGATCACTATGCTGTGTTCAAAAATATCACTCGCTATAGCTACTTTGAATTAACTGACCTGTTGGAAATTCATGGCTTGGACGATACTCCGAAAGGGAGACGAGAATTAAACCAAAAGAAACGTATCTTATCGCCTCAAGACCTGAAAAAAAACGCATGTCATATTCAAAAGAACAAAGACTATGGCATTCCCCAAGGTTCCCCAATGAGTGGTGTATTAGCTAATCTGTATATGTTGGAAATAGACAAGTCAATCCATGATTTTGTAACTGTGTATAATGGATTATATATGCGATATAGCGATGATTTCATCATTGTGTTACCTCACGTTGATGAAGCAGCTGCCGTAGAAACCTTAAGAAAAATCAGTGATTTATTTAATAGTCCAAGTTACCCTGGTCTTGAATTACAGGAAAGTAAAACCCAATATTACCATTTTGCAGAAAATAAAATAGAAAACTGTGGAGCTGTCATTAGCAAAAATGCTGACTGTTCAAACCGTAACTTGAATTTCCTCGGATTTACTTTTGATGGACAAAGCGTAAGCTTAAGGGCAAAAACAGTTTCAAAATATTATCAGCGAATGCGAAAAAAGGCAAAGACAATAGTAAAAAGCGGCGGCTATACAAAACAAGGACGTCATATCAGCAAGCAAAACTTATACATGAAGTATTCCGTGCGAGGTTCTACCGGCAAACCTGGAAATTTTCTTACTTATGTGAATAGCGCTCAAACACCAGCGAGATTTGGAAGGAACGAGCAAATAGGGCTTATTTCGAAACGAAATATGCAAAAAATCCGAAAATTTCTTAAAAAAGATTATATATAACCCTTCATTTACTCCATCCCCCGCACCCGGCGCAGTTCTTTGTCACATCCGCACTGTAAAGCTCCCTTGGGCTCGTGAGAAGACATATAGCCTGAGCGGATATGCCTTCACCGTTCCCGGTAAAACCAAGCCCCTCCTCCGTGGTCGCCTTCACATTTACCTGTGATAACTCTATGCCGAGCGCCTTCGCAATATTCTCACGCATCTGATCTATATGGGGCCGCATTTTGGGAGCCTGGGCAATAATAGTCGCGTCAATGTTTTCCACCAGAAACAGATTTTCTTCAAGCAGTGCCGCCACATGCTTAAGAAGCCTCACGGAAGAAATACCCTTGTAGGCGGGATCCGTATCCGGAAAGTGCTTGCCGATGTCCCCCAGCGCCGCTGCACCGAGCAGTGCATCCATCACTGCATGCAGAAGTACATCCGCATCAGAATGTCCGAGAAGTCCTTTCTCATAGGGAATCTCCACCCCGCCAATAATACACTTTCGCCCCTCAATCAACCTGTGCACGTCATATCCCATTCCGACTCTCATGCGCCTCTCCTCTCTGCCCTATTATTTTGTCCTGTTTTTTTCTCTCTCCAAAATGAAATCAAACAGCCGGTCTGCCACTTCTTCCTTGGAAAGCAGAGGAAGCTCCACAGTCTCATCCTTCGCAAGAAATGTCACCACATTGGTGTCCGTGCCAAAACCCGCTCCCTCTTGTCTCAAATTATTGGCGACAATCATATCAATATTTTTCTTTTCTAGCTTTGCCCGCGAATTTTCCATCAGGTGCTCCGTCTCCATGGAAAAGCCGCACAGTACCTGACCTTCCCGGCGGTTTGCCCCCAGCCATGCAAGAATATCCTCCGTGCGCTCCAACTCCACGGACAGCTCCCCATCCTTTTTCTTGATCTTTTCATCCGCCGTCACTGCCGGACGATAATCCGCCACCGCCGCCGTCATAACGACAATATCCTGCGCGTCCGCCTCTCCCTTCACCGCCGACGCCATATCCGCCGCTGAGACAACTGGCACCGTTTTTACCCCTGCCGGAGGCTGTAACGTCGTCACACCTGACACAAGTGTCACATCCGCACCACGCATCATGGCCGCTCTTGCCACAGCATAACCCATCTTTCCGGTGGAGTGATTGCTGATAAACCGTACAGGATCCATCTTTTCCCGGGTAGGGCCCGCCGTGACAAGCACTTTCTTCCCCGACATATCCTTCGGGGTGAGGGCCTTTATAACCGCCTCAAAAAGAACCTCCGGCTCTGGCATCTTGCCGGCCCCGGTATCTCCGCAGGCCAGATACCCCTCCGCCGCGTCAACAATTTCCATCCCATACCCCCGCAGTCTTTTTATATTATCCTGCACTATGGGATTTTCATACATCCGGGTATTCATCGCTGGTGCAAAGATTTTCGGACACCTGCATGCCAAAAGCGTGGTGGTCAGCATATCGTCAGCAAGACCACAGGCCGCCTTTGCGATCACATTGGCGGAGGCAGGTGCAACTAAAAAGACGTCAGCAAGCTTCGCCAACGCCACATGCTCCACATGGAACTGAAAATTCCGATCAAAAGTGTCCACCAGACACTTGTTGCCCGTAAGCGCCTCGAAAGTGATCGGATTGATAAAGTTCGTGGCATTCTTCGTCATAATCACCGTCACATCCGCCTGCTTTTTCACAAGCATACTGGCCAGGGATGCAATCTTATAAGCTGCAATACTTCCTGTCACACCTAGAACAATATGTTTTCCTTTTAATAACATGCGCTATGTCTCCCTTCCCATCTCTATTCCACGTTCTTTCTATAAATTAATCCCAACCCTTTCAGAGTCAGTTCATTGTCACAGATAATCTCTTTCTTGCAATAGGGAACAATACTCCCCGCCAGTCCTCCTGTCGCCACCACTGGCGCATCATACCCCAATTCCTCATGAATCCGTTCGATCATGCCGTCCAGACAGGCCGCCTGTCCCATCACAATACCGCTCTTCATACAATCGATGGTATTTCTGCCGATCACCTTCTTCGGCGGCTCCAAACTGATGCGTGGAAGCTGGGAAGTCCGGTTTACCAGAGAATCCAGTGAGACCTTCACCCCGGGCAGAATCATTCCCCCGATATAATTTTTCTTCTTATCCACCACACTGATTGTCGTTGCTGTTCCCATATCTATCATGATAATGGGCGCGCCATAATACTGCAGTCCCGCCACCGCATTTACCACCAGATCCGATCCAAGCTGTGCTGGATTATCCATTAGGATATTCAAGCCTGTCTTCAGTCCGGGACCCACCAGCATAGGTGTCCGGTGAAACAGCTTCTCCAGCGCCGCCTTCACGATATTGTTGAGAGGAGGCACAACGGAGGATATAATACTCCCAGTGATGTCCTCCACACCAATATGGTACAAATCAAATAACGCCCGAAATTCTACCACATACTCCAGCTCTGTATTCGCCTGATTAGTGGAAACGCGCTCCACGAAGCGCACCTTCTCACCGTCCATACAACCGATGACAATATTGGTATTGCCAATATCAACTGCTAAAATCATGCTTTCACTCCCCATTTCGTGTATTGTACTTATTTTTCTTTCCCGGCTGCTATATTGGCATATAGAGGCTTCACTCTGGAAAGGGCAAGGCCCACGCCGGTGACAATAATCGCCGCCACGACGGACTCTACCACACCGTTGAAAGCCACCACGCCCATGATAACATCCAGCACCGCTTCGCCCGCAACGCCCATCGCCTGGGCATAGGCGTCCTTATATAAAATAAAAATACCGCTCATGACAAAGAGGGTGTTCGTAAATGCCCCCGCAAGTCCCGCATAGGAGAGCGCAATACTGGCGGAAACCTTCTTCATGCCACCCACCGTAAGTCCCGCCATAAGCGCCGCACCTACGGCCAAGCCAATCACGGTACACACCATAACGCTCAGAGCTTCCGGAAACAGCCGTATTAGAAAAGCTCTCACGGATACAAATAATATAACAGACGCTATTAAATCTACAAAAACTTTTCCCGCCTTATTCTCTCCCTTCACAATGCTGCGAATCAAAAGATAAATAAAGTAAGGAACCACGCCGACCAAAATTCTCGGCACAAAACAGATATAGAGGCTTTTAAAAATGCCCGATACACCTGCCACGTTATATGCTAAAACCGGCGAAAAGACAAACGCTGAGGCCGTAGCTGCTTTAAATGTGTTATTGATAAAGCTGGTGAGTCCAAATACAAATCCCAAAAATGCACCTTTCTTCGGTCCGAGAAATAGCGCTCCAAGGATCACCGGGATATGGATAATCGTCGCATTGATGACCACGAGCGGAATATATCCCAGCGGCGTAAATGCCATAATCACAATGATAGCGGTGAACAGTGCCGTAAGCACAAGTTCGTAGGTCTTTTCCTTTTTCATGGTACAAATCCTCCTGTTATTATTCTCATACGAGATACAATACGGCTGTATCATACCACACTGCCGCTTTTTTGACAATAAAGTTTACTAAAACATCCGCTAAAAAATCGAGCGCCCGCGCGCTCGATTTTTTACACTGACTCATCAATAGTTTTCAGGCTTCACCTGGAAGTAGGACTGGGGATGTTTGCACACAGGGCAAAGCTCCGGCGCTTTCTTCCCGATCACAATATGGCCGCAGTTTAAACACTGCCATACGCAGTCGCCGTCCTTGGAGAATACGACACCGTCCTCGATATTCTGAATCAGCTTGCGGTATCTCTCCTCATGCTCCTTCTCGATTTTGGCTACCCCTTCAAAGAGCGCCGCCAGCTCCTCAAATCCCTCCTTGCGGGCATCCTCAGCAAACCCTGCGTACATATCCGTCCACTCGTAGTTCTCACCTTCTGCCGCATCCCGCAGATTCTCTCTTGTCTCAGGAATCGCGCCGCCATGCAGGTACTTAAACCAAATTTTCGCATGCTCTTTCTCGTTAGCCGCTGTCTCCTCAAAAATATTGGCCATCTGCACATAACCATCTTTTTTTGCTTTGGACGCATAATAGGTATACTTGGTGTAAGCCTGTGATTCCCCCGCAAATGCCGCCAGCAGATTTTTCTCTGTCTTTGATCCTTTTAAATCCATAACAATCTCCTTCCCACCGTTCATAATTGCGGGACGACATCCGTCCCAAAAACGGTTTTAATTATTTTATAATGTTACCATTTTACATCAAATCTTTCTGAATAGCCATAAAAAATTACTGCACTTTCTTCTACCATTTTACAACCATGTAAAAGAGTGCTCCAATTAATTTCCCTGTTGTCAATCTCCCAACATTAGTTTAGTATGGTATATATCGACTATATATGTAAAGAAAGGAACGCTATGAAACCCATTAAAGAAGGAAAAGTACGTGAAATTTATGACAACGGCGACAGTCTGATCATGGTCGCTACGGACCGCATCAGCTGCTTTGATGTGATCCTGAAAAACCAGGTAACCAAAAAAGGAACCGTACTGACACAGATGTCTAAATTTTGGTTTGACATGACAAGTGATATTCTGCCCAACCACATGATTTCTGTAGATGTAAACGACATGCCTGAGTTTTTCAGGCAGGAGAAATTTGACGGCAGCAGTATGCTCTGCAAAAAGCTCAACATGCTCCCTATCGAATGTATTGTCCGTGGCTATATCACCGGCAGCGGCTGGGCCAGTTACCAGAAAGACGGCACGGTATGTGGGATCACACTGCCCGAGGGACTAAAAGAATCGGACAAACTGCCAGAGCCCATCTATACGCCCTCCACCAAGGCCCAGATCGGTGATCACGATGAAAATATCTCCTACGAGCAGAGCGTGGACTATCTGGAAAAACGCTTCCCCGGCAAGGGGGAGGAGTACGCCGGAAAACTCCGGGATTACACCATCGCCCTCTATAAAAAATGTGCCGAATACGCCCTGACCCGCGGCATCATTATCGCGGACACAAAATTCGAATTCGGGCTGGACGAGAACGGCAATATCGTGCTGGGAGATGAGATGCTCACTCCCGATAGCTCAAGATTTTGGCCGGCGGATGGATACGAACCAGGACACAGTCAGCCCTCCTTCGATAAGCAGTTTGCCAGAGACTGGCTGAAAGCCAACGAGGGACATGACTGGACTCTCCCCGAGGATATTGTGCAAAAAACCATTGACAAGTATCTGCAGGGCTACAAACTTTTGACAGGACACAGCCTATAAGTGTTCATTCCTGATTTGGCGCATCAAGCATTCTCTGTCTTTGCTTGACGCGCCAAACGATATATTTGATCCGATATCTGAATGGCACATTCTCTCTTTGCACAAGTTCAGGATAATGCCGCCACAGCACATATCTGTTAGGCAGCCAGCGGAACAGTCTTTTCTTAAAATCAAGAATCGCCTTCTGCGCCTTCATCAACAGCTTGTCTGCCCTAACCAAATTACCAGCCTCCTCATGAAATAGCACATTTTCCAACTCTTCCGGCAGTCTCTTCTCCTCCGGCGGCAGAATTTCCAATTCCGTGATTCCCCAGCGAACCCCCTCCCACACTTCTATCCGAAGCTCCATATCCCGTACACCACTCTGTGTCTCAACCATAAAAAGCTTTCTTTTCCCGTCCGTCTCTATTTCCAGCCCCGAATGGAACTCACCTGTATCGAAATAAAACCCAACTCTCAGCCGATCCATATCACAGGTCCCATTGGCATAGACAGCAATCCTGCCAATGGTCACTGGCTGTTCAAAGTGTATCCGCACCCGCTTTTCGCTGTCCCCATCCTCCGGTTTCCACCCGCATTCCTTGAAGACAAGCTCCCCGCACATCACATCCGCACAGTCAAAAAGTTTGAAATCCCTGAGATATTCGGGATTGCCGGAGGATGCAGAAAGTTTTGCGTCAAAGAGAAGATTGTCGGTATTTCTCTTAAAATACACCTCATCAATATTGATGATCTCATCAGCCTTCTGCCATACCTGCTGTGTTTTATAACAGCGAAATGCTCTATAGAGAAAATTGTCAGTCAAATAGGGAGTCACACAGTCATCCGGCATAGCAAACCGGAGCATATCTTCCTCCGTATAGGGAAACAGGGAAAGCTCTTTGAGAACTGTCGCTTTTCCTGGAATATCGAAAAAATCCGCCTTCCCCTTCCACACACCGTCATAGGCAAACCGTTTCAGTACTAGCGGCCGGTAGGAGGCCCTTTCCCGAAACAGTTCCCCCAGGCACTCCTCCACAAGCAGAGAAGCCGCTCTGTGATCGGGATGTCTGTCAAAATCCACCACAAGCAGAATATCTGCAAGCACTTCTGCAAGCACGTCCTTTAAATCCCGTTTAAAGTCAGCTCTGCGGTAAGCACTGTGCCTGCCTGACCGGAACCATCTGTAGTCCTCGTGCCCTTCCAGCCCATAGGTTTCCGTTCTCCCCGCCTGCGAAGTCAGCGATTGCTCCCCGTCATGATGATATAGATGAACGCTGTCCTTCCAGCCGTCCCCATAGCCCAGAAAAAAAATATGATCTTCCTCTATCCCGTAAAACTCCGTCAGCACATAAAGTGATTCCTCAAGGCGCACTTTTGCCTCATGGGCAAAAAAATCGCCGTTTGTCGTAAACACGACATATGCCTCATACTCTCCGTGCTGCGCAAGTGTCTTAAAAAGGCCGCCTCCCACAAACAGCTCGTCGTCCTGGTGCGGCACCACCAGCAAAACTTTCCTCTTCAAAACTGCGCTCTCCTTTTCACGGTGCCGTCCATGTCTGCCCGTTCTCTCCGACACCGCTTCTTGTTACTATATTACGCATTACGCGTGATCTTGCATGCCACTGCGTAAAACGTTTTTCTATAAAGGATAGTATGCTGACAAACAGCGCGGTCTATTACGAAACTTTCTCTTATTATCAGGTATTGACAAAATGATATCATTTTGATATCATTCAAATATCAACCAATTAAATACACACAAGAAGAACGACTGTTATGTCGTTTGGAAAGAAAGGACACAATTATGGAAGAAAAAGTGTTAAACAAAAGCAAAAACGGTATGGCAATGATGGTGCTCCTCCTCCTGCTCTACGCGGCAGGTATCACTGCACTGGTTGTTGGCGCCATCACAGGCTTAAGTGAATCCGGCCCGCATAGTGCTGCAGGAATCGCGCTCTTTGTCGTCGGCGTGATCTATGCCGCCCTGGGCTGGTTCCCGTTCTGCGGCCTCAAGGTATTGCGCCCCCAGGAAGCGCTGGTGCTCACTCTGTTCGGCAAATATATAGGCACGCTGAAGGAGGACGGCTTCTACTGGGTTAACCCCTTCTGCACCGCACTCAATCCGGCGGCAGAGACAAAATTGAAACAGAGCGGCGATGTGGACGGTGCGGCAGGCGGTCTTCTGCAGTTATCTACAAGCAGCGCAAACGTCGGTGCACAGGTGAACGCAGGCGGCAGCAAAAAAATCTCCTTAAAAATCATGACATTAAATAACAGCCGTCAGAAAATCAACGACTGTCTTGGTAACCCTATTGAAATCGGTATTGCCGTGATGTGGCGGGTGACAGACACCGCAAAAGCAGTATTCAATGTGGACAACTACAAGGAATACCTATCCCTCCAGTGCGACAGCGCCCTCCGGAACATCGTGCGCATCTACCCCTACGACGTGGCGGAGAATGTAGACACCACCGGGGATGGCCAGGCCGACGAGGGAAGTCTGCGCGGCTCCAGTGAACTGGTTGCAGAGCGGATCCGGGGGGAGATTCAAAGTAAGGTAGAAAAAGCCGGCTTAGAAATTATGGAAGCGCGAATCACCTATCTGGCCTATGCGCCTGAAATAGCAGCTGCTATGTTACAGAGACAGCAGGCGTCCGCGATTATCGATGCGCGCAAAATGATTGTGGACGGCGCGGTTGGTATGGTAGAGATGGCTTTAGACCGTCTCTCTGAAAAAGAAGTGGTAACTCTGGACGAAGAGCGCAAGGCAGCCATGGTATCCAATCTCCTGGTGGTACTGTGCGGCAATCGGGATGCCCAGCCCATTGTCAACTCCGGCAGTCTCTACTAAATGGCAGACAACAGCAAAAAACAGGTGCCGCTCCGTCTATCCGCCAAGCTCTATGACGCCATCGCAGCCTGGGCCGAGGATGACTTTCGATCTGTAAATGGTCAGATAGAGTATTTGCTGACAGAGTGCGTCCGCCAGAGAAAGAAAAATGGCTCACCCATTCCACAGGAATTGGACGTTCCTCCTGAATTAGACATCTAAAAAAGGAGCTGTTGCAAAGCAACAGCTCCTTTTCCTGTCAAAATTCAAGTTCTGAGACATCAATATTAAATGTCGAAAGTTTTAAATTGGCGATCTTGATCTGATAATCAAGTTCTCTGTTTTCACCTGTTTCGTGCGCTTTAATTCTCATTAAATTCACATAGTAATCAATCGCAACCTGCTTTTGTTCCTCTAATGTCATCCGCAATCACCCATTTTCTATTCATCATTTGATTTCACCGGTACGCATCACTGCACTACACCATCGCCGCCTCGGGTCCAGATGATATTCTGGCTGATCATCTCGTCAATATCCATGCCGATGATCTCTGAGGCGCGCGCCTTCACAGTTCCCTCACCTGCCGTACCCAGGTTCTTGTAAATATCGTAAGCGGGCTTGTGGCTGCCATCCAAATTGGTAATTCCCAAATTCAGCTTGCTCTCCATCTCGTGCGCATCATCCTTCAAGCGGAAGAGCATAAACGCGTCTACATCCGGAAGAGCCGCCGCCTTCAGATAGCCGTATGCTATTGACGCCTCCTGATTTTCATCACCAAAATAGGATGTATAGCCAATCTCTGCCAGAGAGATGCTGCGCACCTGCCCCGCCGGATTTAAAAACTTACCCTGATGCATATAGTCAATCAAAATATCGATATTCTGCATCGTAATGTAAGGGGTAGACACACTCTCCTTCACCCAAACTGCAGGGCCGTTCCACGCATAGGGATCATAGAGCGGTGAATTGTAAGGGTGATAGGAAAGCCCCCAGTCGATATTTCCCTCTCTGTTTATATAGTAGTTAAATTGATCCAGATAATCTTTTGCCAGGAAACTGCCGGGATTGGACTTGCGTCCCCACTCCTGATCGATAGAATTGTACACCTGCACATTGGCATTCATAGCCTTCAGTTCATTGTAAACAATGCGGAAAGCCTTCACATAGGCGCTCACATTTTCATCGAGAGAACTGGAATTCATGTACCACCAAGAGGTTCTCGCATTAACCTCATTGCCGAGAATCCAGTTATCAATCTGGCCATTGCCTGTTCTGCCCGAATAGCGCTGCCCTAGAAAGGCACTCACCGCCTTCAGATGTTCCACTCCGCCGCTCTCCTCCACATTCAGTGCGTAGCTTGGACACTCCGTTCCATCTAACGCCTGGGGATGAACCAAGTCCAGCGAACCTTCATTACCTCCTCTATTCAAAATTACCATGGTCACCTGTATTCCCAGATTATTATACCCCTTCACCATCTGGTCATAGTGCGTGACCCTGCCATTGCTGAAATAGTAAGTCTGCCCGTTATAATCAAAGGAAATTGTTCCAGCCGCGCCTGGCGCTGCACAGATTTCATCCAGATAAATGTTATAGACAACCTGCTGTATCCCCAAGTCCTTTAGCTCGCCACTCGCAATCGCAGAGACTTCCGGCAGTATTCCCTTAATACCCCTGTTCATGCGCCCTGTTGTGAAAGACGCGATAGCTTCCGGATTCGTGATATAATGCTCGTCGCTGACTTGCACCATCTGTCCGCCGCTCTTTACCGCCACCAAAAATTTACGGCTTAAGTTGGAGTCCGCTGTGTTATAGTTTAACGGGAAAAAGACGGTCACGGAAGATGCCGCGTCCACCGCTGCCACCAAATCGCCCACTGGTCCATCCTCATAGACCTGATCCGCATAAATATAATATTTTCCATCATCACTCGAAGGAACGCTGTTCGCCGTCAGCGTACAGGACACATCCCCTCCCAAAATCTGACAGGAATGGATGGTCACAGGCCGTCCCGCTGCCTGTACATTCCCACCACAGATCATGACTAAAGCAGTCAATAGTAACAGGAAGGCTGCAGCTCCTCCACCGATCTTCCACATTTTTCTTTTGCATACTCTCATAAAAATAGCTCTCTCCCAACGTTTTTTTGAGACTGTTCCACGCGTTCATCTCTGCGGACAGTTCGTATTATTTCTATTTATTATAGCCGCAAAACCTTTCCCTGTAAATCCCTGCACTGCAAAAGAAATTTTGTTGCTATTCCTGGCTCGTAAAAAGAAACGAAATTTCCCAGTCACTGCTGCAGATAGCTGTTTATCGTCCTCTGCAGAATCTTCATATCGCTCTCTATCGTCGCATCATCCTCCAAAATTTCTCCAACCTCACTGTCTGTCAGAGACAGCGCCTGCTCATATTTCTTAAACTGCGGTGCCGTGTAACCTTCCTCTATTACCTTTCCCAAAAGTCTGCCGCTGATAACCGTCTCACCCTCCTCCATCTCTGCCTGCACAATCTCTTCCATCTCTGCGGACTGGGTCACTGCCCGCAGAACGGAAGCACCCTGGGAGTGAGAAAAGATCTGTGTCTGAATCTCCTCATCATAAGTGAGAAGCTTTAAAAATTCCCATGCCAATTCCTCCTTCCGGGTATTAGCGCTGATTCCCATAAGCAGCGTGTCCACCTGAGACACATTGTCTCCGTCCGTTCCCGCCGGCATGGTGATACAGTCCCACTTAAAATTAGCATATCTCTTGATTCGATAAGGATAAGTCTTATACGTTCGATACTCTGCAAAAGTCAACGGCATAAACGCTACGTTGCCCTCATTAAAATCTTCCCGCACAACCTTCTGCCCCTGATACAGCTCATTCAACTGACGGATATATTTCACCGCATCGATCACACTTTCATCTGCCAAGAAACAATTCTTTCCATTTGCCTGGAAAATCTTGCCCCCGTTAGAATAAACTGCATCCTGCCAATCATAATTGCAAATTCCAAACTGATCCAGTATTCCATCCCCATCCAAATCTCTGGTTACCTGGCTGCATATGGCATACATATCTTCCCAATTCCAGTCACTCCCCGGCATCTCGATTCCTTCCTTTATCAGGAGCGTCTGGTTCACGAACATCAATGTTGGAACTGTCTCGTAGGGAAGTGCATATTGCACATTACTATACTTACCCGTACTGAGGGCGCTGGAAAAGTATTTCTCCTCATCAAAAGTCTCGTCCGCCTCGATCAGTTCTTCCAAATTTTTCATTATACCAATTGATGAAAACTGATCAAAGTCGCTTCCCAGCACCATAAACACATCCGGCTCCTCACCTGCCAAAATCTTTCTGGAAAGCCACTCCGAATACTCGTCCCGTGGAACACCACTATAATAATGAACTTTCACCCCAGGATGTTCCTCCTCAAAGCGGGCGATCGCCTTGTCAATAATCACAAAACTATTGGCGTTTGCGACATTCCAATTGCTTCCGGTGAACATGCCAAACTCCAACACTTCCGTATGTGGCTTTGTAAACCAATACGCCATACCCATTATCAGCATGAGAAAAAACAGGATGAGAATAGATTCGTCTCTCCTTTTACGCAGTATTTTCATCACTCATCATCCTTCACATAGGAAGCCACATTGGTCTGAACCGCCCAGATCGCAAGCTGTGTGCGGTCTCTAAGCTCCAGTTTGTTCAAAATGGTACTCAGATAGTTTCTCACGGTTCCATCTGACAGTTTCAAAGCTTCCGCAATCTCCTTGTTAGCAGCGCCGGTTCCCACCTGCTCAATAATCTTCCATTCTGTCTTCGTCAGTTCCTCCACACCTTTCTTCCCCACCGGGATCGTATAGTCAGCGCGGGCCATTCTGGAAAACAAGTTGAGCACCTTTGCCGCGATATCGGGATTGATCATAGCCCGGCCGCTGAATACGGTTCTAACCGCATTCTCCAGCTCATCCATGGAAACACCCTTTAAAAGATAGCCGCTTGCGCCATACTTCAACGCATTGTAAACATACTCATCGTCATCAAAGGTCGTCAGAATTATAATTTTAATTTGCGGATAATTTTCCTTGATAATTTTCGTACACTGCACACCATCCATCTTCGGCATACGAATATCCATCAAGATCACATCCGGTTTCTGTTTGCGGACACACTGGATCACCTCTCGTCCATCGGTGGCCACGTCCGTAACTTCAATTCCCTCTTTGCTGTTCAATACAATCTGCAGACTCTGGCGGATCAGCTCCTGATCGTCTGCCACTAACACTTTAATCATATGTCTCCCCCCAGCGGATCGGTATATGTGCGGTTACCTTGAATCCCTTTTGTCCGTCAAAGGCAATCGTACCTCCGAGCATTTCTATTCTTTCTTTCATATGCCTAGTGCCGAAGCCGCTCTTTAACTCCTTGCACCCTATTCCATCATCCTTAATCTCAAGAAGAACTTCTCCGTCGATCCGCTTCAACGTAACCCAAATCTGTCCCGCATGTCCATGACGTACCGCATTGGTTATGCTCTCCTGAATGATCCGGTAAATTATGTTTGACTCATCCTCTCCAAACTCAAGTTTCTCCCCTCCGGCATCAAAATAAATCTGTGTATCGCTCATCTTACCCATATCCGTCACCATTTTGCGTATCGATGCATTCAGACTGAGCCTCTCCACGGCATCCGGCCGCAATTCACTCACAGAACGGCGCACCTCTTTAATACCCTCCCGGCTTACATCAGCCAGAACGCTCAGCTGCTTCTTCACTTCCTGGGGTGCCACATCTGCCAGCGCCAGGCAGGCATCCAGCCCAGCGATAATGCCCGTCAGCCTGTGCCCCAGCGTGTCATGGATCTCTCTGGCAATCCGGTTTCGCTCATTTGTCTGTGCCATCTTCTCCGCCATATCAGCGTACTCCGAAAGCTGCTCGTTTGCGTTCTGCAGTTCATGGTATAGTTCATTAACCTCCTCTATCGTTCCCCTCTGGATATTAATTACAGAAAAGCAATATCCCACAAACAGAATAATATTCAGAGAAATCATAGTATTCCAGATACAGGAAAGCCACTGCTGACTCGTGAAAGTATAATATCTTACATAATCCATCATATTGAAAAGCGGCATATAGATGGACAAAAGCTCATAGTCCGCGAGCAGATAACCGCCGATTGCCAGCAGGAGAAAGCCCATCTTCGCCTTACTGTCCTTGATATAGGCAATCACATCCGCAAACACCAAAAGCAGAAGACCGTTATAATTAAAGTCCAGGCGGTACATAATCACTACGCAGATGAGCAGCTCCACTACCAGGGAAAATGCTGCACCCCGGCTATACTCCGTCCGGGGAAAATGCCGGAAGATGAAATTGACCACAAGCAGGCCCAGCAGAATCATACACAGCCACAGATTGGTTCTTGGATTATCCGGTATTGTCATCACATTTCCCAGAAAATTCCTCGCGTCATAATGCGCCCTGATCCGATTTGTCGTTATATAGATAAAAGTACAGATAAATACTACAGCCGCGCAGTTTAAAACCAGCATGGCCCACTGAAACATTCCCGTGTAATATTCCTTCTTTTCTCTCATAGCCTTCCTCTACTGCCAGCCATTCACTTCAAATTCGTCAAGATTATCCTCTGTGATCATGTAGGGCTCAATGCTCAAATATTCTGGTACTTCTTCCCCATTTAGATAGTCGTAGGCGATATCCGCCGCCATCCTCCCAATGGTCTCCGGACTCTGCGCACTGGTCCCCGTTACATAGCCAAGTTTCAGCATCACCTTAAAGTCAGGTGAACCATCAATCCCATAAATCAAGACCCCTTCCTCTCTGCGATACTGCTGCAAAGTTGCAAGCGCTCCCAGCGCCGTCGGGTCGTTGCCGCCCAGCACCACGTTAAACGCAACACCCTGCTTTAGGACATCCCTCATCACCTGTGCGCTGACTTCAAATTCCCCGCGTCCGATGCCTTCATATACGATTTCATAATTGTCATTATCCGCAATCGTATCCAAAAAGCCGTCTACTCTGTTGCTGATCGAAGTCTGTCCCGGGTTATTGATTACAACGATCTTTGCTTCATCCACCCGCTGCATCATATCCTCTGCACACAAAACGCCTGCCTGGTAATTATCCGTCTCTATGATAGACGTCACGTACTCCTTGTCTTTGACCACCGTATCGATATTGATGACCACAACCCCTGCCTCCCGGCATGCTTCCAATGCCGGACGCACTGTCTCCCAATCCACCGGGTTTAAAAACAACACCTCAATCCCCTCGTCAATCAATTCCAGAATCTGTCCGTTCTGTTTCTCCTGATCCTGGCAGGGATCTCTGGAAATCAGAATATCCCCGTTTCCCTCCACAACCTGTGTGATAGCCTCATTTAACACATCAAAGTAGGGATTGTTCCTGGTCATATAGGTAGCTCCAAAAATGCGCGGGGTGTTTGGCTCCTTCGACTGATCCACGAAAGAGCACCTTGTCACAGTCATTATAAGAAATACAAGCCCTGCTGCCAATACAAATCGCTTCATTTTCTCTTTTCCTTCTTTCAGATGACTCTGAATGTAAGTGAACTCGGGATACAAAGTATCCCGAGTTCACTTTGCTCATCGCGGGCCGTCATATTTGATCTCTGCATGCAGACATGCATTCTATCTATGACACCCACTGACTCTGCTTATACCCGTATTATCTACCTGCTTTTCTGTTACGGATAAAGTCTACATAGACAGCGAGCAGAATAACGAATCCTTTGACAATATACTGCCAGTTAGAATCCACGCCCATCAGATTCAGGCCGTTGTTCAAAACACCTATGATCAGCACACCGATCAGAGTGCCGCCCAGACGTCCGGAACCGCCGCTCATGGAAGTACCACCGACAACAACCGCCGCGATAGCGTCCATCTCTGCACCGTCACCGGCTGTAGGCTGTCCAGAATACAGACGAGAAGCCACAACCACACCTGCGATACCTGCCATAACTCCGATAAAAGTATGTACTAAAAATTTCACTTTACTCACATTGATACCGGAAAATCTCGCCGCCTGCGCATTACCGCCGACTGCATAAATATGTCTTCCGAAATGTGTGCGGTTAATGAGCAGCACCGCCAGAACAAAGATGATCAGCATCAGAATAACCGGTGTTGGAATCGGTCCCACATATCCCGCACCCGGAAACTTAAAAGCATCCGTCATACAGCGGATTGGCGCACCCTGCGTATACACAAGAGCGATACCTTTTGTGATATTCATAGATGCCAGAGTCACAATGAAAGGCGGGATATTTGTCTTACAAATGACAAGACCGTTTGCCATACCTACCACAGCACCAATACCAATCGCGATCAAAAATGCAAACACCTCCGGCATTCCCAAATGTACTACACAGCCTGCCGCCACACAGCCGGACAGGGCGATAACGGAACCTACCGAAAGGTCAATGCCTCCCAGGATAATAACCATGGTCATACCTGTTGCAAGGAATAAGTTAGATGCATTCTGACGCAGAATATTAAAAATATTCTTCTGTGTCAAAAACGTAGATCTTGTTGTCGGGAAAATCATAAGAAATAAACACATTGCTAAAAGTGCAATGATAATACCAACATTATCTTTAAAATATTTGACTACTCCATTTTTCAATCTAACACCCATCTCTATGCCTCCTTTACGCTCACTTCGCAGCTAACTGCATGATCTTTTCCTGTGTCACGTCCTCATGATCTAGACACCCTGTCACATGCCCATCGTACATCACATAAACACGGTCGCTCATGTTGATGATCTCCGGCAGCTCCGAAGATATCATAATGATTGACATTCCCTGTTTTACCAATTCATTCATAATTGCGTAGATCTCCGCCTTTGCGCCCACATCCACGCCTCTGGTAGGCTCATCCAAAACCAGTATCTTTGGATCTGTGGCAAGCCACCGTCCAATCATAACTTTCTGCTGATTTCCGCCTGACAGGTTTCCAATGATCTGCTGCTGACTCGGCGTTTTGGTTGCCATCATATCAATATATTTCTGGGTAATTTCCTCTTCCTTCTTCGTATCAACACGAAAATTTCTGATAAACTGCCCCAATACTTCAATGGTAGAATTAAACTGTACATCTTGCACCAAATACAGTCCCTCTTCCTTTCTGCTCTCCGGCACAAGCGCAATGCCGTATTTCAGAGCGTCAACCGGAGACTTGATATGTACCTGTTTTCCCTCCACATAAACTTCACCCTTCATACCGGGCGTCAATCCAAAGACCGCCTTCATGGTCTCGCTGCGCCCTGCGCCCACTAAGCCTGCAAAACCTATAATCTCGCCTTTGTGCAGTTCAAAGCTGG
The DNA here is from genome assembly GCA_002493835.1 of Lachnospiraceae bacterium UBA7060. Classification (GTDB taxonomy): domain Bacteria; phylum Bacillota; class Clostridia; order Lachnospirales; family Lachnospiraceae; genus UBA3282. The sequence goes on along the minus strand of DLAA01000175.1, from coordinate 18,312 downwards.
CGTCCTTCACCATCTTGCCATCCGAAATATGCTCGCATTTCAAAAGCACTTCGCCCGGCTTCTGAAAATCTCTCGTATAATAGTTGGTCAGTTCACGACCGACCATCAGTGCAATCAGATCGTCTTTTTTCGTTTCTTTGACCACTCTGGTGCCAACGCTCTGCCCATCACGCATAACCGTCACACGATCACAGATTTCTTCCAGCTCACTCATTTTATGTGAAATATAAATAATTCCTACACCTTTTTTCGTCAAAGTCCGCATCGTTTCAAACAGGAATCCAACCTCCTTATCTGAAATAGAAGAAGTGGGCTCATCCATAACCAGTATCTTGGAATTAAAGGAGATTGCTTTCACAATTTCTACCATCTGCTGCTGAGCGATCGTCAGCTTCTCAACCAACATATCCGCATCGATGTTCATCTCATAGGCATCCAAAAGCTTTTGCGCCTCCTCTGACATCTGTCTGCGCTTGATATTCATCCTGCTGCCCATCTCCCTGCCCAGGAAAATATTTTCAGCAACCGTCATATATGGTACCAGCACAAGCTCCTGATGCACAATTGATACTCCGGCACTCCGGGCAGACACAACCCCGTCGATGTTTACCTTTTGTCCATCAATGTATATCTCTCCCTCATCTGCACTGTAAATGCCGCCGAGGACCTTGATCAGCGTTGACTTCCCGGCACCGTTCTCCCCCAGAAGCGCGTGAACCTCCCCTGCGCGCAGTTGAAAATTTACATTGTCCAGCGCTTTTACACCCGGAAATGATTTGCTGATCCCTTTCATTTCAAGTAAGTATTGCTCACCCATCTCTAACCACCTCCTGCCTCTAAAAAAATCGTCGCTTTACAGCGACGATTCAGAGAATGCTTTACATTCCCCTTCCATAGTTTACGCTGATTTGCGCTATCGCAATTCCTTATAGGATAAAAAGGCTTTGCTCCTGGAACAAAGCCTTTTTAATTAATAATTGAACGAAGTTCATAATTGAACGAAGTTCATAATTGAACAGAGTTCAATTTGTTATTGCCAACCATCTGTTCCGAACTCATCAACATTGTCTGCTGTGATAAGGAATGTCTCGATCGGGATGAACTCCTCTACGGTCTCGCCATCCAGCCACTTGTAAGCTGTCTCTGCAATTGTCTTACCGATGGAGATCGGAGACTGTGCACCTGTTCCTTCCATGATGGTATCCTTTAACAGAGCCTTCACATCAGGAGATCCGTCTACACCGTAGATCATAGGAGTTACTCCTGCCGCATCGGCTGCTGCATACGCACCAAGCGCCGTAGGATCATTACCGCCAAAGATTGCTACCACATCCGGGTTTGCTGTCAAAAGGTCAGTTGCCTTTTCATTACCTACCTGTTGGTTACCCTGTGCATCCTGCTGGCCAACTACATTGAAAGTCACACCAGACTCTTCCAGCGCTGCCAGAAAACCATTCGTTCTGTCTGTCACGGACTGCATGGTCGGGGAATCCAGAACCAGAATATCGCCGCCCTCAGGAACCTTCTCAGCGAGATCTTTACCGCACACATAACCAGCATTATAGTTATCAGAACCTGCGTAAGAAACAAGATAGCTCATATCGCCAACCTGTGTATCGAAGCCAAACATCGGAATATCTGCATCCTTCAACATATCAAGAGCAGGAATAATACCGTCCGCATCTACCGGATTGACAAACATCAGTTCAACACCTCTGGAAATCATATCCTCAATCTGATCAATCTGCGTGTTGGAATCATTGGCAGGATCCATGGAAACCAGGGTATCCCCGTGAGATTCTACTACTTCCTTGATCGCACCTTCCAAAGCTACGAAGAAAGGATTGGTACCGTCCATACAGGTGTAACCAATCATCCTGCCGCCCTCAGATGCTGCTGGAGCCTCTGCTGCATCTTCTGCAGGAGCTTCCTCTGCTGCAGGCGCCTCTTCTGCCGCAGGTGCTTCCTCTGCTGCAGGTGCCTCCTCAGCCGCAGGTGCCGTAGCTGCCGGTGCTGCCTCTTTACCGCCGCAGCCTGCCAATACAGTTGCCAGCATCGCAGAACATAAAACTGCACTTACAATTTTTTTCTTCATGTTACGTTTCCTCCCTTTATTTTTTATTGTGATTTTATTATAAATACTTCCGTTTTTTTAGGCACCTGTCCTTTGTAACGAAATCATTATGACATCTGTCATATTTTTACGAGATATATAATACGTTTCAGCCACAGCCTGATAATGCCGCTTTCCAGATCTGACTTCCCATAAGCAGATTCGAGATGCTTCGCATCTCTCATTCGCGTTGCTCGTCATAAGCTGCTGTCAGCATGCTGTCAGCTGCTTCTGACTCTGCTGATTCGCGAAAAAAGGGGCTGACCATTTAGGTCAGCCCTGAGGATACTTACTAAAACCAATTATTCATTTCCCGGGAACGACGGGATTCCCGCAAACCCTTTCGCTAGATCCTCGTCCGTCGGAATGTAATCGCGCATCTCCCCATCATGAAATTTTCCGTAAGCCACCATATCAAAATAACCGGTTCCCGTGAGACCAAAGACAATAGTCTTCTCCTCCCCCGTCTCCTTACACTTCACGGCCTCATCAATAGCTGCCTTGATCGCATGAGCACTCTCCGGTGCAGGAAGAATGCCTTCCACTCTCGCGAACTGCTCCGCCGCCTGAAATACCGCTGTCTGTTCCACACTCACAGCTTCAATCAATCCGTCGTGATACAGCTGTGAAACCACAGAACTCATACCATGATAACGCAGGCCGCCCGCATGGTTCGGCGCAGGCATAAACCCACTTCCCAGCGTATACATTTTAGCCAGCGGACAGACCTTTCCAGTATCACAAAAATCGTATGCAAACTTACCTCTGGTAAGGCTCGGACAGGATGCCGGCTCCACTGCAATAATCCGATAATCCGCTTCACCCCGCAGCTTTTCTCCAACGAAAGGAGAAATCAGACCGCCCAGATTGGAACCGCCGCCCGCACAGCCGATGATCATATCCGGTTTAATATCATATTTCCTAAGCGCTGCTTTCGTCTCCTCTCCTATAATAGACTGATGCAGCAATACCTGAGAGAGAACGCTTCCCAGCACATACCGATAGCCTTCCCTGCTGGCAGCCGCCTCCACAGCCTCGGAAATGGCGCAGCCCAGACTTCCCCCGGTCCCCGGGAATTCCTCTAAAATTTTACGCCCCACTTCCGTCGTATCAGAAGGAGACGGCGTAACCTGTGCCCCGTAGGTACGCATCACTTCGCGGCGGAAAGGCTTCTGCTCATAGGAAACTTTTACCATATAGACATGGCAATCCAGATCAAAGTAAGAACATGCCATAGATAACGCTGTTCCCCACTGCCCTGCTCCCGTTTCCGTTGTAACACCCTTAAGCCCCTGCTGCTTTGCGTAGTATGCCTGAGCAATAGCGGAATTCAGCTTATGACTTCCGCTGGTATTATTTCCTTCAAACTTATAGTAAATTTTTGCCGGTGTCTTCAGTTTTTCCTCGAGACAGTACGCCCTCACCAGCGGCGACGGGCGGTACATCTTATAGAAATCCTGGATCTCCTGCGGAATATCGATAAAGGCATCCGTATCGTTAAGCTCCTGCTTCACCAGCTCGTCACAAAAGACTCCCCGCAGCTCCTCGAATGTCATGGGTTTTAAGGTCCCTGGGTTGAGCAGGGGAGCCGGCTTGTTCTTCATATCAGCACGGACATTGTACCACTGCTTCGGCATTTCCTCCTCTTCCAGATAAATCTTGTAAGGTATTGCTTTCTTGGCCATTTCTTTTCCCCTTTCCCTTTTATGGCCGGCACAGTAAATGCACGAACCGTACCAGCCAGCTGTCATCCGCCACGCTTACCTGCGCTTTAACTGGAAGTTGCGTGTTTGACTCCGCAGAAGATTAACCTGCTCAAACAGCTCTGAACTAACTGCTGCAGACTCCTCGCTGTTGGCTGTGTTCGTCTGCACCACATTGGCGATCTGCCCAATACCTTCAGCCACCTGTGAAATTGCAAAGGCTTCCGTCTGCACTGCTTCCGTCATCTCATCAATTGCATTATTTGACTTGGTCACCAGCGTCAATGTTTTCTGCAGAGTACTGGAGACTTCCTCCACTATCTTATTACCGCGCTCAGCCGCATGTACAGAATTTTCGATTAATTCCTTAGTCGCCTTAGCCGCTTGGTCTGACTGAGCCGCAAGGTTACGCACCTCTGCTGCCACCACAGCAAAACCCTTTCCAGCCTCCCCTGCCCTGCTTGCTTCCACAGCGGCATTCAATGCCAGAATATTGGTCTGGAAAGCGATATTTTCAATGGTAGAAATAATATTTTCGATCTGCTCTGAAGTATCGCTGATATCCCGCATAGCACTTACCAGATACTCCATCTGCTGACTGCTTAGATCCACCTGATCTCCAGTGAGGTGCGCATTGTCCCGCATTTCGGAGGCTGACTGAATATTCTGATTAGCGCTTCTGGAAAGATCATCCAATGTGGCGGAAAGTTCCTCCACTGCTGCAGCCTGTTCAGTCGCACCCTGAGCCAGCATCTGGGAACCGTCGGAAAGAGTTCTTGCATGCCCGTGCACTTTCTGCTCTACACTCTGGATACTGCCCATAGCCGAGGAGAGTGAATCCGTAAAGCTGTCAATAGATTCAGAAATGGAACGAAAATCCCCAATGTAGGGCACAGAAGCCGACACATTGAAATTTCCCGCAGACAACTGGCTCATCATATGATTGATATCTTCTATGTACTGTCTGATATGTCCGATGGAATTTCTCAGAGTCTCTGCCAGATCTCCGATTTCATTCTTTGCATGATACGTCAGCTCTATATTCATGTGTCCTTCCTGCAGCGGTTTCGTCGTTTCTGTAATGAGAAGAATCGGCCTCACCACCTGCCGCATAATATACACAACCAAACACAGCAGACAGAACAGCGCCACACTCAGCCCCAGCCCCGTAGCGTAGTGCATGGTCGTCACCGTCCTGTGCATATTTTCCTGGCTCTCCTGATTCAACACTGTGCCTCGCTCCACCACCTGATTCAGAAGCCCTACCAAAACATTCAAATTTCCCATGATGGTGTCCTGATAGTAAGCATGTGCCTGATCAGGATCCGTCTTAAGCAGCTCCAGCACATAAGCCGCAGACTCGTGAAGTTCCTTGTGCAGCGGCTCTAATTGACTTCTAAGGTCAAGAATCTGCGCATCCTCCGTCCTCGCCTCACCATAAATCCATTGACCCAGCACACAGCCGGTAGGGTCCGTACTGCCGGTAAATTCCGCGCCGCTGTACAATGCGTTACACAAATTGCCTGACCACTTGTAATGGGCCGCTTCTGCCTTCTGAACCGTCTGTAAAAGATCGTTTACCTCAATACTGAACGCCTCGGACGCTTCCATATTGAAAATATTTTTTGTCGTCGTCACGCTGAACACAAACACAGCTAAAAAAGTGGCTGCCGCCAAAACCCCAACTGATATTTTGATACTTCTCCGCATACGCCTTCTCCCCTTTAATTAGATTAAATTTAAAATAGATCTGCTAAAAATCCAGCTTTTCTTTATGGTAACATAGCCGTCATTTTATTTCAATATGTTTCCGCATTCCGCAATCGCCTCACAAGTCATCTCAATCTGCTCGTCTAAGTGGGCATCCGAGACAAACATCGCCTCAAACTGAGAAGGCGCCACATAGATTCCCCGCGCCAGCATCCTGTTAAAATAGGCCGCAAAAGCCTCTTTGTCGCATTGGCATGCATCCCCGTAATTCCTAACCTTTCCGCCTCTTTCATTCTCTTTCCAGCCGGAGGTAAAAAACGCTGAGAGCAGTGATCCAGCTCGGTTCACACACAAACCTGCCTTACGAAAGGCTTCCTCCAGTTTTGCCGCTTTTCTGTCAATCCGCTCATAAATGCCAATATCATCCATCAGAATTTTCAAAGTCGTGATACCCGCAGCCACCGCCACAGGATTTCCCGACAGTGTCCCCGCCTGATAGACTGCACCCAGAGGCGCAACGCAGGACATAATATCCCGTCTTCCCCCATAAGCCGCCAAAGGCATACCGCCGCCCACAATCTTGCCAAATGTATACAAATCTGCGGAAACTCCCGTATATTCTGAGGCACCGCCAAGTGCCAGACGGAACCCCGTGATGACCTCATCAAAAATGAAAAGCGCTCCCTGCTCCCTCGTAATCCGGCGCAGAAATTCCAAAAATCCCGGTTGAGGCGGCACCACTCCCATATTGGCCGCCACCGGCTCAACCACAACTGCCGCCACCTGGCCGCTGTTCTCCTCCATCAGCCGTCTCACAGACTCCTCGTCGTTGTACACCGCTGTCAGAGTATCCGCCGCGTACCCGGCAGGAACCCCCGCGCTGTCCGGCACCGACTGGGTCATAAGGCCGGACCCCGCCTTCACCAGCAGACCATCCGAATGGCCATGATAATTGCCCGCGAATTTGATAATCTTGTCTCTGCCCGTATAACCTCTTGCCACACGCACAGCGCTCATCACCGCCTCTGTTCCCGAGCTGACAAGCCGCACCAGCTCCACCTTAGGCACACAGGTGCAAATCAGCTCTGCCAGCTCCACCTCCCCGGCTGTTGGCGCACCAAAGGTCAGCCCCCTTTCACAGACCTTTTGTACCGCCTCAACCACCTTGGGATGTGCATGTCCCAGAATACCTGGCCCCCAGGAGCAGACATAGTCCAGATACCTGTTGCCGTCCACGTCAAAAAGCCATGGGCCCTGTGCGCGCTCCACAAAAAAAGGATGTCCGCCCACAGCCCCAAATGCCCGCACCGGAGAATTAACCCCGCCCGGAATAAGCTGCTGGGCTCTTTCAAATAATTGTTCTGATCGTTGATTTGTCATTTCAATCCTCATTTCTGAGCAGCTTGCTGCGAAGAGGCGATGAGAAAGCTGCAGTCCCTTCTTTTAAACCCCGCACAAGTCCAGCGCGTGATAGGTGATAATTATTTTCGCTCCTGCCCGCTTCATGGCCGTCAGATTTTCCATCACAATCCGTCTCTCGTCAATCCATCCCTTTGCAGCTGCTGCCTTCACCATAGCATACTCGCCGCTCACATTGTACACTGCAAGGGGCACTTTAAACGTGAGCGACGCTTCTTTCAGTACATCCAGATAAGCAAGCGCCGGCTTCACCATCACAATATCCGCCCCCTCCTCTATATCGGCCTCTATCTCCCGGATCGCCTCCTGCCCGTTTGCAAAATCCATCTGATAACTTTTGCGGTCTCCAAAACCAGGCGCAGAATGGGCCGCATCCCGAAAAGGCCCATAGTAAGCAGAGGCAAACTTGGCGCTGTAAGCCATAATCGGCATCTGCGTAAATCCTGCCTGGTCCAGCCCCTCCCGGATCGCCGCCACACGGCCGTCCATCATATCGGAGGGCGCCGCCATATCCGCCCCCGCCCGTGCAAGACTCACCGCCATCTTCACCAGATAAGGCAGTGTCTCATCATTTAAAATTTCCTCGCCCCGCACCATGCCGCAATGCCCATGGGAAGTGTATTCGCACAGGCAGATATCCGTCACAATATAGATTTCCGGATACTTTTCTTTGATAAAACGAACTGCCCGCTGAGTGATTCCGTCCTCCGCATATGCCTGACTCCCTTGCGGGTCCTTGTGAACCGGAATCCCAAAAAGCATGATACCGCCGATTCCTGCCTCCTTGACCCGTGACAAAATTTCATCCAGCCTGTCTATGGAATACTGGAAAATCCCCGGCATAGAGTCCACCGGATTTTTTATATTTTCCCCCTCTATCACAAACATAGGATAAATCAAATCTTTCGGATGCACTCTCGTCTCCTGCATCATAGCACGGATACGCTCATCACTGCGCAATCTCCTAAACCGCTGCATTGTTCTTTCCTCCATTTTTTTGCTGCAATGTCAGATTTTTCCACATTTTGTACTTCATATAAGTTTACATAACATATTTTGTGACTGACTATCCTTATCCGGAACTTCTAAAAATACACGCCGCAATTCCCTCCACACTGGACTCCTCCGCAGTCAAAAACTGCCTTGTTGTGTGTCTCTTCAATTCCTCCCCGCACAACTCTCCAATACAGACGAAGCAGCTCTTTTCATTGATAACGCCCGCCTTCTTCATCCCTTCAAAGTATGCCCGCACGCCCATAGCCGATCCAAATACAATATAATCCGGCTCTCTCCTGACAGATGCAGCGCGCTTTTCCTCGCACACCGTCAAACCATAGATCGGATATTCCAAAAAAGAAATCCCTTTTTCGGTAAAAACGCGGGACAGAGAGACGCTCCCCTGTTCTGCCCGCAGGAAAACCGCGGAAATTTCGTCCCGGTGTCCTTCTCCGTGTTCACTCAAAATTCTTTCCGTCAATCCTTCTGCCAAATGACTGGCGTCGTAATTTACCGGCATATAATCCGCATAGATCCCGGCTTCCTCGAGCACCGCCATCGTTCCGGGCCCAATCACCGCAATACGTTTTCCAGAAAGCTCCCTGAGGTCTCTCCGCTCTTGTTTCATTTTATCCAAAAAGACACTGACTCCGTTGGGACTGGTAAAAACAAGCCAGCCACAGTTCTTCCAGTCCGGTAACACACTCTCAGCAGGCCGGATCTCCATAAATCCCATATCCCACACATCAGCGCCTTCCTCTGTGAGCGCTGCCGTCAATTTCTGTACAAAGCGCGGCGTACCTGTAACTCCTATGGTGATACTCCGCTTCAGCGAATGTTCCGGCACCTGCCGCTTCTGTTCTCCCGCCAATAGCTCCAACGCCGCCACTGCTCCAACTACAATAACTGCAGGGGACGTAAATCCCTGTCTTAAGGACTCCGCTGCAATTTGTGACAATGCCGCCCTTAGACATCTCTGCCGTTTCGTCGTTCCTTCCATAATAATAGCGCAAGGCGTATCCGGGTCCTTTCCAGCAGCCAGCAGTCCCTCCACGATCTTGCTCAGATGGTGCATTCCCATCAGAATGACCAGAGTACCCTCCAGTCCTGCCAGCGCTTCGAAATCCATTTTCAACCGGGCCTGCCCGTCCTCCTCTGCCGCCGTCCCTGTCACCACCGTGACGCCGGCCGCAAGGCCTCTATGCGTAACCGGGATACCTGCCGCCGCCGGAACCGCAATGGCTGAGGAAATGCCAGGTATCTCCTCGCAGCAGATCCCCGCTTCTTTCAATGCTAGAAACTCCTCGCCTCCCCTGCCGAAGACATAAGGGTCCCCGCCCTTCAAGCGCACCACCATTTCCCCTTTCCGGGCATGCTCTATCAAAATGCTATTGATCTCACTCTGTTTCATGGCATGTCTGCCGTACCGCTTACCCACATAGATCTTCTCACAATCAGATCTGCACCACGTTAACAGTTCCTCTGACACCAGACTGTCATAGACCACGGTGTCACAACCGCGCAGAACCTCCGATGCTTTCAAAGTCAAAAGTCCCATATCTCCACAGCCACCGCCTGTCAGATATACTTTTCCCGCTTTTTCTGCCGCCATTTTCCTCTCGCCCACAGACTTTTATGTTAACTTCATCAGTCTATCCTATTTTACTTTTATCTTTCACCTGTTTAGCTGCCCGCCGCGCCGCGCTCAAGCCTTCCACATACGTTTTCACTTTTTTTTCGCGCAGCGTCTCCATGGAGGAACCGGCCCCCCAGACAGCCTGTACTCTGTTTCCCGCATACATGACATCCAGAATCCATTCACCCTGCATGCACTCTCCATCCTGACTCTGTTCATTCCCATGAAGCAAAGCATTCCGGCACTGCCTATCCCCAGCCCGCCTGCACCATGCTGCGGCCGCCTCACTACAATCCGCCGCAAGCTGTGCAAGTACTTCCCGCTCCACCAGAAAACTAAGTTCCGTCTCCGCATCCGTCATATCCCTGCAAAGCACAGCAGCAGCCGAACCTTTCACAGCCTCCACTGCGATAATTCCCTGACAAGCCGCAGGCAGAAATTCCTCAGGAGAAAGTGGATAAAAAGCAAATTCAGCCTCATACCGGGACATCATTCCCAACCGATCCAACCCTGCTTTTGCCAGAAGAATTCCGTCATAGACGACTCCATCACCGCCGCCGTCCTTCAGCTTTCTCAAACGAGTATCCACGTTGCCGCGGATATTTTCGCAGACCACATGATCCCACAACTGCCCGGCAAGCATCTGCCTCCGCCTGCTGCCTGTCCCGACCACAAAATTTCTGACAGATTTTCCTGCCGCTTCTGCCTCCCCCGCACCTTCCTCAAACAGCTTCCCTTCCTCCTGGCGGGCCCCCGCAGGAACCGGCATTCTCCCATCTTTCGGAATTACCAGTACATCCCGCACATCGGCCCTTGGCAGGACCGCCGCAATCGTCAACCCCTCCGCCAATGTCACGGGCAGATCCTTTGCCGAATGCACTGCCAGATCAATCTCCCCGCCAAGCAGCGCCTGTTCCAGTTCCGAGGCAAAAACACCCTTATCCCCGATTTCCGAAAGAGGCTTATCCTGAATCCTGTCACCTTTTGTATGTACAATGATGATCTCCGCCTCTATTCCGTTCTTCGCCCGCAGCAGTGCCTCCTGCACAAGAGCTGCCTGTTTCAAAGCAAGCTTGCTGCCTCTTGTGCCGATTCGGATTTTCTTCGATCGAGCTGGAACGGCTTCTGCCCCGTTTTTTTCCATGCAATACAAGAACATCCGCTCCAGCCAATCTTTTCTCTCCGCCTCAGATACTGCCAGTTCCTTCACCTGCGATCGGATTTGACCCATCAAGTCAATTGCATCGCCAATCCCCATTGGAAGTGCCTGTGAAATTTTTCTTCTCACCCAAGACGCCGCCGCCGGACACTTGCCGTCTGTGGAAATGCCGATCGTCAAGTCTCCCTCCCGCACCAGGGCAGGAAAAAAGAACGAGCACTTCTCCCTGTCATCTACTACATTTACCGGGATTCGATTTCTCTTGCAATAATCCGAAATTAGGCTGTTTAACGATTCATCGTTCGTCGCAGCGATCACAAAATCCGCGCCGGCTAAATCGGTCATAACAAATTCCCGCTCCATCAGCCGCAACGACGATGCACCAGTTTCGGTACTCTTCTTATGTCCCAGCATACATTCTGCCATGCAAGGCGCGATCACCGTCAGCTTCGGTCCAAACGGCATAAGCTTTTCCACTTTTCTCGCCGCTACCTTCCCTCCGCCCACAACCACACCGTTCTTACCTGCTATATCCACAAAAAAAGGAAAATATCCCATGCAGTCTCCCTCTGTTACCGATCTTGTCCACAATCTGCTCAGTCCACATGCTGAAGCACCTTCAAAACCGCCTCGAAAGAACCCCTGTCCAATTCATCCCGCAGCAGATAAATCAGCTTCTCTGCCGACCACCCTCCGAATCTTTCCCTCCATCCGGCATCCGCATCGGTGAATCGGTGAAACGCCAGCACTTTGCAGATTTTATCCAGATCCTCCGCCAGAATCTCCTCCGCGTCCATGAGTGCCTGTTCTTTTCGCCTGTTGTTCTCCTCGGCAAGCTTGTTAATATCATCCAGTGAGATGAGACGGCAGTTCTCTATTTTTGCGATATCCCCATCCATATCCGGCGGCATGGATATATCCAGAAACAGACGATCCTTTGGCGTTTTTAGGGCCTTCTTCACCTTTTCCGCCATTAAGGTATAATGGGGACTGGACGTGGCGGAGAGCACAGCATCCGCCTCCTCCAAGTACGCATACCTGCTCTGATAATCCACATTTTCCACCCGGGGATTCCCGCTCTGACAGATTCCATTATGAGATCTGACCGTGGCTATGATACGAATATTCCTCTGACTTAATAAATTTTTTAAAATAATACCGCCCATCTGTCCGCTGCTTCCGATCAAAAGCACCGTTTTCTGCGGCATGGGAAGATGAAAAACTTCACTCGCTGCCAGCGTAGCGGCGGAGACAGATGTTTTTGAAATCAGCGTCTGAGTCTTCACCCGCTTCGCACACGAAAGCGCTGCCTGAAAAATAGTGTTTAGCTCGTATCCCGTACATCCGGCGTCCTTAGCACACATATAGGCGTCACGCACCTGTCCCAGAATTTCATCTTCCCCAATCACCATGGATTCCATCCCGCAGACCACGCGAAAAAGATGATGAACCGCCTTTATCCCCTGATACCGCCTGACCAGACTCCTGACCCACTGCCCAGTACTCCCGGCACTTTCCGCCAATACCTCCTCCAGTTCTTTGAAGCAGTTTTCCCCGCCCTGCACGTAGACTTCCGTACGATTGCAGGTGGACAGAAGAACACACTGTTCCACCCTGTCCACCTGCATAATTGTCTGTAAAAAATCTTCTGTCCGTTCCTTCGGTATAAAACATTTCTGCCGTTCTGTAGATTTTGCCGTTTTATGACTGATACTTATACATTCCATACCTGTTCTCACCGGTTAAAAATTCGTATTCTCAAACTTCACTTACGTCAATTCAGCTTAAATGCAGCCATTTTCTGTTCCAGCTCACTCGAAATCGTCGTGAGACTCTTCACACCGCTCTGGACATCCTGCAATTCCTCATCCAATGTTCCCGCCACTTCTCCCGACAAATCCTCTGCTGTCTGAGAAATATCACGAATACTGTGTGCAGCTTCCACAATGGAGCGGTCAATCTCATACATTTCTTCAATCAGCTCATTGATGCCGGTTACGGAACTGCTTGTCTGTGTCGCGAGCTCCCTGAAATCATGGAACACCGTTTTTACGGTTTGCGTCGCCTGCATCTGCTCTGTCATGGCCCTCTTTACCTCTTCAAAATTAGAAACGGTGTCCTCAATGTCACTACAAAGCTCCTCAATGATCTGTTCAATATTTGCCGTTGCCGAAGTAGATTCGTTTGCCAGTCTGCCGATAGATTCCGCCACAACAGCAAATCCTTTTCCGTGTTCACCTGCCCTTGCTGCCTCTATACTTGCATTAAGCGACAAAAGAGCTGTCTCTTCCGCGATACTATTGATGGTGTTGATAATTTCTGAAATCTGAGAGGAATGCGTTTCAAGAGTCTTGATCCTTTCATAAGAAAGATTTACATTTTCCTCCACATGGCTGCTGCGGTCTTCCAACTGCCGAATACTTACAGCTCCTTCCTCTCCCGAAGTAATCGTATGCTCTGCATCCTCAAGAAGATTGTTACTCTTATCTTTCAATTCTTTAAACTTATCTTCCATCTCGCCCATACGATCAACGACATTATTAACGTCATTGGTCTGTCTCACCGTACCGTTGGATATCTCATTTATGGCGCTGCTGAGCGTCACAAAATTCACTTCCATATCCTGCAGGTTATCGGAACATACAAGCAGCTCCTTCGTGGAATCCATAATGCGGTAGAGGATATCTGATATTTTACCCGCCATAATGTTAAAGCTTTTTGCCAGCTGTCCCACTTCATTCTGACTTTTTTCATCCGCTCTGAGCGAGAGATCGCCACCGGATGCCTCCTTCATCAACTCTGTCATAGAAACAATAGGCGCCGTCAGTCTGCGTGCCAGATATATCACAATAAATATGGCAGCCGCAATGGCAGTCACAGAAATAACAACCGCTATAAAAAGTAGATTGTTGACCATTGCCATGGCATCACTTTTTTTATGCAGCGTGATCAAAGACCAAGAATCTGATTTTCCTTTCAAAGGAATCGTTGTATAGCTGGCATAACATGTCTCTCCATCATAGGATATCTTTGTACTGCCGCTGTTTCCCGCCATAACCTGCGAAATAACCTGCTTGAAATCCTCTGAAACAGATAAAGGATACTCCTCCGTGACAACATTTCCGTCCTCATCAGTAACTGCGTTGCCTGCATTACCCTTGACAGAAACTGACCTTGTCAAATTTTTGTAATTATACAACTCCTCAATCTGCGCAATATCCGGGTGGGCAACCACCGCACCCTCACCGTCAATGACGAATGAAATTCTTCCCTCCTCTTCATTTGAATATTTACCGATCAGAGTCTGAAGAAAATCAAGCTTCAAATCGGCGGCATAGACACCGACCATCTCACCATCCCGATACATGGGAAAAAAGATAGAAGTACAAGCCGCATTTGTTGCAACGGAATAGTACGATTTCGATATAAAGGATACCTGATCTGATACCGTCTGTGTGAACCACCATCTCGTGGAACGATCCGCAAGTTCCCCCGATGAGCGTCCAGTCTGCATACCATCCATCCCTTGTATGTAAATCAAGTCCAGATAGGAATTATTTGCCACACACTGTTCCAGAACCGGCGTCTGAATTTCTGTCTCCATTGTCAAAATGCTCGGATTTTCTGCAAGCGTCTGATTCACACTGTACGCGCCATCCATAAACGATGCGATCCGGTCTGCCAAGAGCGTGGAAGTGTCCTGGTTTTTGGAATAAACCTCCTTCTCATAGGATGATGTAAACATTACCAGAATGACCACAACCAATGCTATGGCAAGCGTACATATGATTGCCAGCATCGGAATTAACAGCTGCCTAAAAATGCTTTTCCCCCTCATATTTCCCCCCTCGAACTAAAATAAAACCATCGTCTTAGCAGGTCGCCCCGCCCTTCAAATGTATCTTCGCATTCAATATCTCATCCTTATGCGCCAGAATCTCATCCGACATAAGCTGTTCCTGTACATTCTCAAATCCAAGTCTGCTTATGGTATCCGCAAATCTCTCGCCCGTCTTTCCCTGCTCTCGGAATAAGAGAATCGCTTTTTCCAGAACGGAAAGCACTTCTTCCTCACTCAAGAAAACCTTGGAAAGTTTTTGCCCATGGGCAACCCTCTTGCCCCAGCGTCCGCCGATGTAGACACGGTAGCCATAAGTACTCTCCTCCGCCGCCTTAAACGGACATTTGCCCACACAGCGGCCACAGTTATTGCACTGGTCAGGATCTATCACAAGTTTGCCGTCCACCACCTGGGATGCCCCCACCGGACATGCCAAGGAAACCTGACATTTCCCACAGCCGCGGCATTTCTCCAGATCAATCATAGGCACTCTCTGTCCCACGATACCAAAATCGTTCAGATCCGGCTTCACACAATTGTTCGGGCAGCCGCCCACTGCGATCTTGAACTTATGGGGCAGCTTGACATCCGCATAACCGTGGAAAAACCTCTCGTGTATCTTCTCGGAAAGTCCATAGGAATCCAGCAGGCCGTACTGACATGTCGTTCCCTTACATGCCACCACCGGGCGCACTTTGGATCCCGTTCCGCCGGTCTCCAAACCTTCCTCTGCCAAAAATGCCCTCAAATCTTCTATCTTGTCAAAAGGCACCCCTACAATCTCAAGCGTCAGACGGGTAGTCATGACAACGTCACCGTTTCCGAACTTCTCCGCCGCCTCTGCTATTTTCTTATGCTCCGCCGTCGTGATCTTACCATTTTTAGTGATCACACGGACATTGAAATTATCAGTCCCTTTATTATGCAGGCAGCCAAGTGCCTTCACGCGGGTGATCTCTTCAGCCGGAATGGTCACTACGCCGGGCGTACTTGCCACCTTCACTTCATTGAAGAAAGTCGCGCCTTCCAGCACTTTTGTATTTGTATAGCCGTAGCGTTTCAATCTGTTCTGCAGCAAGTAGCCTCTCTTGCCCTTAGCACAGACAAGCAGAAGTTTCTCGTCCTTTGCCAGTCCCGGAACCTCACCTTTTACCTTGAGCAGATCCACGTAAGTCGCACCCGCAATCGTAGGCCCCGCCGGATTCACGTCGATGACGCGATAGCCTTCCGCTGCACCAGCCCGGTATTCTGCTGGCGTAAAACTGTCCATATCGCCCGTTATTTTATTCAGCAGCATATGCACCGCCTGCACAAAAGGATGAATCGCCGTGGAGAAAGGCGGCGCATACGCCAGATCCAGACAAGTCATCTGCTCCAATGTGGCCCCGAAGGTCACCGCCATCACGCCGATATCCGTCACCTTGTCCACCGCGCCTGGGCCTAACACCTGCACACCCAGCAGTTTGTGAGTGTCCGCATCCGCCACCAGCTTGATGGCAAACCACGCACTGTCAGGATAGTAATGCGCTTTGTCATCTGTCACTGCCAGCACACAAATCGGATGACAGCCCGCCGCTTTCGCCTGTTCCTCCGAAAGGCCCGTCCTGCCGCCCGACAAGCCGGGAAGTTTTACTACACCGGTTCCTAGCACACCTGGGTAGGTCACATCCCTGCCGCCCAGAGCAAGCGCCAGCGTGCGGCCTTCCATATTGGCAGAAGAACCCATAGGAGACCACTGTCTTTCTCCGGTAAGACGGTTCTTCACCATTGCGCAGTCGCCCGCCGCATAGACATCAGCCACATTGGTAGCCATCTTGTCATCCACCAGAATCGTTCCCTTAAACATTTCAATGCCTGTATCCTGCAAAAAGCCTGTGTTTGGCCGAATGCCGATGGATAAAATCACCACATCCGCAGGGAGCAGTCCTTTGTCCGTCTGCACACCTTCTGCCTTCTCCTCACCGGCCACGCCCTCCAGCTTCGTTCCTGTCATCACGCGAATGCCCTTTTTCGCCAGGTGGCGCACCGCATAGCCCGCCATCTCCTCATCAAATCCCGGCATAATCTGGGGAGCCATGTCAATCAGGGTTACCGCCAGCCCTTTTCCCAGCAGATTCTCCGCCACCTCCAGGCCGATAAATCCACCGCCCACCACCACGGCGCGCTTCACACCATCTCTCGCAATGTAGTCTCTCGTCTCAATGGCGTCGTCCGGCGTGCGCATCACAAAGACCCCGGGAAGGTTCAGCCCTGGCAGAGGCGGAACAACAGGTGACGCTCCTACAGCCACAACACAGGCGTCATACTCATAAGTCTCCTCCGCACCTGTGCGGAGATTCTTCGCCACCGCCTTTTTGGAAGCAGGATCTAAAGAAACCACCTCTCTCTGCGGATATACCATGGCACCCGTGAGTGCGCTGTATCTCTCCGGCGTATTCACAATAAGCTGCTCTTTCTCCGGAATCGATCCACCCACGTAATAAGGCAGACCACAACCCGCATAAGAAATATCTCTGCCCTTAGTGACAATAGTCACCTCCGCTTCCGGATTGACTCTCTTAAATTTCGCGGCGGCCTTCGTTCCTGCCGCAACACCCCCAATTACCAACAGTTTCATAGCGTACCTCCTCTTAGTAAATATGTGCCAGCTCAATTACTGTTTTCTCCCTTTATCATGCCATAAAAAAAACGAAAATGCAATTTTGATTACACAAAAAAGCCTGGAAACTATGATAAGGCTTCCAAGCTTTTATAGAACAGTGAAAGGGAACACAAACCACTCTCGTTGATAGCAATCCCACCTTTTACAGCACCAATGCCTTTTTCGGACAAAGCTTTGAACATTTGCCACAACCAATACACTTATCGTAATCTATTTGAGGCGCTTCAAAATCTTTTTGGCTCAGCGCTCCAACTGGGCAAACCTTAACAGCTGGGCATTTATGATTTTGGGGACAGTTGTCAATTACTATTTTCAATTTTTTCTCCATAAATATTCTCCCTTTATAGTCAGAAAACTCATCAGACTAATTGTACTACAACGCTGCCTCACGCATCAATAACAATCGAAATTAATCCACATTCAAATGGAACATTTCTCTACATATCTTCCTTCCCGAATCTGTCCTAAAAATTTTTTGGTATGCACGCTCTATCGCTTCATTTGACGCCTCATCCTCATATAAATTAACAAGGAAATCCACTTCTACAAGTATTTGATAGTCAATACCCTCTACGTCGTCATACGTATGATGGTGCGCAATAAGGTACTGGATTCTCTCAGATACCTGTTCCTCAAAGTACAGATCAGCCAAAAGCCTTTTTGCAATAGCGGGACCTTCTTGCTCTTGAAGATTCCATTTCCTTTGCAAAGCTGTCCCGTCGTCCATCTTAAAAAAGTAATATCCCTTTATGCAAGAGCCTGTTCCCATTCATTCAGCCACAGGTCTGCAAACTCATCCCAATCATCCGCATCAATAGCACGTTCATTGAGTACATCAAGTACGGACTGCAGCCTTTCTGCCTTTAGCAGGATCATTCTTTCTTCTACCCAAAATCTTGTCTCCAAATCGCAAGCGTAGTATAATACGAATATCTGCCAAACCAAAATAATCAGGAGGTAGCACAATGAATACCTTACCAATAGAAGACATGAGCAAAACTTACCTTGAACATTCCATGGTAATTTATAATTTTGTTATTAAAATAGGAAGCCAAATCAAAGATAGCCTATGC
>DLAA01000077.1:26121-26523 GCA_002493835.1 Lachnospiraceae bacterium UBA7060 | reverse complement strand
GCGGACTGGCTTGTGGGCATCAATGGCACAAGGCTGTTTACAGTGCTGTATGGCGGCAAAGCCTTAAAGGTAGGCAGGGTGCAGACACCGACGCTTGCAATGCTTGTGGACAGGGAAACAAAAATCATGAATTTCCAGAAGGAAAAATATTACATGGCGCATATCCTGATGGACGGGATTGATGCCGCCACCGGACGCATTGATGATAAAAAGAAAGCAGATGAGATTGCGGGAGCCTGCCGGAACGGACAGGCTCTTGTCACATCTGTTTTAAAGGAAGAAAAAACCGCTGCGCCGCCGAAGCTCTATGACCTTACCACGCTCCAGCGTGATGCGAACCGTTTGTTCGGTTTTACCGCAAAACAGACTTTAGAGTATACGCAGAGCCTTTATGAGAAAAAG
>DLAA01000077.1:25184-25821 GCA_002493835.1 Lachnospiraceae bacterium UBA7060 | reverse complement strand
GCAGAGCCTTTATGAGAAAAAGCTAGCCACATATCCGAGGACGGACAGCCAGTTTTTGTCCGATGACATGGGGCAGACAGCAGAAACCGTGGTTGATGCGGTGTTCAGTTCCCTGATGTTTGAGGAAAATAAGGCTTCCAGACTGGATATAAAGAGGATTCTCAACAGCAAAAAAGTGACAGACCACCATGCCATTATCCCTACAATGGAGATAGCGAAAGCTGACCTTGCGGCACTGCCGGAAACGGAGCGCAGAATCTTATCGCTGATTGCAAACCGCCTTTTGTGCGCCACCGGGGAGAAGCATCTGTATGAAACGGTCAAAGCGGAATTATCCTGTAATGGATATACTTTTGCGGTTTCCGGGAAATCCGTCACGCATAACGGGTGGAAGTCTTTTGAAGATGCCTTTAAGCGTTCTTTTAAGATTGCCGGGGATAAGGAAGAAGAAAACGGGGAAAGGAAGCTGCCGGAATTATCGGAAGGGCAGGCTTTTGAGGACGTGCAGACGAAAACCAGCGAGCATTTCACGTCACCACCAAAACACTATACAGAGGACAGCCTGTTATCTGCTATGGAACGTGCCGGAGCGGAGGATATTGGGGCAGACGCAGAGCGGAAAGGCTTGGGTACGCCA
>DLAA01000077.1:0-24842 GCA_002493835.1 Lachnospiraceae bacterium UBA7060 | reverse complement strand
GCGGATATTATCGAGAAGTTAGTTAAAGACGGATTCGTGAAGCGTGAGAAAAAGCAGATCATACCTACGGAGGACGGATTAAAGCTGATTACGGTGCTGCCCGATGTGGTAAAGTCCCCGAAACTTACCGCCGACTGGGAAAATGCCCTGACGCTGGTGGCGAAAGGGGAGCTTCCAATGGAGGACTTCATGGCGGATATTGAAAGCATGGTGTCGGAACTGATACGCACTTACCATGAGGTCAGTGACGAGCAGAAAAAGATGTTCGCACGGGAACAGGAAACGCTTGGGAGTTGCCCGAACTGCGGAGGTCAGATAGTAAAGGGGAAATTCGGTGCGTACTGCAAAAATAAATGCGGCATGAACGTGAGCCGGGTAATGGGCGCAGCGCTTACCGATGCACAGGTAAAGGATCTGCTTGCCGGGAAGAAGATTTTGTTAAAAGGGTTAAAAAGCAAGGCGGGCAAGCCCTATGATGCCTATATCATTCCGAGCGGTACGGAGGAATACCGCTACACCAAAGACGGGGAAGAAAAAAGCGGGGTGCAGTTTAAATTTGTCATGGAATTTCCCAAAAAGAAACCTTCGGGCGGGAAGAAAAAATAGAGGGAGGAAAAAGTATGCTTACAACAGGAGATAAGTTATTAAACATGATGAAAGAGGAAGAAGTCAGCATTATGGAACTTTCCAGAATGTCAGGAGTGCCAGAGAGGACGATCATGGATATTCTGGCGGGCATCAGGGAGCCGGAGCTTGGCGTGGTATGCAGGATTGCGGACGGACTTGGCATCTGTGTCCATGAGCTTCGTGCCGATGAGGAACAGTATGCCATATCCGTACAGAAAGACACCCTTGCAAAGCTGATTGTGGTCAGCGAGATTAACGGAGTGGAGCTGGAGGAACTGATACATACCATTTTGGAAAAAGGCATTGAGGAACATGGCTTTTATGAGTAATGCCGGAAAGTAACAGGAAACAGGCTGCAAGGTACGCTTATGTATTTTGCAGCCATTTTTTATGGAGGTTTGCCATGAGGAAATACGATTTAATCTCCGCACTTTCCGCAGAAACATCAAGGGAAGTGGCGAGGAATGAAGAAAGCTGGAAGAAATACTTAAACACAGCATCAAGGCTCTACAAATACCCGTTCAAAGACCAGCTCCTTATCTATGCCCAAAGGC
Source organism: Lachnospiraceae bacterium UBA7060 (assembly GCA_002493835.1). GTDB lineage: Bacteria > Bacillota > Clostridia > Lachnospirales > Lachnospiraceae > UBA3282. Next base: position 23,661 of record DLAA01000077.1, on the reverse strand, counting down.
CGGATGCGACAGCCTGCGCTTCCATAGAGATATGGAATGAAAAAATGCACTGCTGGGTAAACAAAGGGGCAAAGGGCATCGCCCTGATTGATGAGGAGGGGAATACGCACAGCGGATTACGGTATGTCTTTGACATATCGGACGTGCATAAGGCAAGGCGCATCGGGCGTTTCCCGCAGCTTTGGGAGATGAGGGAAGAACATCAGGAAGCGGTGCTTGACCGTCTGGAAGGGATTTACGGGGAAACTGACAGGCAGGCCGGGTTTACGGACAGGATCAGGGAGATTGCTGCCCGGATTGCGTCTGACTGTTATGGGGAGCTTGCTTCGGACATGGAATATCTGAAAGAGGGAAGTTTTCTGGAGGAACTGGACGGACTGAATGTTGCTGTGCGTGTCCGGGAAACGCTGGCGGACAGCATCGCCTATATGGTCTTAAAGCGGTGCGGCATGGAGGATGCCGAGCTGGCAGAGGAAATCCAGTTCCCCTATATCCATGAATTTAATACGGTGGAAACCTTGTCGCATATCGGGGACAGCATATCCGATTTATCCAAGCCTGTGCTTATGGAGATTGGCAGGGCAGTCGGGGCGTATGACAGGGAATATGCCAGAAATGGAGCATCGAAAAATTTCGTGGAAAAAGGACTTGCAAACACCGCTGACACACGCTATAATGCTTTAAAGCGCGAAAGTGAAATTGGGGACGTACAACCTGCCACACAGACCGGAAATGCCGGGGAAAGGGGAAATAATGATGAATCTGACTTACGAGAAAAACGGGGATTACCTGATACCGATGTTACAGATGGACGAGCAGCCGGAGGGGACGCTGACGAAGTACGGGCTGATGAGGAAGAACTACTTGCAGGAACACAAGAAGGGGATCTACACCGGGCTTCTGCTGAAAGGGAAGCTGAAAGAGCATCTTCTGACCATACAGGAACAGGCAGAGCAGAGGATGGAATTACTGACAGCGCAGATGGCGGAAGCGGAGGGCGTGACGGAGGAACTGAAAGCAGCCGACCAGATGAAATGGGTGGGGATGATGAACAGCATCAGGCACTCAGCGGAGGAGATCGTGCTGAAGGAGCTGGTATACAGCCTGTAAATGAGGAAGAAACAACTGAAAACAGGGAACAGGCAGAGCCGGGTAATGTAGAAAGCGCATTATCCGGTCTTTCTTTATCCGGAACAGAAGTTTACCAGCAGCTCAGCTTATTCCCTACGGTAGAGGAACAGATCGGCACTGCCTCTGCGGCGCAGGCAGGAGAGAAATACACCATGCCCGCCGCTTTTTCCCTGCCAAAAGGACAGCTTGAAGCCATTCTGCGCACAGGCGGCGGACAGAATAACAGCAGAAGCCGCATTTATGCCAAGTACCAGCAGGGAAAGACGCCGGAGGAAATGGCGGAGTTTCTGAAAAACGAATACCGGACTACCGGGAAAGGCTTTGATTTCGGGAACAATCCTATTTCTGTCTGGTTCAGTGAATCCGGCATGAGCATCGGATACGGTATGTCTGCAAGGGAAAATCCGATTGCAGTGATGGACTGGAAACAGACAGAGGGCATTATCCGTTCTATGGTGGAGGATGGCGCTTACATGAGCGCCAATGAAGTGTTCCTTGTAGATTCCGTGGAGCGGCAGAGGGTGTCAAATGACCTGTTCAATTTCTTCCGGGACGGGATCGGGGGAGCGCCGGAGGACATACCCGTAAAAAGTTACAATTACCCGGAAAGCATCACAAAACTCTGCGAACTGTTATCCACACAGGAGGGGCGGGATATTGTTTCCGGGGAGCTTTCCAAAGCGAAAGAACAGCTTGAAGCCGGGGAGAAGCAGATAAAGTGGCGGTATGTGAAAAGCCCGGAGCATCTGCTTTCGGAGATTGCGGATTTAAGCGCAGAGAAAAAGGAATATCCGGTGCAGGACAGTGTGGAGGTTCTGCACGAGGATTTCATCACGCAGGACGAGATAGATGCACGGCTGACAGGGGGCAGCGGCTTTCATCAGGGGAATTTCCGCATTTATGAGTATTTCATGGAGGGACATGATAAAAAAGACAATACTGCTTTCCTGAAAAATGAATACGGGACGGGCGGCAGCTCACCAGCCTTAATCGGTTCAGACCGGAGCGATGACTGGCACGATTCAAAGGGAATCAGGTTACAGAAAGGCACGATAGGCGATCCTTATGCAAAAGTCCTTTTGAATTGGAATGTGGTAGAAAAGCGCATCCGGGAGCTTGTAAAAGCGGATAAATACCTGACGCCGGAAGGCAAAGAAGCCTATGCACAGTATAAAAAGGAGCAGGCAGAGGAAGCCATGCGCCGGGAACAGGAAAAGCTGGAGCATGGCATCAGAATCAAGTGCAAAGAAGCAATAGAAAAGGCGGTTGCAGAAAAATTTGACGGTTATATACTTCCGAGGGATACCGCAGAGGGTGTTATCAGGAAGTACGGGAAAGAGCGTGTAGAGATTGTCCTTGCCAATACAATCACGCATTTATCCCATGACGGGCGGTTTTCCCCCAATAACAGGGAATGGGCAAAAACGCTCGTACCTAATGCAGACTGGCAGACAAGGGATTATATCGTCACTTCCCACCCGGCTGTGCTGGACGGGTTTACCAATCAGGCAAGGCGGTACACAGAGCGTGACAGGGAACAGGATAAGGCAGACGTTGACACTGCGGAAGCCCGAAGAAAGCTGGAAAGCGGCGAAGCCGCAAAAGATGCCGGCAGGCCGCCTGTTTTTGCGGAAAAGGCTGCGGAGGAAGGCGGGATTGGGGAACACAAGAGATTTTCCGTCACAGAAACAAGCGACGCTTACCCGCCGGGAGAGGATTTTGCCATATGGGATGATACCCTTGACGATTACCATTTTGACAGTGACGGGAGAATACATACTTTTGGAACGCAGGAAGAAGCGGAAGAATATCTGGAAAAGGTGGAAAAGGAAACAGCGCAGCCGGAGCAGGACGCACCCGTTTCTGAAAAACTAACGGATTTAGAGAAAAAAGCGGCTGAAATAGCAAAAGGCTATGAGAGCCTGCCCCTCATGGAAAAAATCGGAGTGATTGCACAGGCTTTCGGCTGTACGTCCGGCGAAATTGAAGCTTCCCCATGTACGGGAAAATGGCGCGGCACAAGCGACATATCCCTCCGGTTTGATAACGGTGCGTCTTTGTTTGTCGGCAATTACAGGACGCCGCAGGCAAAAAGCGCAAAGGTACAGGACGAGTGCATAAATGCCGCCCTGGTACGCTTTAACCCGGAGATTGTAGCTGCGACAAAGGAAGCTGCCATAGGGCCGCTGAGGGAACGGGAAGCAAAGGACAATGAAACCGCTGTCCAAAAAGGGCTGAAACCTTACACCCTGCTCAACGTGGAAATCAGCGACGGGACAGACAATAAGGGTTATCTGGGATGGTATTATGTGACGCTTGCCATTGACGGAAAAATCCATGCGCATCTGGAAACAGGCTTAAACCATGACATATCAGATGGAAAGGTAAGCAAGGAATCCACAAGGGAGACTTACTTTGCGGCAGGCGCATTGAAAGAAACCGATGTTGACTATGTATTTAACAATGCCGGCTTTTCTTCAACCAGTGGACTGTATTCGCTGCCGATTGGCAATGACGTTTTGGAACGTGCCGAAAGGACGCTTGCGGAACACCGGGAAGCGGCAGAACTGGCGGAAATGTCTGAAGCAGAGCCGGATAGGGAAACAGCGGAAACCATTGCGGCAGAGCCGGAGATTGTTGCAGAAAAAATGGAAACTGTTACAGAAACAGAAAATAACACTGAAAAAGATGATTTCCCCGACATTGACACACAGGCAGTCCGGGAGCATCTGGAAAAAGCGGGAATCGTGGACGGGCAGCTTGTAGATGAAAATGCTTTAGGGAACGATCCGTTTATCCGTCAGGTCATGGGTGATGTGGAAGCGCTGACAGGGGAAACAGGAGCAGAATGGGAAAAATCATCAGAAAAGGTATCAGAAAAAGAGCCGGAGGTAGACAAGTCCGGCGCATCGAATTACCATATTTCATTCAATGAAGCCGAAAACACCGGGAAAGGGTTTGCGCCAAAAGAGAAGTTCCGGCAGAACGTGGAAGCCATACGCACCCTTGAAAGGATAGAGGGGGAGCGCCGCACCGCAACGCCGGAGGAACAGGAGGTCTTGGCAAAATATGTAGGGTGGGGCGGTCTTGCCGATGCTTTTGATTCTTCCAAAGCGAACTGGGCGAATGAATACCAGGAATTAAAGAGCCTGTTATCCCCGGAGGAATATGCTTCCGCAAGGGAAAGCACGTTAAATGCCCATTATACAAGCCCTGTGATTATTCAGGCAATCTATGACGCAGTGGGAAAAATGGGATTTACCAGAGGGAACGTGTTAGATATAATAGTACCGAGATTGATACGAAGGATAGGTGCAAAAGCGGCTTAAATCCCTTGATTTCAAGGCTTTTCTGATTTGGTAGATCTGTAGGTTTTATTTTTTTGCCTATTAGGAGCGGATGGCTGCTTACTTCTGGTGCATAATTGAACGAACCTTATAAAAATGAACGAACCTCTATGTGTTCGTTCATTTTTACGGTTATACATCTATCGCCAAGACTCTAAAATATATGCACCGGAAACGCTGCTTTTCGGCAGCAAAATTTGAATGTATACTTGACAATAAGCAGCGTATGTGGTATCATTAAAAATGAGGTGGAACTATGCCAAATTTAGGTGAAATGATAAAAGCTAAAAGAGAAGCCGCTGGGTTATCGCAGAAAAAATTAGGAACTGCCTGTGGTTTAAGTGACAGCGAGATAATGAAAATTGAAAATGGCCAGCGAAAATCGCCAAATTGGAAAAACTTGTGCAGCATAGCGCAGGCATTGAATTTTCATCCTTTTGAAATACTATTGGCGGCAGGTTACATTACCGAAAAAGATATTAACCCCTGTGTTAATCTTTGTGGTTTAGAGAAACTGGACGAAAAAGAAATGGATATGCTTCAGATTTTTATTGATTTTTTGATTTCCAGAAAAGATGCCAAGGGGATTTCAGAAGGAGGGCTTTAATATGCCATACAGATTGGGAGAATTATTCTGCGGTCCGGGCGGAATAGCATGGGGCGCGCTTCATGCAGATATTGGAAATCCCGAATTTTCAATCATACATCAGTGGGCTAATGATTACGATGCAGATACATGTGCAACATACAGACGCAACATCTGCCGGAATGCTCCTGAAACAGTTTATCATGGGGACGTCCGCACGCTTGACATGGATCAGCTTGCTCCTATTGATGCTCTTGCGTTTGGTTTCCCTTGCAATGACTACAGCGTTGTGGGCGAACAGAAAGGCATGGACGGACACTTTGGGCCGCTCTATTCTTACGGCGTAAGAGCACTCCGGCAATTCAGACCACAGTGGTTTGTAGCTGAAAATGTCGGCGGATTGAGGAGTGCGAATGGAGGCAATGCACTTACGAAAATTCTTGACGATTTAAGGGATGCCGGTTATATAATCACTCCGCATCTTTATAAATTTGAAGAATATGGTATTCCGCAGGCAAGGCATAGGCTGATTATAGTAGGCATTCGTGATGACATAAATGTAAAGTTTGGTGTGCCGTCCACGGCTCCATATGCGGGCATTGACAATTCCTGCAGGACAGCAATTGAAGTACCGCCAATACCAGCGAACGCTTTCAATAATGAACAGACAAGACAGTCTGAAATGGTAGTTCAGAGGCTTGAGCATATTTTGCCAGGTCAGAACGCATTTACTGCAGATTTGCCGGAGGAACTGCAGTTAAATATTAAAGGAGCTAAAATCAGCCAAATATACAAGCGGCTTGACCCTGACCGGCCGTCTTACACTGTAACGGGTAGCGGCGGCGGCGGAACACATATTTATCACTGGGCAGAGCCGAGGGCACTTACAAATCGTGAAAGAGCAAGGCTTCAGACTTTCCCGGATACCTATGAATTCATTGGAGGGAAGGAAAGTGTACGAAAACAAATCGGCATGGCTGTACCGTGCCGCGGCGCTCAGATTATCTTTGAAGCAATATTGCGATGCTTTGCAGGAATTGATTACGAAACAACGGAAGCGAGAATAAATGAATAGCAACAGAACAGCGGTGCCAGATTTGAAAAGACAGGCACCGCTGTTTTCAGCACATTTAGTGTATAATATCGTTGTATAGCTGCAGGAGGTTTTCCGCAGCGACTTTTTTCTTCAGCTGGCATTCCCATATAACAAGAACCCGCCAGCCCTGTTTCGTGAGGAGCTTTTGGTTTTCCGCATCTCGCTCAATGTTGCGGGATATTTTCTGGTGCCAGTATTCTTCATTGCTTGATGGCCACACGAACCTGCCGCAATCGTGTTTGTGCCAGAAGCATCCGTTGACAAAAATGACAGTCCTATATTTAGGGAGTACGATATCAGGGCATCCGGGGAGACGGCGGACATTTTTCCTGTACCGCAGTCCTTTGGAAAACAGATATTTTCGTACTGTTTCTTCCGGCTTGGAATTGGTGCTTCTGATATGAGACATATTTTTGCTTCGGACTTCTTTTGAATGTGTATCAGCCATATCAGTCCTCGATCACATCATAGTAGACCGAACCTTGCGGAAGTTTAATGTTCGGAACCCACAGCGATCTTCCTCCCCATCCTTTAGTGCCGGTGACCTGATACATCGTGAGGACAACTTTGCGCGGGAATGATCCGCCAAGCTGCCAGTCATTCGGCGACAGCAGGGCACCGGTTCCCTTGGCAACATCTCTGTTCCTGCGGACAATCAGTATCCCCTGCGTCGTAGGCACTTCAGCAAGCATCATGTCGAATATGGCCGTAAATGATGACAGCTTGAAATCGGGGTCTGCGGTAACATGAGATAAAATTTCTTTTATGAAACGGAGATTGACTTGGTAGTATGGCTCGTTTTCAGAAAACTGAGCAAGAAGTTCAGTAATCTGTTCAATGGTATCATTATCAGGGGAAAGCGGATAGTAGTTTGTGCCTCCGGATATAGCTGCCACATGGTCGGTATCAAGCACATTCTTCCGGGTAGGGTTCAATCCTTCCGGGTAATAAATCTTAATATCGTCAATGCCCTGTTCAACTTGTGATATGATGGCATTGTTGGTGGCGTTAATATCCGCGAACAGCTTATACAGCCGTTCATCGATATATACCATCATCATTCCGGGATCGCGGTCGTACCCAAACATCCGGCTGTGCTGCCACATGGTGTCAGCCTGCGGCTTTTTTGCTGTCCGTGTATAATATAAGGTCTGCAGGCCCGGAAAAGTAACTCCGCGGCCTAATGTGTTTCCGCCAATTACAAAATTGCATCCCTCAGAATATTCATTGCTCTCAACATCTGTCTTCCCATTCATGACAAGAATTTTTGCTTCATCATTTGTTAAAATCTGAGAGGCAGTATCTATAATTTGATTAAAAGAAACTTTGGCAGATTTTGATGGCGTAAGCAGGGCATATTGTTTTTTCAGTTCCGCGGAAAAGGCACCTTTCAGATTTGCCTTGCACCACTCCAGTTCCTTTTCGATATGTGAAGCAAAATTTTGATGGGCAGACTGCCGGACGCTTGGATGAATAAGGCAGTTCGATACGCTGCCGCCAGATGCGAAAATCTGAGCAGAAACAAGAATATGTCTTATTACAATATCCCGCTCAGCCTGATCCAAGGTGTCTAAATAGGTAACGCAATCGGGTCTGCCATTTTTCGGGAAAAAGAAATCTCCGCCGAGGTACCCTTTTCCTGGGTTGAAATAATAAGTGAAAAGCGGATGCCAGCCAGATGCCATTGTCTGCAGGAAGATGGCCTGCGGTGTGCCAGTCACCTGCAGGTACAAGCTGCTTGAAGCACCGCTGCGGATGGAATCCAAATATTTGTTGATAGATGACTGCCCTTTTTTGTTGATAAGTGTATTGAGAGAAGCGGCATCAGCCTCATCGTCAATGATAAAAAGTGGATTGCCGCGCATAAAGCCTGTCGAACTAAAGATATTTGCCCATAGTTTTAGTATACGCGCATTCTTTTTCAGAACCACAATTGTTGGGAGAATCAAGCTGTTTTCTGTGAATATGCCCGCATCGTTTTCTCCGCAGATGCAGTATCCCTCCAAATCTGATTTTACACGGTCGAGCGTCTGCTGCTGAAGCACGACATTATCTGTTGTGAGCAGGACAAAGACTGGGAAACCCAAATCGGTGGCCTTACATATGATTCCGAACATCTGTCCCGTTTTGCCAGACTGCACGTTTCCAAACAGCAGGCCAATTTCGTGGCTTGTGAATGAAAAGTTTTTCAGGTATTTTCCGCCAACTTCTTCCGCTGTGGCAGATATTGATTCTGCCAGTCCTGCATTTCCGCGCCCAGTTATTCTGTTTAGGTAACTTTTTAAATATTGCATCAATCAGCATCTCCTTCCATATCCTCCGGCTTGAACGACAGCATCCAAACATCCAGCTCATTTCCTTCCCCGTCCAAGGCGGTTTGGCCTGTTTTTTTCAGATACAGATTTTCACAGCCATACTCCTGCAGGATTTCCTTTGTAATCATACCCTTGCGGTCGGTATCCTTCTGTGTATCATTGATTGGGGCAACCAGTCCTGCTGCGACAAGACGTCCTTTGAGCCATCTGCCCATAATCAGTTCATCACCAACCGCGCTAAATTGTTTATTGCCGTCGCTTGTGGTATGTGCTTTGAACCAATAGCCATCATCAGTAACGATAAAAAACGGTACATTCTTTTCGGGGTATCCATCAATATGGGTGATTTCCTTGGCAACTGTCAGCTGCGTTTCGTACCAGTCGCGGGATTTTCGCCTGCTTCTTGGCGCGGCATAACAAACATTTATGTTGGATTTTGTGAAATGCCGTCCATCATCCATGTGGCGTTCCGCCGCTGCAGGAACCTTGAGCGGGAGCATGAATGACGCATATGCAGCACAGCGCCTGTAGAATTCCACATTTGTTGGCGGAACCTCTGTAACGAGTTCAATTCCTGATAATGCGTTGTTTTTTTCAAAAATCAGCGGCATATCAGAAATCTCATTGATATTGGCAGAACAGCTGGGTTGTTTCAGTTTGTTCAGGAATTCAGCAATCTCCCGGCATTCATCGGCGTTTGTCGTTAATGAAGCGATTTCGTATTGCCTGCGGTTGGATGCCTCGAGCTTCAGGACTCCAAGATTTGCTGAGCCAATGATAGCCGCAAACGGCTCGCTGTCTTTATAGAAACAATAAATTTTCCCGTGATATTTGAAAGCACGAACCATACGGATTTCCCCTATTCCGGAATCAGCCCATTTTCTATGTATTTTTACAGCTGTGTGGTAGGAACTTTCCGGCATCCCCTCGATGTAATACATACCAATGTTCAGGCAGATTGTGCCGATATTGCATTCCGCCGCCAGTTCGTCGAGTTCCTCTAACGATGCGCGGGAAACATACCCGACAGCAATTTCCAGGCGGTCCGCTTTGGTCAGCTGTTCCTTAAAGCAGTCAGCTATGGTCTGCTGACCGTCTTCGGCTGCAAGCGGAAGAATGTCAGAATAAAGCAGTTTCATCTCAAATCCTCCTTAATCGTCAATCGTTTCCATGATATCATCCATGTGTACGTTCAGCGCTTCGCAGATTTTCAGAAGCACATCCGTGGTAACATTTTCGCATTTCCCAAGTTTTGCTATTGATGCCGAGCTGACACCGGCAGCAACCTTCAAATCATGTTTATTCATTTCTTTATCTATCAAAAGTTTCCATAGCTTGTTGTAGCTGATTCTCATCGTGGGTTGTCGGCTCCTTTCTAATCGTCAAACAAACTGTCTGAATCGTTCTCTTTCTCAATTCTTGTTTTCAGTTCATCATAATATTTTTTGACATTGCAGTATTCCCGAAGAATCGGAAATTCGGCCTGTTCCATGAAATCCCTAAGCCATGCATACTTTGCCGGATTTTTGCGAAGCTCATATATTTCAATTTCAACAGTGATTCCCACTTCATCCGGACTCCCAAAATAATCAAAATACCGATATGGAAGATCTTCTTCGGCAAATATGGTAGTATCCTCAAGGATTTTTTCGTTTATACAATCAGGATCAGGATAATTATAGAATCCATCGTCATCCGTAAATTCCCTGTAGGCTGACACCCATTTTTTTGTCGGCATCTCATAGATTTCTTTCGGCCATCCGTAATCATCGAGATCAGAGACTGCTTCCAGTTGCTTTTCCCTGAGTATCGACTGGTACAAAAAAGACTGCGGTTCGTTCGGGTAGGAATCGCCTGTTTCGCCCTCCTCATAGTAAAGAGCAGGATACATACGCTCCAAAAACTCCCAATATTCTTCATCGTCCCCTGCCTTAGAGCAATCTGCTATGAGGCTTTCCAGAAATGGCAGAAAGATAAATCTTTCAACCTTGGCAGGAATCATATCATAGAGCATGTCGAATGTTCTGTCCGTGTAGGAACGATGCTGCATCTTTTCAAAAAAATCGCCGACCTTTTTCAACTTGTTATCGTAACTGGATGCAAAATGTACGGCGGCGAAGTATTCCTGGAAAGAGCGGTGAATGAAAAAATATCTTTCTCCCTCGCGGTACATAATACAGAGGTTATCGGTAAGGTCAAGAAGAAAGTCTCTCGGCTGGACACCAGTAAGTTCGGCATAACTGTCTTTTAGAACCTTTGACATATAAACTGAAAAATTTCTTTCAGTGAATTCCAGGATTTCCTCTGTATAAGTTCTGGCGCAAAATTCCGCAAAGTATTTTGCAAACTCTTCAGGTGTCAATTTTGTATGGAGGCTTCGCTTGAATGTGCCCTTTGACGCATCATGAAGCCTTGCCATCGTTTCATACGCTTTTGAATAGAAAACGTGCATCTTTGCAGGAACCTCACCAAAAGTGGTGTATGTCATCAGCATTATCGTTAATAGTAGCGGATTGCTGGCAAATTGATAGTGGGAGGCATATAGGTGCCTGTCCAGGTCTTTCATAAAATTTTCCTTTGCAGCAGTATCCCAAAATTCCAGTTTTTGTACAAGTTCAAGAGCCTGTTCTTTTGTCAGTTCCTGTATATCAAAAACAGAAAACTTGGAGTATGCGATAAACGAAAAAACGGGACGAGATGTGATGATAATAGTATTGCCTGGATAAGACTTGATAAAGGCTTCTAAGTCCAAATCGAAGTTCTCCCTAATGGTACTCTGAATTTCATCAAGGCCATCCATAAGTAAAATCATATTTTTCTCTTGAAGCGAGGAGATGATGTCATTTTGGGAAACGACAGCATCAAATTCTCTTGCGGATTTCCATATGAAATCGACAATCCCGCTGGTAGTGTCTTTGTAAGCTTTCAGAGGCAGAAGGAAAGGTGTACTTCCAGTATCTGCAGATTTCTCTGCCGATGATAAAAACAGATGCGTGAGCAACATGGATTTCCCAATTCCGCCGGTGCCTTCGATAATGATGTATTTTGATTCGGCCTCTAACTTTTCTACGGTCGCATTGCTGATGGTTTTTTCTGATTTGAAATCACGTACTCCTGTGGCACGAAATTTTCTGTAGTGAACATTATTGCATACATACAGTTCATAAAATGGATGTGGTTTTTCAGCGTAAAGCAAGGTTTTCTTTGTGGAGTAATATGACACTGCGGCATCCAGATATTTTTGGAACGGACTCGCTGCGCCTTTATCTGCTGCCCGTCTTTCTAAATACAGAACACCGTCCTGATACTCTCCGAGATCCGGAGCGACACCATTGATGTCCATTATAATTGGCGTTATCGTGTCAGGCTTTGAAGCACCTTTAGGAGTGCTTTTTTTATTTGCACCGGCAGCCTGAGTGATGATTTCTACGAATAAAGCCGCAAGCTCATCTCCGGCACTATTGGGTTCGATGCCTGGTATAGCATTTTGGAAAACCGTGCAGAGATTCTCTCTGACCGCATCCGAAAAGTTGCCTATGTATGCGGAAAATTCCATGGGTTCGACATAGGTATTTATTTTCTTCGAAATTCCTGATATGGAAGTGTGTCCATTGTAAAAACCCTTATAGCTACTGTTCTTATAGCCGTCCAAGATATCGCTTCCGTCATCGGTAGTAATGGAATCAAAAAGTGTCTTCGCAAAACTGTGGGTGCTGGCCCCATTTCCTAAAACAGAAAACAGTTTATTTGCAAACTCATTAAACTGCATAATATCCTCCTTATCCAAAGCTGTCCAAGCCTATCCACACATATCTTTCACCGCCGAGTAGTGCCAGCTTGGTTTTGTATAATGAAAAAGAACTTAAGGCAGAGAGGGTTCGCTTTGCACCAGATGGCAGACGGTGCGAAAACGGCAGAAAACTTAAGTATCAATTTATTGTAACATAAAAATGTGAATTTTACTACTGCTTTCACAAATTTATTTTTCACGATTATTGCAGATGAATCTGCTATCAGTAATTTCCCTTCCTAAAACACATTAATCTTTAAACTTAGGATGGGCATCAGGACAGGGGAATGCATGAGTGTCCAAGATGCGGTGACAATTGCCGTATTTGAAAGGAAGTGATTTGCTGCAGTTCGGTTTACCTATAGGTATGAAGTAAAGGGCTGCTTCAAGAATTATTTAGAAATACAAATCGTTATATGAGTTATCAGGAACATTGATGTTCTTCTGATAGATGTCAATGGAGCAATGCTTCGAGTAAAAAAATCACAATAAGCCTGATTACGTATAAGGGCAATGTTGGATACATAAAGCTGTTTCCGCTGATTCGGTCAGTGGGGAAGCGGCAGCATGTACCCTTTATTCCTTATACCATTTTTCAGGCATGGGATAACCGGGTGCATACCGCATCCGGCTTTTTGTACCTTATTGTCCTTCCCGTCAAGCAGGCGGAAAGGACAACCTATGAAAATCAAGAAAACGCCGCAAGACAAGAGAGGTACTTACAAATTATTTGATGACAACGGAAATTTTGTCACCGAATACAAGCCGGGAGAGCATGGGATTAAGGATGTGGATATCCTTGCTCTTCATAAGATGGACGACCACGAGGTGTACATCAACGCCAAGGAAAACAAGCTGCCGGAATGGTATCAGCCTATTTACGACAAGTGGAAGGAGCAGTTCATCGCTGATTTCAAGGAGAAATACGGAAGGGAGCCGTTTGCGAATGAAATCCCCGGAAAGCACCGAGTATTGGAATCACTGGACGGGCAGACCGATCCTGACGGCGATGACCTGGGCGACAGCAGCCGCCTGGAGGAGCAGCTGTCTGTATCGGATGAGGAAGAAGTCCCGGATACGATCATCCGTCTGCGGGAGCTTGTGGCGGCAATGCCGGAACAGTGGCAGAAGGTCTACCGGCTTGTATTTATGGAAGGACTGTCCAAAGCGAAAGCTGGAAAAAGGATTGGCATCAGCGATGTCCGAGTCGGCCAGCTGGTGAAGAAGATCAATGCTGCCATCGCTGAAGATGAGACTTTGAAAAATTTATACAGATAGGACTTCGGATTCTGCCATTTCCTTTTGCCTATAGGGTTGTAAGGGACAAACGATACAACCCTTGCAGAAAGGAAGATATCGGATATGGCGCTGAAACATAGAATCCGCATCAATGTCACGGACGAAAAATCCAGGACAAGGGTACTGGAAGGCGCGGATTGCAGGCTACCGATGAGACTTCTCCATCTGCTTTTCGGGGATTTCACAACGGTATACCTGCTCTCGCCTGGACAGAGTGTGGAGTCGGTAGAAATTCATGAAGTCAAAGGAGGGAAAAAGGAAAATGAGCAGGATTAAGTTGCTTTTGAATGTCATTGAGGATGTCCGCTCTTTGGGAGACAGCCTGCAGGCACTTGCAGATGCAATGGCAAGCGGCGAGCCGAAGGAAGAACCGAAGAAGAAAATCAGGACAAAAGAAGAGCCTAAGCCGAAGGCGCAGGAGCCTGCTCCTGCAGAAGCGGAACCGGAAAAGAAACCGCTGACGCTGGAAGAAGTCCGTATGGTGCTGGCGGAAAAATCCCGTGCGGGATATACGGCGGAGGTCAGGAGCCTCATCACACAGCATGGGGCGGATAGGCTGTCGGATGTTGATCCGGCGGAGTATGAAGCCCTGCTTTCGGAAGCGGAGGTGCTGGGGAATGGGTAAACATGCACTTCTTTCCGCATCCTCAAGCCACCGGTGGCTTGTCTGCCCGCCGTCCGCAAAACTCTGTGCGGAAGTGGAGGACAAGGGCAGCGAATATGCCGCAGAAGGCTCGGATGCACACGCTTTGTGTGAGTACAAGGTGCTGAAATATCTCGGAAAAGATGTCAAAACCCCGACTGCGGCACTCTCTTTCTATGACGAGGAAATGGAATGCTGCACAGATGATTATGCTGCCTATATTTCTGAAATCGTGGAAAAAGTGAAGGACACCTGCAGGGATCCCGTTGTCCTCGTGGAACAGCGGCTCGACTTTTCCAGGTATGTGCCGGAGGGCTTTGGCACGGGCGACTGCCTGATCGTAGCGGACGGGACGCTTTATGTGATTGATTTCAAGTATGGCAGGGGCGTGGAAGTTTCTGCCCTGGAGAATCCGCAGATGATGTGCTACGCGCTTGGCGCCCTGGAGCTTTTCGATGGGATTTATGACATCACATTGGTCTGCATGACGATCTACCAGCCGCGCCGGGAGAATGTCAGTGTGTCCACAATGTCAAAGGCTGACCTTTACCAATGGGCGGAGGAGACCCTCGCCCCTATCGCAAAACTCGCCTATGACGGCAAGGGAGATTTCAAGGCCGGGGAACACTGCCGGTTCTGCAAGGTCAAAGCGACCTGCAGGAAAAGGGCGGAGTACAACCTCGAACTGGCAAAGTACGACTTTGAGATGCCTGCTGAACTGGAAAACGCGGAGATCGCCGCCGTCCTTGCGAAAGCGGACGAGCTGGCGGCATGGGCGGCGGACGTGAAGGAATACGCCTTGGCGCAGGCACTTGCGGGAGTGGAATATGACGGCTGGAAGGTGGTTGAAGGACGCTCCAACCGCAGATACATCAATGAAACGGCAGTCGCAGACACAGTAAAACAGGAGGGCTTCGATCCGTTTGAGCATAAGGTTCTCGGCATCACGGCCATGACAAAGCTGCTCGGAAAGGCAAAATTCGACAAGTTGCTCGGAAACCTGGTTGAAAAACCAAAGGGCAAACCGGCTTTAGTACCCGCGTCGGACAGACGCCCGGCTATGAACAATGCGGCAAACGCCGCAGACGATTTTAAGGAGGAAAATTAAATGGCAAATTTCACTAACCCGACAAAAGTTATCACAGGACCTGGCACCAGATGGAGCTATGCCAATGTGTGGCAGGCAAAGTCCATCAACGGCGGCGCGCCGAAGTTCTCGGTGTCGCTCATCATCCCGAAGTCGGACACGGCTACGGTAAACAAAATCAAAGCCGCGATCCAGGCTGCCTACGAGGAGGGGCAGTCCAAGCTGAAGGGCAGCAGCAAGGCCGTACCCGCGCTCTCCATTTTGAAAACCCCGCTCCGTGACGGCGACCTGGAGCGCCCGGACGATGAAGCCTACGCCAATGCGTACTTTGTCAACGCCAACAGCAGTACGGCTCCCGGAATCGTGGATGCTGACCGCCAGCCGATCATCGACACCTCGGAGGTATACAGCGGCGTGTACGGCAGGGCGAGCATCAACTTTTACGCCTTCAACAGCAATGGAAACCGCGGCATCGCCTGTGGTTTGAACAACCTTCAGAAGATCCGTGACGGGGAGCCTTTGGGCGGCAAGACCAGAGCCGAGGACGATTTCGCGGACGAGAGTGAGGACGACTTCCTCTCGTAAGCACATAGCATAACGGCGGGCGGCGGGAATGTCTGATTTTGGACGATCCCGCCGCCTTTAATATTCAGGAAAGGATGACAATATGGGAAAAATCAAGACGCTTTCGCTGGACTTGGAGACCTACAGCGATGTGGATTTATCCAAGTGCGGCGTGTATAAATATGCGGAATCCCCCGCTTTTGAAATCCTGCTGTTCGGCGTGTCAGTGAACGGCGGGGACATTGCGGTGTATGACCTGGTGCGGGGCGATGAAGTGCCGAAGGAGATTATTGCGGCACTTTCCGATGAAACGGTTACCAAGTGGGCATATAATGCGGCGTTTGAACGGGTGTGTCTGTCAAATTATCTTGAAGAATGGCTGGAGCCGGAGGGCTGGCGCTGCACGATGGTGTGGTCGGCTTACCTTGGGCTGCCGCTTTCACTGGAAAGCGTGGGTGCGGCGCTTGGGCTGGAAAAGCAGAAGCTGACCGAGGGCAAAGACCTGATTCGCTATTTCTGCGTTCCCTGCAAGCCCACCAAGGCGAATGGCGGAAGGACACGCAACCTGCCGGAGCATGACAGAGAGAAATGGGAGCGTTTCAAAACATACAATTTCCGTGATGTGGAAACGGAAATGCAGATACAGCAGCGGCTTTCAAAGTTCCCCGTACCAGATTTCGTGTGGGAGGAATACCGCCTCGACCAAGAGATCAATGATCGGGGCATCGGCGTGGACATGGAGATGGTGCGTCGGGCAATCGCCATGGACGGGCGCTCCAAGGCGGAGCTGTCGGCGGCAATGAAAAAACTGACGGAACTGGAGAACCCCAATTCCGTACAGCAGATGAAGCAGTGGCTTTTGGAGAATGGGATGAAGACGGATGCGCTGGATAAGAAGGCGGTGGCGGAACTGCTGAAGGATGCGCCAGAGCCGTTAAAGACCGTGCTTACCCTGCGTCAGCAACTTGCCAGGTCATCGGTCAAGAAATACACGGCGATGGAGAATGCGGTATGTGCCGACAGCCGTGCGCATGGGATGTTCCAATTTTATGGAGCCAATCGCACCGGGCGGTACAGCGGACGCATAATCCAGCTTCAGAACCTGCCGCAGAACCATATCCCGGACTTGGCGCAGGCGCGGGCATTGGTGCGGTGCGGGGATTATGACGCTTTGAAACTGCTCTACGAGGATGTCCCCGATACACTCTCGCAGCTCATCCGCACGGCATTCGTGCCGCAGAACAGCAGAAAGTTCATCGTAGCGGACTTTTCCGCCATTGAGGCCAGGGTGATTGCATGGCTTGCCGGGGAGAAATGGCGGCTGAAGGTGTTCGAGGACGGCGGCGACATTTACTGCGCATCCGCAAGCCAGATGTTCCGCGTCCCCGTTGAAAAGCACGGCGTGAACGGCCATCTGCGGCAGAAAGGCAAAATCGCTGAGTTGGCATTAGGCTACGGCGGTTCGGTCGGCGCACTGAAATCCATGGGCGCATTGGAGATGGGGCTTGTCGAAGAGGAACTGCAGCCGCTGGTGGATATGTGGCGGAGTTCAAACCCACACATTATCGAACTTTGGCGGGATGTTGACCGCGCGGTGAAGGAGTGCATCAAAAAGCGGATATTCACGGAGACACACGGCATCCGTTTTGTTTACCAGAGCGGCATGATGTTCATCACGCTCCCGTCCGGCAGGCGGCTTGCCTATGTGAAGCCGAGGATCGGCGAGAACCGTTTTGGCGGGGAGTCCGTCACCTACATGGGCGTGGGCGGCACAAAAAAATGGGAGCGGCTGGAAACCTTCGGCGGCAAGCTGGTGGAGAATATCGTCCAGGCGGTTTCGAGGGATATCCTCTGCTATGCCATGCGGACACTCTCCTGCTGTTCCATCGTGGCGCACGTCCATGACGAGATCATTATTGAAGCGGACAGACGGATGTCCCTTGCCGCCGTTTGTGAGCAGATGGGCAGGACGCCGCCATGGGCAAGGGGACTTCTTTTGCGGGCGGACGGATACGAATGTGATTTTTACAGGAAAGATTAGGTGGTCATATGGAACGGCTGCGGATTGAATATGAGACGGGATATATGGAACTGAATATAGCCGCGTTTTTTCCCTGCCCTATTCAGAAGGCACGGAAGATTGCGAAACTTATCAACTGGTACTGCTCCGATGAGACAAGGGCAGAACTGCTTTCCACTCTGCGGGAGATGGCGGACGGATATGCGGCGCTTTGCGGTGAGCATAAGCGGAAGATGTCGGAACTGTCAGAGGACTCGTCCGGGTACTGTTACTGGAGGGCGCAGTTTAACAGGACGGAAACGCTGCGGAAAAGGATGGAGCGGAACATCAGACTGATACAGTAGCAAAATGGATAAACGGGCATCTGTTTTACTCCTTGGCAGACAGATGCCTGTTTTTTTATCGTATCAGGTCAGCGCAATTTTGTGCCGGCCTCGTTTGCATCACAAGAGATTTAACGCATCGGATTCCCGTTTTGGGAATGTGCCTGCAGGTCATACCAGACATTTATAAAAATTTTTCGGCGGCTGCTTCGGATTTGGCAGTTTTCCTTTGCCTATAGAGGCAGGAGACAGCAAAGACTGCCTTACTTTACAGAAAAACGGAGGTAATTCGTATGCATGAATTACAGATTTTTAAGAGCGAGGAATTCGGCTCTGTCCGCACAATGGTCATTGGAGACGAGCCGTATTTTGTCGGAAAAGATGTGGCGGGGATTCTCGGCTACAAGGACACCTCGGATGCGCTCAAACGCCATGTTGACAGCGACGATAAGCTGAGTCGGTGTTTTACCGACTCAGGCCAGAGCCGCGAAATGTACGTCATCAATGAGAGCGGTCTTTACAGCCTTATCCTCTCAAGCAAGCTGCCGGCGGCGAAAAGGTTCAAACGCTGGGTAACGTCCGAGGTGTTGCCCGCCATCCGAAAGCATGGCGTGTATGCGGTGGACGAGCTGCTTGCCGATCCCGACACGCTGATTGCGGCACTTACACAGCTGAAGGCGGAGAGGGAAAAAGCAAGGGTGCTGACGGAGACGGTGGCTGTCCAGAAGCAGCAGATCGCAGAGATGAAGCCGAAGGCGAGCTACTACGATGTGGTTCTGAACTGCAAAGACCTTGTGGCAATTTCGGTAATCGCCAAGGACTACGGCTGGTCGGCTAACCGCATGAACCGGTATCTGCACGGAAAAGGCGTGCAGTTCAAGCAGGGCGGCATCTGGCTGCTGTACCAGAAATATGCCAAGAGGGGCTACACAAGCACCAAAACCCACAGCTATCCGGCAAATGACGGCACCGTCCACACGAAGGTACACACCTACTGGACGCAGCAGGGGCGGCTGTTCATCTACGACCTGCTTAAGGCGGACGGCACTCTGCCCACGATGGAACGGGAGGACGGATATGATGATTGATAAGAAAAACTCGGAAGGGTACATGGATCCGACCACATATCACGCACTGACAAAGATCGAAAAGGAAGAAAAGGCGGCCCGCAGGGCTGCCTGCTTCCGGCCGCTGGTCTATATCTGCAGCCCGTTCAGCGGCGACATTGACAGCAATACCGAAAAAGCACGGCGCTACTCCCGCTTTGCGGTTGATAAGGGCACTATCCCTCTGACCGTACATTTGCTTTTTCCGCAGTTTCTGTCTGAAAAGACGGAACGCCCGCTTGCCCTCTATATGGGCAAAGTGATCCTTGCAAAATGCCAGGAGGTATGGGTGTTTGGCAGCCATATATCTGAGGGCATGGTTGCGGAAATTGTGAGGGCGAAAAAGCTGGGCAAGACTATCCGCTATTTCACAGAAGGATTGGAGGAGGTTAAGGCAGATGCGTGATTTACCAATTGCTTACGGACACAGTAGCCATGCGAAGAAATGGTCGAACAAGACCACGACTTTCGATGACCTGTGTGAGAGACTGAAAACCACCATCCGGACGCCGGAGTCGGTGGAAGAATACGCAAAGATGAAGTCAAAGGAGCGCGAAGCGGCAAAAGACCACGGCGGCTTTGTCTGCGGAGCCCTGATAGGCGGCAGGCGTCTCTTGCAGAATGTGGCGTGCCGTTCCGTGATCAGCCTGGACGGGGACAGGGTTACGGTGGTGTTTGTGGATGATTACAAGAATCGGATGAAATACCGCTCCTGCCTTTACTCCACGCACGGCCATGTGCCGGAGAGTCCGAGGGTGCGGGTACTGATTCCGCTTACGAGGGATGTGTCGCCGGAGGAATATGTCGCCATCTCAAGGTATGTGGCGGAGGAGCTTGGCATCGATATGTTTGACGAATGCTCCTACCTCCCGAACCAGATGATGTACTGGCCGAGTACGCCGTCGAACGGCGAATACCTGTATCTTGTGACGGACGGCGGCTGGTTTGACCCGGATGATATCCTTTCGGCGCATCCCGAGTGGACGGATCCGGCAAGGTTGCCCACGTCCTCCAGGGAGAGCGAGGCGAAGGGCGTCAGCGATAAGAAACAGGCGGATCCTTTGGAGAAGGACGGCATTGTCGGCGTTTTCAATAATGCCTATTTTCCCGTCAATCTCGCTATGGATGCCTTCCTGGGTGACATTTACGAGCCGTCGGCGGATGGTAGCCGATACCGCTATAAAGAGTCGAGCAGCCAGCCAGGTGTGGAAATCAAGGAGGGCGGCAAGTTCGTATACAGCCATCATGCCAAAGACCCGGCATATCTGAGACTCTGCAGCGCATTCGACATCGTCCGCATCCACCTGTTTGGCGGTGATGACGAGAAGAAATCCTTCCGGGAGATGGCGGATTTCGCAAGTAAGGACGAGAAGGTCAAGCTACTGATTTTGGAGGAAAAGCAGAGGGGCGCGGCGGTGGACTTCGCGGAGGACGATGGTTCCTGGAAGAAGCAGCTGGAATATGAATCCCGGTCAACGGCTTTAAAAAATTCACTCCATAATATCACGCTGATCATGGAGAACGAGCCGAACCTCAAGGGCATCGTTTTCAACCAGCTCGCCGACGGGATGGAGATTAAGGGCGAGGTGCCGTGGAAGCATCCGGCGAGGTTCTGGCGGGACGCGGACGACGCCCAGCTCATCAGCTTTGTGGATTCCCACTACGGCTCGTTCTCCGACAGGAACTACCGCATCGCTGTCACGAAGGTGACGGACGACCGCTCCTACCATCCCATCCGTGAGATGTTCGAGTCGCTTCCTCCATGGGACAGAGAAAAGCGAATGGAGACCGTGCTGATTGATTACCTCGGCGCGGAGGACAGCCCCTATGTGCGGGCGGTCACGAGGAAGTCCCTGTGCGCGGCGTATATGCGGGTATACCATCCCGGAATCAAGTTCGACACCATGATTGTCTTAAACGGGGCGCAGGGCATCGGCAAAAGTACGCTGATCGCCGCCCTCGGCGGGGAGTGGTTCTCCGACAGTCTTGCGCTCTCCGACATGAACGACAAGACGGCGGCGGAGAAGCTGCAGGGGTACTGGATTCTGGAAATCGGCGAGCTTGCGGGCATGAAGAAAGCCGACATCGACAAGGTCAAGGCGTTCATTTCCCGCCAGGACGACAAGTACCGCGCCAGTTTCGGGCGGCGGGTGACGCCGCATCCAAGGCAGTGCGTGTTCTTCGGCACGACCAACAGCGAGAACGGCTATCTGCGCGACATCACGGGGAACCGCCGCTTCTGGAACGTCAAAGTAAGCGGACGGGGAAAGTGGAAGCCTTGGGAGATGACCGGCGAAGTCATAAAGCAGATTTGGGCGGAGGCCGCCGAAACTGCCAAGGCGGGCGAAAAGCTGTATCTCGACGCGGACCTTGAGGAATATGCCAAAAAGGAGCAACGCGAGGCGATGGAGCAGGACGACCGCGAGGGCATCGTGCGGAACTACCTGGATATGCTCCTGCCGGAAGGCTGGGGCGGCATGGACCTCTACAGGCGGCGGGAATATTTCCGCGACCAAGACGATCCCACGAGGACGGAGGGGACCGTGATGCGGCAGACCGTCAGCAACATTGAAATCTGGTGCGAATGCTTCGGCAAGGGCAAGGAGGAGATGCGCCCCTCCGACTCCTATGCCATATCCGCCATCATGGTGCGGATTGAGGGATGGGTGAAAAGCGGCGTGCGACAGATGCTCCCCATCTATGGGCGGCAGCGCATATATACGAGGACAGCCTGAGCCGTCCAATGCCTGTCCCAGTGTTGTCCACAGCCGCAAAACGCAGGCGGCACAAGGCTTTTTGGCACATCCGTGGACAACTGGACAGAAAAATCTATATAAGGCAAAAACATTAAATTTTATAATAGCGGCCACGTTCCGCATATATGCACACGTGCGTATTTCGCGCGTAAGGGAAAATTCCGTCCACTTGTCCGCAGAAACGCTGAAATGCCTGTAATACCAAGGTTTTCAGCGTGGACAGGCGGCACGGACAGGCGGTGGACGGGACAACCGATGGAAGGAGGATATCAAGATGATAAAGAATGGCAGGCCATACACCAATGAGAACGGATGGGAGGACGGTGGGCTGATTACCGACCATGACGATGAAGTGAAAAAAGCGGTGGATGGCTGGATTGGGAAGAACATCCGCACCGCAAAGAAGATACTTCGGGGGCGGACGAGCTATGGGATGAAGCACATCCTGGAGCATGACACGGGCATCTACCTTACGAACAACGAGTTCAAGGACGCCATGCTGCTTGCGGGATATTCCCCCGTGAATCCGGGGGAACTGAACTGGCGGTACCGGATTGTCCTTACCCGCGACATCAACGACAATCCCAGCCCATTCTTTAAGTGGGCAGAGAAGTTCAAGTCGGAACCGTCTCCCTGCGGGGATTTCGTCAGGGATATGCTGAGGGACTTTGGTTTCCCCAAAACGGCGAGCCACCGGGCAATCTCAAGCTACCTGTGGCAGACAGGAGCCTGCACCGGGGCGGTTGATGCTTTCGAGGAACTGTGGAGGGCATATGCGGGAGAAGAGCATTGAACAGAAATTTGTCCACTCCGTAAAAGCGGCGGGCGGCATCGCGCCGAAACTCGTCTCTCCGGGATTTGACGGGATGCCCGACCGCATGGTGCTGATGCCGGAAGGCAGGATTGCCTTTGTGGAGGTAAAGGCCCCCGGCGAAAAGCCGCGTCCGCTGCAGCTCGCAAGGCACAGGCTCCTGCGGCGGCTGGGCTTCAGGGTGTATGTGCTGGACAGCGGGAAACAGATCACACGCATCATTGATGAGATTGGAGGTGATGCCGAATGAAGTTCATACCACACGATTATCAGTCCTATGCGATTGATTACATTGAGAACCATAAGACAGCGGCGGTTCTCCTGGATATGGGCTTAGGCTGAGCAAGACCGCAATTACTCTGACGGCAGTAAACGATCTTTTGTTTGACCGCTTTGAAGCCCATAAAATCCTTGTGATAGCTCCTTTGCGGGTAGCGAGGAACACATGGGCGGATGAAATCAAAAAGTGGGATCATTTGGGCGGTCTGAAATACAGTGTGGCGGTCGGCACGGCGGAGGAACGGCTGGCGGCTCTCCAAAAACAGGCGGACATTACCATCATCAATCGTGAAAATGTGCAGTGGCTTGTGGAAGACAGTGGCGTTCTCTTCGATTTCGACATGGTGGTGATTGACGAGCTTTCCTCTTTCAAGAACCACCAGACGAAGAGGTTCAAGGCATTGATGAAAGTCCGGCCGAAGGTGAAGCGCATCGTGGGGCTGACCGGCACGCCTTCCAGCAACGGCCTGATGGATTTATGGGCGGAGTTCCGGCTGCTGGACATGGG
>DLAA01000151.1 GCA_002493835.1 Lachnospiraceae bacterium UBA7060 | reverse complement strand
ACCTGCTCCTGATAGACGATACAGCCGTAGGTAGCCGACAAAATAGGCTCCAGCTGTGAGCAGGAGTAGGTGATCACACCGGAATTATTCTTGCCTTTAATGTATTTGGGAATGAAATCCATGGGACCCGGGCGGTATAGGGAAATTCCCGCTATGATATCCTCCAGGTTTTCCGGCTTCAACTCCTTCATAAAGCTTTTCATGCCGCCGCTTTCCAGCTGGAACACACCGTCTGTGCGCCCGGTGCCGATGGAAGCGAGAACCTTTTTATCGTCAAAATCAATATGGTCGATGTCAATGTGTATCCCCTTGCCCTTTTCAATCAGTGCCACCGCATCCCGCAGCACCGTCAGGGTACGCAGCCCCAGGAAGTCCATCTTCAAAAGCCCCAGCTCTTCAATGGTGGTCATGGTAAACTGGGTGGTAATGGAACCGTCCGCCCCTCTGGAAAGAGGCACCAGCTCCTCCGCAGGTCTGGAACAGATCACAACTCCGGCAGCGTGCATGGACGTATGCCTGGGCAGCCCTTCCAGACGCTTACTCATATCGATCAGTTCCTTTACCTGACCGTCTGTCTCATACATTCTGCGTAGCTCCGGATTTATCTGCAAGGCACGGTCTATGGTAATGTTCAGCTCATTGGGAATCATTTTGGCAAGGGAATCCACGTAGGCATAGGGCAGATCCATAACCCTGCCCACATCCCTGATTACCCCCTTTGCCGCCAGGGTACCGAAGGTGACAATCTGTACCACCTTCTCGGAGCCATATTTCCGGCTTACATAATCGATCACCTCCTGTCGTCTTTCAAAGCAGAAGTCAATATCGATATCCGGCATGGAAACACGTTCCGGATTTAGAAAACGCTCAAACAGTAAATTGTATTTGATGGGATCGATGTTGGTGATCTTAAGGGCATAGGAGACGATGCTCCCCGCCGCCGATCCCCTTCCGGGTCCTACCATAATACCATTGTTTTTGGCATAGTTGATAAAATCCCAGACAATCAGGAAGTAATCCACATAGCCCATGGTCTTTATCACGTTCAGCTCATAGTCAAGGCGTTCCTTCAGCGTCTGCCCGGTTTCTCCGGCAGGCGCATTTTCATCCTCCCCGTAACGCTCCTTCAGTCCGTCGTAGCAAAGCTTATTCAAATAGGTCCAGGAATCATAGCCTTCAGGCACCTCAAAGTGAGGGAGCTTGGTTACCCCAAATTCAATCTCCACATGACACCGGTCCGCAATCCGCTGGGTATTCTCCACCGCCTCCCAGGCATAGGGAAACAGCCCCTTCATCTCCTCCTCGCTCTTTACGTAATACTGTCCGCCATCATAGCGCATCCGGTCCTCGTCAGCCAGCTTTTTCCCGGTCTGCAGGCAGAGCAGAATATCATGGGGCTGCGCATCCTCCGCGTAGGTGTAGTGTACGTCGTTTGTCGCCACAAGCGGAATGTCCAGCTCTTTGCTCATGCGAAGAAGCACGGAATTTACCTGCTGTTGGGCAGGGATCCCGTGATCCTGCAGTTCCAGAAAATAATTGTCCTTTCCGAAAATCTCCTGATATTTCAGGGCCGCCTTTTTCGCCTCATCCACCAGCCCTTTCTGGATATAGCGGGGCACCTCCCCTGCCAGGCAGGCGGACAGGGCGATCAGCCCNNCAGCCCCTTCATCTCCTCCTCGCTTTTCACATAATACTGCCCGCCCTCATAGCGCATCCTGTCCTCATCTGCAAGCTTTTTGCCGGTCTGCAGGCAGAGAAGAATATCGTGGGGCTTTACATCCTCCGCATAAGTGTAGTGCACGTCATTGGTCGCCACAAGGGGAATGTTCAGTTCTTTGCTCATCTGCAAAAGCGTGGTGTTCACCATTCTCTGCTCAGGCAGCCCGTGATCCTGCAGTTCCAGGAAAAAGTTTCCCTCGCCAAAGCAGTCCCTGTATTTCAAAGCCGCCTTTTTCGCTTCCTCTATAAGCCCTTTCTGGATATAACGCTGTACTTCCCCTGCCAGACATGCGGATAAGGCGATGATGCCCTCATGATTTTCCCGCAAAAGCGCCATATCCACACGGGGTTTATAGTAATATCCTTCCGTAAAGCCCCGGCTTACAATTTTCATAAGATTATCATAGCCCGTATTATTTTCCGCAAGAAGCACCAGATGGTAATACCGATCCTCGCCTCCTGTGAGTTCCTTGTCAAAGCGGGAATTGGGCGCCACATAGATCTCGCAGCCCAAAACAGGATTGATGCCTTCCGCCTTGCATGCCTTATAAAAATCAATGACGCCGTACATAACGCCATGATCCGTTATGGCGGCGCTGTCCATGCCAAGCTCTTTCACACGCTTTACATATTCTTTTATCTTGTTGGAACCGTCCAAAAGACTGTATTCTGTATGGACGTGGAGATGTGCAAATGCCATTGTAAGCCTCCCCTTTTCTCCTGTAAAATACTGCCGTAAACATACAACACCATTTTAACAAAAAAGGGGAGGCTTTACCAGTACTATCCATCAGGAATGGAAATTTATCATTCTTCCAATTCCCAAATATATTTATCTCTTCTAAAATACAGGCACACGCCTATCCCCGCAAAGGCAATAACAAAAAACAGCAGCGCCGCCCCGGAGCCTTTTCCGGCTCCAAACAAAAGCCTGAAAATGCTGCTCTGCTCCCGGCTTGCCATAAAAGGCTCAAAAACCTGATCTACCAAAAGCCCGCCCAGAAGGTACCCCACCGGTATGGTAAAAAACTGCAGGGAATTTCTCACAGAATATACCCGTCCCTGCATCCCCTCCGGCACATGCAGCCTCAAAATGGCGTCCAGATTGGTGTTCATAAGGGGGATTCCGATCCACCCCAGAAAACCGCCTATACACCAGATCAAAGGAGTTCTTCCAAAGGCAAGCAGGAAGTTTTCCGTACTCATGGAAAGCAAAAGGCTGTTGCAGATCACTTTCACCCGGCTTTTCGGCGTTCCCAAAGCAGACGCCAGCACACTTCCCAGCAATGTTGCCGCTCCGATTACCGTGTTCACCATTCCCAGCGCCTTTTCACTTCCCCCCTGTCTGGATAGCAGCATTGCGGGAAACGCCGCGCTGTAAACGGAAGCCACCAGATTGATTGCCGCCAGAAACAGAATCAGATCAAGGATCCCTCTGTTTGCCTGCAGATAAGCGATTCCTTTCTTTACAGAAGTCATCAGCTTTTCTTGCTTCTCCGCCTTTTCCCCCGCTTCGGGAATTTTGACACCAAATGCAAGGGTTAAAAATGCCACGCCAAAAGAAAACAGGTCGAAGCCTACCACCGCGCCCATGCCGGCTGTCCCCAAAACCGCCGTGGCAATTATCGGCGTCAAAATCGAATTCAGCGAGCTTGCCAAATACCGCATACCGCCTACCCGTTGATAATATTTCTTTGGCAAAAGCCTTGTAGTTGCCACCTCCGATGCCGGCTGCTGAAGGGTATTCATCAAGCCGTTGATCCCGTTAATCAGATACAAATGCCCGATCTCCAAGGTACCGCCGCGCAGCAGCGCCAGCATAACCACTGTGGTCAGCGCCGCTATGGAATCGCATATCAGCATGGTAATCTTTTTATTCCACTTATCGCTCAATGCGCCCGCAAAAATACTTAGCAGCACATAAGGGGCATAAGAGCTGACCATCAAAAGGGCGCTCATCAGCGCGGAACCCTTCTGGGTGTAAGACCACACCACCAATGCATAGCTTGTCATAGCGCTTCCAAGCCCGGAAAAGGACTGCGTACTCCAAAGCAGTAAGAATGGTTTCATTTCCTGTATTTTATTTTTATATTGATTCATTGACTTTGCTCCTTTTCAAATCGTTTTCATGATCAAGTCTGCAAAGTCCCAGAGCAGTTTCTTCTCTCCATGCAATTCTGCCCTAAACGACTTTGCATGGAGCTGTTGCAATGCACAGCATAAGCCTAAACCTCCTTCCTGTTCTCCGGCGGCATCTCTGTATCTTCAGAACCGCCATATTTTATATTATACAAAATTCCATTTCAAACGCAATCTCTGATTTCCCAACCCGTTCATTTCATCATGTATCGGGTTTCAAAGGTTTTATCGGCTTTAAGGGCTTTAGGGGCTCTAATGCCGCCTCATCCATATAGGGCTTCAGCCTGTTTGCCTGTTCTTCCGTAAGCTGATTGCCCAACTCTGTATATTGCTTCACGCATGTCTCCATCTCATCCCCATCCAAATAAGGCGCGCAGTCTAAAAGAAGCTCAAAGGTAAGATTTTCTCCCATTGCCAGAAGCAGCTGGGTAAGGGTCTCCGAACTCAGATAAGCCTTGATGCCGGACACAGCAAGTTCACTGGGAGGCTGCGCCGCTCCGCTTCTGACCGCCTCCTGCAAATACTGAGCAGACAGTTCAGCGTCAGAATAAATGATAATCTGCTTAAGTTCCTCTGCATCAAAGGATTCTCCCTGCTCAAGCAGCGCGGCAAAGGCTTTGCTTACGGTTTCATCCTCCAGATACGCAAGATTGTCCATCACCTTCTCTTTATCCGCATTTCCCTGTTCGATCTCCGTCTTCATTTCCTCCGCTTCTTCCATCTCCTGGGAATAGAAAACGCTCTCAAAATCTTTCTCCCTGAAGTGATCGTAATTCACCCTCAGCTCCCGTATCTTAGCTCCCTGTCCCACAAGCTTAATCACATTTCTGCCCGCTTTCATGGTAACCTCAACGGATGTTTTTTCCCCGGTATCGTTAAGGACACTCACCCTTCCCTCCGGGTCAACATGAACCAGTTTAAATTTTCCCTCCCGCATGTCAAATTTCGAGTTTACCTGTATGTCTATATCCTCAGGGGCATTGGCAATCATAACGCTCGCTGCGCCATTCAGAAACATCCCGCTGCAAATAATTCTTTCACCGCCTGCATAGTTATTCATATGCCATTGATCAATGATATCCTTTCCCCCAATTAATTGGTCGTCATCATATGCCTGCCATGCCTCGCTATTCTTATCCACCAGCACTCCCTCCGCCGAAATCTGAAAGGGAACAGCGTCCGGGGAAACCTCTATGCCGGCACATGCCGACAAAGATAAAAGCATCACCGATAAGCACAAAGAAAACACTGCTTTAAAACCGTTTCCTTTTTGATACCGCACAATTCCTTTTAGCCGTTCCTTCAAATCCTCTTTTCTTTCCAAAAGAGTTACCGAAAGCACATTTCTTTTCATCATTATATTTCCCTCCGCAGTATCCAGCAAAACATTGCCATATGCCTTTTTCCCTTCCCCTGTAAGAGCCGAAAGCACCGCCTCATCACAGGAAAGCTCACAATCTGCGTTCAGCTTTCGCTGCACCAGATATAGAATGGGGTTGAACCAGTGAACGCACAATATGATTTGATACAGCCACTTGTACCACAAATCCCTGCGTTTGATATGGACAAGCTCATGATGCAAAACCAGAGGCAGCTTGTCAAAATTCCTCTCTCCTGTTGGCAGAACAATAACAGGTCTTGCCATTCCCATTGTGATCGGTCCGGAAACCGCGTCGCTCTCATAAATCTCCGGTTTTTTTATTCTCAGCTTAAGGCATAACCCATCCGCCGCTGTCTGCACACGGGTATCTAAAATAGCCGCCCATTTCTTCTGAATACTGCGGGTAAAGCGCCGGTAACCGCCTATTTTCATCCCCAGACTGACCATTATGCCTATTCCCCACAGATACGCCGCCACCTGAAGCCAATCTACATCGAAAGCCCCTTTCTCCTGCTGCCGGGAAATCCCTGCCTGTTCCGGCTTAGGATACTCTGCCGCTGTTTCCTGTTCCTTTTCCTCTCCTGCCACAGACAATACCGCTGCCTTTTCCTCCTCCCCAGGGTTAAACTGTTCCCTGATGTTATGTGGGGACAGAACGCCGGAAAGATCTGTCTCAATATAAACCGGAAGCAACAGCCTTGCCGCTACTAAAAGCCACATGTAATAGCGCCAGCTCTTGGGAAAATATTTCCCGGCAGCAGGACGTATCAATAAAAGTAATATTCCTGTCAATGCGCCTGATAAAGACAAGGACAAAACGCATAAAAAAATCTCCTTCATACTATCCTCCATGTCAGAGCAGTTTACTGCGATGACACGCGATGAGAAATTCGCGCAGGCGATTTCTCATCTGCGATCAACGACTTTGAGATGCTCTTACTCAAAGTCGCGATTGAAAAATCAGCGCATCGGCGTGATTTTTCAATCTAGTCCTCCCCCTCACCCCTTATGAACATACATCCTCGACATTTCCGGTTCTCCATCCCCTTGCGCCATACAGAGAAACTCCCAGCCGTAACGCTCGTAAAACGAATCGTGGTCTGTCAAAAGATACAGCGTATCAATTCCCCTCTCTTTCATATCGGCGCAGACATCATTTAACAGCGCACCGGCCACACCCCTGCCGCGCCTGTCTTCTTCCGTATAGACGGCACAAACATTGGGCGTAAGGTCTTTTCTGTCGTGAAAGTCATTCTCAATCACTCCCATGCCGCCTATGATTCTGCCGCCCTCCACAGCCACATACCACTGCGGAACCGGCCCTTTGTCTGTAAGGCTCTCCTCCATGCTTTCCAGATATGCCTCCAAAGGAATCTGCCATTTTTCATGGAACCACTGTGCTGCCTGCTCCTTTATTTCCGGCCGGTCAGCCAGCCGTATGATTTTATATTCCAACTCCTTACCTCTTCCTGTCTCAAACTTTGGCAAATCTAAAATACGGATTTATTTTAGCCATCCTGCCTCGATCGCATGCTCGATGTTCTCCGCAACCCAAGTGTACACCTGCGGCATAAATTCTTTGATGATTGCCATCCGCTTTTCCACCGCGGCGCGGTCCGTGCCGCCCTCTACCCAGGTGTGCCCGTCCGTCAGCGTATTGTGAAGAAAGGGCTGCAGGCGGTCCATGCAGGCAGCATACTTTGCATCTGCACTCTCCATGGCGTCAAACTCTTCCCACAGGCTGCGGATCATCCTTCCCTGCTCCTTAGGAAGCATGCCAAAAAGTTGATCGGCTGCCGCCTTTTCCCTCGCCTCCTTGTCAGCGTTCCCTGCTGCGTCGTAAGCAAAAGTGTCCCCCGCATAGACTTCCACCAGATCGTGTACCACGCACATCTGCACCACCCTGCCGATATCGACAGGCTCTGCGGCATACTCGGAAAAAAGCATTGCCATCACCGCGATATGCCAGGAATGCTCCGCGTCGTTTTCCCTGCGGCTTAAGTCGAGCAAAAGCGTCCGCCGCAAAACGGAAGTCATCTTGTCAATTTCCGCCGTAAAGAGAAACTGACTATCCAGCCGCGCATCACCGCTTGAAAGAAAATCTTGTATACCCATTTTCCGCTCTCCCCAAACTCAATTTAAACTTGCAGAGAATGCCGTATTGCAGGCATTCTCTTATATGAAATTTAGAACTTCTTCGCGAAGCAGCCTTTGCTGCGAGTGATTAGAAGTTCTTTTCATATAGTATAACTATACGCTGCTTTTGCATAATATTCAACCCCTATTTGTATTTATGCAGTAATTTGCATTATATTCATATAATTATGCATAAAATACCTCTTGCAATCTCTTACCTCTTGATGTATATTGTTTTCAGGACGCAAAATAATAACAGTATCATGAAAGAAAGAAGGATCAAAACCATGAAAGAAAAAGTAATTCTTGCGTATTCCGGCGGGCTTGATACCACAGTGATCATCCCCTGGCTGAAGGAAAATTTTGATTATGAAGTCATCTGCGTTTGCGGCAACTGTGGGCAGGCAGAGGAGCTTGACGGACTTGAGGAGAGAGCTCTCTCAAGCGGCGCCTCCAAACTTTACATAGAGGATCTGACCGATGAGTTCTGCAACGATTTCATCATTCCCTGTGTACAGGCTCATGCAGTCTATGAGAACAAATATCTGCTCGGCACTTCCATGGCACGCCCCGTGATTGCAAAAAAGCTGGTAGAGATTGCCCGCAAGGAAGGCGCCACCGCCATCTGCCACGGTGCAACGGGAAAGGGCAACGACCAGATCCGTTTCGAGCTTGGCATCAAGGCTCTGGCCCCCGACTTAAAGATCATCGCTGCATGGCGTAACGAAAAATGGACATTAAACTCCCGCGAAGAGGAGATCGAGTACTGCAAACAGCACGGCATCAATCTTCCCTTCTCCGCGGATTCCAGCTACAGCCGCGACCGCAACCTCTGGCATATCAGCCACGAGGGCTTAGAGCTGGAAGATCCTGCAAACGAGCCTAACTACGAACATCTGCTGGTGCTCGGCACCACGCCGGAAAAGGCGCCTGAGGAAGGCGAGTATGTGACCATGACCTTTGAAAAAGGCATCCCTACTTCCGTCAATGGCAAAAAGATGAAAGTGGCCGACATCATTGCCACCCTGAATGAACTTGGCGGCAAACACGGTATCGGCATTGTAGACATCGTGGAAAACCGCGTGGTGGGCATGAAATCCCGCGGCGTATACGAGACACCCGGCGGCACAATCCTTTACGAAGCACACCAGCAGCTCGAGGAGCTGATCCTCGACCGCGACACCTACGCATTAAAGGCCAATCTTGGCAATAAATTCGCGCAGGTCGTCTACGAAGGCAAGTGGTTCACGCCTCTGCGCAGGGCGCTGCAGGCTTTCATTGAATCGACGCAGGAGTATGTGACAGGTGAAGTCAAGTTTAAGCTTTACAAGGGAAACATTATAAAAGCCGGCACCACCTCCCCTTACTCTCTCTACAATGAGAGCATCGCCTCCTTCACCACTGGAGATCTCTACGATCACCATGATGCGGAGGGCTTCATCAACCTCTTCGGCTTATCCTGCAAGGTTCGCGCCATGAAAATGCAGGAGCAGGGCGAGGTGCTGCGCTAGCCCATGAATTCTTTTGACCTTATTTTCTTATATGTTGTCATCGTCAATCTGGTCAGCCTGATCGTGATGGGTGTTGACAAACGAAAGGCCCAGAAACGGGCCTTTCGGATTCCGGAAGCTACACTTTTTGTACTGGCCATCATTGGCGGCAGCCTTGGTTCTATTATCGGCATGCACCTTTTTCATCACAAGACAAGACACTGGTACTTCCTCTACGGAATGCCGGTGATTTTGGCTTTACAGATCATATTGATCCTTGCGGTGGTCTTTTCACCGATCGAGTTAAATTTCTGGTAGGGGGTATTCTATGCACATCGCGGTTTGTGACGATAATATTGCGGACAGAAAACAGATGGAGCGGCTCCTCGGGCGCGCCTCGGACAGGAGGCTGCGCACCACGGGCGTGCTCTATATTGACTCTTACGGCAATGTGGAGGCGGTTCTGCGCTCTCCCATGCTCTACGATGCCTTTTTCATCGACATGACAAACGGCCCGGTCAACGGTTTCCAGCTTGCCAGAAAGCTGATCGATGCCGGCGTAGTGGCACCCATTGTCCTGTGCATCTCCACCATCGACTACCCTTCTGTCATTGAGGCTGCTCTCTCCAAAGTGCCGGAAGATGTCACCGAAGCCTCCAATCACGATATTCTGCGCAGGCAGCTGCAAAAACAGATCCTGTATCTGAAAAAACCGATCAAGGTAAACGAACTTGATGAAATGCTGAATCACGCGCAGGGCCTGAAAGCGGAAACAATCCCCACCATCGAACTGCGCGGGGAAAAAGACACACTCTATGTGCATGAGGACGAAATTCTCTACGCCGTAAAAAACGGCAACTATGTCCATGTAACGCTGACTGAGGGGCGTTTTCTCGACCTTTTGAGCACCCTGCCCAACCTCTACTCACAGTTAGTCCTGTTTACCCATTTTATCCTGATATCCGAACACTGTCTCGTAAACACCGCTTTTGTGGAAAAACTTTCTCTGCTTAAGATAACCATGAAAGACGGGGCAAGTTTCAACATATCGCCGTTAGAAATATCTCGGGTGAAAAAAGCGCTGCACGAAGAATGCCGCTCTTAAGGCATTCTTCCCGCTCTGTTACAACGTCACGATTACACCCCCGTCATTGGCATACATGCTGCTGATCCCCGCCGTATCCATGACCACGACTTTTTTGTAAGAGGCACGTTTTTCCATAAGCTCCTGCATATAAGCCGCCCGCTCAGGACAGTTACAGTGGGTAATCATCAGCGTTCTCTCCTGCGGCTCCTTCACATCACTCACGATACAGTCCGCCATTTTGGCAAGCGCCTTATTGATACCGATTGCCTGCCCTTTCTGCTCGATCACGCCAAGGTTTCCGACCATCACGGGTTTGATGTTCAAGGTGGAGGCCACCAATGCCTTCACGCTGCTCAAGCGCCCGTTTTTGCGCAGGGTCTCCAGATTATCCAATACGAAATAGGTGCGCATCTGCCGCTTGAAGATCTCCACTTTCTCCACCGTCTCCTCGAAGGAAAGTCCAGCCTCCTTATATTCGACGATCTTTTCTGCGATTTGCGTCTCGCCGCAGCTTGCGGATTCCGAGTCGATCACATGGATTTTCTTTTCGCCATACTTTTCCGCATAAAGGCTCTTTCCCAGCTCCGCGCTGTTATAACTTCCGCTCAGATGGGAAGAAAGCGTCACAACATAGACCTCCTCGGCTTCATCGCGATAGGCCTCCATATATTTTTCGGGAGAAGGGCAGGAAGATTTCGGACAGAGCGGATAAGCCGCTACCCTCCGCAGAAACTCCTTCTGGTCAAAGGTCTCGTCGTCCTGTATCACATAATCGCCCACTTCCAGACCCAGCGGGATGATTTGAAAACGTTTGTCTTTCTTATCCTTTTCGGGTAGCTCACAACAGCTGTCCACCACGATCTTATAACTCATACAGCCTCCGCAACTATTTCAAGTAGTTTTCATTACTACTTATACTAACATAGAATACCCAATAATGCAAATTTGATTTATTCATTGCAAATTACGGGAAATTCCCTTACAATCAAAGAGGTAAAATGCTATTTTGCTGAAACCGGAAAGGCTGCACATGATCGCATTCAGAATCAAAAACATCAAACAATTTATGGCAAAACTCCTTGCAGGCGATGACTTTGACGCCTTCCTTCTGGAGCAGGCCATCTTAAGTACCTACAATACTTTCACCATCGACGGCAGGGAAAACCGGGATTTCTATTCTTCTGAGGAATGGGAAGATGCCACGATCAGGCCCTACGAATTTTCCTCCTGGAAAAAAATACGGCCCATCTGCTTTGACCTGATCAAGGGCAAGCACACGCCCGCAGCCTTTCACTTCGTGCTGCATCTGGCCCCCGATCACACCGCCGCCGTCCTGCAGACAGGCGACACAACCGTCACCGCCGATCAGGTAAAGGCCTTTGTCCTGAACATAAAATATGACGGCACTGCCCTCACGCTCGTGACCGGCTGCGCCTTCCATACTTTTCTCATGGATAAGACGCCGGACGCGCTCTGGGATCGTGCCGTCAGACAATTTTTATCAAACCGCCAAATTGACTATGAAGAAGCCTAATGCTTTTCATGTTACCAGTAAAAATTCTGATACGTGATGGAGTAGTCCACCGCCGCCATCAACATGGCAAACAAGAGCATCAGCGCCAGCATGACAATGGCAGGAAAATCATAGACGAATCTGCACTTCTCGGTATTGCTTCTGTGGTTTTCCACCAGGATCTCCATGCCAAGAAAAATGAAAACCACAGGCCACAGGCGAAAGATTACCTCATAATGCAGCGTCGGTAACATGATATTGACCAAAAACAGGACGCCAAACAGGATCAATGTGAGTCCAAAGGTGACGGAGCCGACCCTCCTGGTGCGCTGCACCACGGGCTCCGCTTGCGGAATCTGAGCGCACTGCGCTTCCATGACCTGAGCACTCTCTGTCTTATCTGCTTCCATACGCTTATCCCTCCATTCCGTCTTTGTTTTGCTGATCATTTTGAACATTTTCCGTGCCTGCCTGCTTCTGCTCAATCCGCGGCACCGGCTCCTCAGAAACCTTTTTGCCCCGAAGAAGATAAATACCAAACCAAATGATCGCGACTGCCATCAGGAATCTGGGCACAACATCCCGCACGGTATAGTAAATGAGTCTCATCATTGGATTTTCATGCCCGACATAATCCCACAGCATCCCCAAGCCGAGTTCACCCAACATGGAGACTCCAACCAGGATGAAAACGATTGCCGCAATGCTCCTGATTCTGCCATCCAACCGGAAATTTGCCGCTCCTATGCTGTCAAATCCCAGCAGATATTTGTCTTCCAGCGCATAAAACTGCTCATCATTAAGCCCTCCGATATTGTTGGCATGAAAAAGGGCATATATGTAAATCGTAATCGGAATCACGACAAGCACGTCAAGCCCCGTCAAACTCACCAGCGCGATGGAGAGCATAAATCCCAGAAGGAAACTTAATCCCATCTTCATAAACCCCAGATACATATGCCCCGCCCCCGGACATAACGAAAACACAAACAACCAAAACTTACCTTTCTTTTTTTTCATCTTTTCCTCCATTTCCGCGCATTTTTTCGCGCATAGACGAGTTTGTGGCAAGCAAAGCAAAGTCGAGGCTGCGAAGCAGTCCTCGTGAGTTAATCTCGGAGAGATTTACTCAAACCTAATCTCGCGATTGAAAATTTTAATTTTCAATCAGTCCTCCCATTCAAAATTGTTCCTAAAATACGCTTTCATTTCCAAAAGATACCACTCCCCGGCATCCTTTCTTTCCTGTTTCTTCCGGTAGCGTTCCCACGCCCTGTCAATTTCCTGTCCTCTTGCAAGGGATGCCTGTTCCAAGGTATCCTCCTCAGGCTTCTCGCCTCCCCGCAAAAGTTCATTGACAAACGACTCTTTCGGCCGCTCTGAGACATTTCGCCCTTCGATTGGCAGAAGCAGCAGCACTGTCAGGGCCGCCGCCATTCCCGCCAGCACCTTAACCCGGTAGGAAAAAAGCCGTCTGTTTCGCTCCCGTTCCCTTTCCCTGCCGATTCTTTGAAAAACATCCCCCTTTAGATGCATCGGTGCATGGATCATTTCCCGCTCCTCCACCTGTTCGATGAGGCGCAGCAGTTCTTCCTCGGTAAAGGCATCCGCAGGGAAAGCGTCCTGTTTCTTTCGTTTTTCTCTCTCCACTGTAATATTATGTATCATGCGCCCTTCTCCTTTTCATACATCCTGCGCAGCATGCTCCTTGCCCGGTAAATCTGCGTCTGCACGGTCTTTTTCTTCATGCCCTTCTTACTCGCGATCTCGTCCGCTGAAAGCTCGTCGTAATAGTAAGCCTTTGCAATCTCGTCATAGGGAGGTTTTAAGGACAGACATCGTTCGAGCAATGTCCTGCGCACCTCCTTTTCCAGAAGAATGCTTTCCGGCGTCTGCTGCGTAACAGCATCGTCCGCAATCAGCTTTCCGACTCCCGGACCTGTGCCGTTTCTTTCTCCATCCGGTGCTCTCGCGCCCTCTTCTCCCATATCCGCCACGGGGATGCTCCGCCGTCCCGCGCTCTGCAGATAATCAAGACACTTGTTTGTGGCGATCCGACAGATCCAGGCCTTTTCATTTTTTCCGTCAAAGCCTGCAAGATGTCTGTAAGCTGACAGAAACGTTTCCTGTGTCAGATCTTCGGAGGCAAAGTAGTCCGTCGTCATCCGATAGCATATGGAAAAAACAAGATGTTGGTAAGAATCAATCAGCGCTGATAATTGTTCTTCCCGTCCGATCACACTTCGCCCCCTCTCCCGACTTCCGAATTTCCACAGATATATTTGGGTGTCCTTTCTCTGCGGCGGCGCTTTTTTTCCTGCACCTACTCATTATAACGAAAGTAAAACAGGTTCGTCTTCAAATTTGGTAAAAATTTTTATATCTTACTTTTTAGGCTTTGGCTGAAATACCAGACTTGCCAGATACCCGAAGATTAAGGCTGCCGCACAACCCACGGCCCCGGTCTTAAAACCGCCCTGAAACAGACCGATAAAGCCGTTTTGATCCACAGCCTCCTTCACGCCCTTCATCAAAATATTGCCATAACCGAGAAGCGGCACACTCGCCCCCGCGCCAGCGTATTCCATAAAGGGTTCATACCACCCGAAAAAGCTGATTATAGCCCCCGACACCACCAAAAGCACCATCACCCTGCCCGGCAGAAGCTTTGTCTTTTCCAGTATCACCTGCACCAGCGCACAGATTGCACCGCCCACCCAGAAAGCATTCAGATAATCCATCCTATCCCTCCATATCCAAGTTCCTGTTGCCGTTTTACAGCGGCACACAAATCTTTTTCTGTTAGTTTCTATTATTTGAAGAAATTTATGCAAGGTAAAAAAATAATTTACCTCTGCATATGTCTGAAACCAGCCGTTGAACCAAAGATATCAATATGGATTGTGACAGTAATAAATAATGGGCGAAAGCTTTCCCAGCCTTTCGCCCATTATTATAACATATCACAGAAAATGTTCACCCGAGTCAGTGTTACACTGCCTTACTTCCACCATACAAACCCTTTCGCCTTAATGGCAAACTTAACGGTTTTTGTCCCTCCGTAATTTTCCACTCCCCGGATTGTAACGCTTGCATTCCCTTTCTTCACATTATTTTTATAACTGCCCTGCACTATCTCATATTGATCTTCTTCTACAACTGTTCCCTTTATCCTGACTGTAATCTGGCTCTTATCCAAAATAATTGGTTGCCCGGTATATGTCTGTTTGGGAATGGATACTGACGCAGCCGAAATAGCTGCTTGCGTAATACGGTATTCACCCACCAACGATCCCGTATAGTTGCTTCCAGCTTTGGTTTCAATCCTTACATTCAGTTTCGTCCCTGCCGGAATCATGTCATTCTTACCAACCAGCTCTCCCGCAGCGCGGGTAACCGCTCTATCATCCGCCGTATCAGTTACCACCGTTTCGTCTTCATAAGTGTAAATGAAGGCTTTTTCATAGTCTGTCCCGGCCCTGAGAATCTTTCCATTTAAATCAGTTACCGTTACCTTTGTCGCATAGATATTTTTTCGGTTCTGGTAAGTCTTATCCTGCGCCGTTATGGAAAGCTGTCCAAGCTCCTGCGGATTAATCCTGTAATTGAGCACAGCACCATATATCCCGCTGAAATTTCCTTTGCCTTTCACAATCACTGTCGGCTGTTTGTCCGCCCTGCTGCCATCATTAACTGCCGTGTGGTTTCGATAGGACAAAGTATAGTCCTGTCCCTCCGTCAAAATCTGCCAGCTGCCATCGCTATTCTTAAATTTGACACTTACCTTTGGTTTTGCGCCTCCTTTGGCATAGGGGATTGTCTCCTGCTCCAATGCCGCCACAAATCTGCTGTCCGCATTGGCTGCAATGTCAAACTTACCTATTTTAAAAGTTTTCTTCAAAATGCCCGTGTAAGCGCCCTTCCCTGTAAAAATTACAGTGGCAGTACCCGCATTTCGGTTCTTCTGCCATGTTACCGTATAATCAGTTCCCATAACCAACGGCTTTACTGCTTCGTCCTTATTTGACCTGATGCCCAGCTGAAGCTGCGGCGTCATATCTACGCCTTCATAAACAAATTTCTGTCCCGCCAGCCCTGTAACTGACGCGTTCTTAATCGGTGTACCCGTAATCTTAAAACTAACGCGTTTTGTCCCACAGTAGCCAGCCTCTGCAATGCCTGTGACAACAGCATACGCCGTCCCCACCTCCGTATTGTGCCTATAGCTTACCGCATAATGCACATCTTCCGTCAACGTTTTCCGCCCGTCCTTTACCGTGAGCACAGGCATAATGGCGTCGCCTGTATAGGGTTGCCCCTTAATGCCCGCCACAGACACTTTATTCATCAGTTTCAGTCGATCCGTAACTGTCAGATTAATCCCGAGAGACCCGCTGAAATTCCCCCTGCCTGTTAATACAATATAGTACTCTCCCACTTCTTTTACGGCATCCAATTCATTGTCCTGACTATCATAATAGGCAACTGTATAGTCCGCCTTATTCTTCAACTTTTTTCCATTCCAGCTAAGTGCCGGAATCGGTTTCTGCACACCGTTTTTCTTATAGGCAACTGCCATATTATCTGCCGAAAAACCTTCTCCCCCTATATCCAGCGGACGTATTTTAAAAGACACAGTCTCCTTCCCGCTGTAATTTCCTTTTGCCGTCACCGTAATCGTAGGCGCTTTCTTCGCATCATATTCCTTGTCCGAGGAAGCATAACTATATGCCTTGGTGTTTCTTGCATAAGCAATGGTATAATCCTTCTTCTCCCTGAGAGGTGTTTTGTAGTCATACACGCGCACCTGCGGCCTAACTGCCTTACCCGTGTAATCATACCCGTCCTCTGCAATACCCGCAACCCAGAGCCCTTCGGGAATAATACCGCCATTCGGTATATCTTCCACGGGAATCTCACCGTAATTTCCCACCAGAAGTATCCCGTTTACATATTTGATTCTGTAGTTATTGCCCTCATTCGCACCATATGGAATAATCTCATATTTTCCTTCTCTTTCCGTGGTGATATGCTCTACACTATACTTTAATGACGGGTACTGCGGCAATGTATCATTTTCTATCAGACCATCAATTGTATATTTTAAATCTGCTGTCTCCGGCAGTCGTTCACCTATCTCAATTTCAACCGACTCCGCCGTTATGGTTACCGCTTTACGGATAATATCAAAACTATATGCGGCTCTATTCAAATTATATCCAGCTGCACCATCTCCCGATATTTTAAAGGTCAACGTATAGCTTCCCGCCTGGGAAGGCGCCTCCTCCGTCTCCGCATAAACACTGCCGTCCAAAAGAGTCCCTGAATAAGTATGCGTCAGAGAAACTCCCTCAATCTGATTTCCCGACGTATCCAGCACCACGGCAGTGCCGGTATAGGAGTTAGGACTACCATCATATACTTTGTTTTTTATCTTGATTCCCGATATATATACGTTT
This sequence comes from Lachnospiraceae bacterium UBA7060, assembly GCA_002493835.1. Taxonomy (GTDB): domain Bacteria; phylum Bacillota; class Clostridia; order Lachnospirales; family Lachnospiraceae; genus UBA3282. Next base: position 5,694 of record DLAA01000151.1, on the reverse strand, counting down.
TTCCGGGTTGTATCGCCGCCTTCGGAATTGCCCTTCCGGCGCAGTGTAACGCTGTAATCCAAATTCATTGGCAGTTCCGTATATTCCATTTCATTTTCGTCATACCACGTACCATTAAATTGGGGAATTTCTACTATGGTCTTACAATTTTTAGGCGTCTGTATACAAGATAAATTATTACAAAAATATAGCATATCATCCGAACTGGTAACATTATTCAAATCAAAACAACTCAAATCCAAAACACTCAGATTTTCGCAATAGCTAAACATCCATCCCATTCTAGCCACTTGGTTCGTATCGAAATTACTCATATCTAGACTAACCAAATTTTTACACCAATCAAACATACTCGACATGTCTGTTACTTGACTGGTATTGAAATTATCTATGTCTAAACTAAGCAAATTTTTACATTCATCAAACATAAACGACATATCTGTCACTTGGCTGGTATTAAAACTGCTTATTTCTAAATTAATCAGCCCCGTACATTGCTTAAACATGTAACTCATATCTGTCACTTGACTGGTATCAAAATTTTCTAAACTTAAACTGGTCAAACCTATACATTGACTAAACATACCTCTCATGCTTGTAACTTGACTTGTATTAAAATTATTTACATCTAAATTAACCAGATTTTCACATGCAGCAAACATACTATCCATGTTTATGACCTGACAAGTATCAAAATTACTTACATCCAAATTAACCAAATTTTTACAATTTGCAAACATACCATCCATCCTGGTAACCTGACTGGTATTAAAACTACTTACATCTAGCTGTTCAAGACTCTCACAACCGTCGAACATACTTCCCATTTTTGTAACCTGATGAGTATCAAAATTACTTATATCTAAACTAGTCAGACTTTTACATTTTCTAAAGACATCGAACATATCAGTTACATGACCAGTATCAAAATTTTTTAAATCTAGTTTTTTGAGACTTTCACACCCATCAAACATACTCCTCATTTCCGTCACTTGACTAGTATCAAAATTACTTACATCTATATCAATCAAATTATCGCACTCATAGAACATAAATGACGCATCCGTCATATTTTTTACATCAATTTCTGCCAGTTTAATAGAATGTCTTGCATTGTACCATGGTGCCCTATTTATAGCGAGCGTATAATCTGTAAATTCCCCCTCACCTTCCACCGTAAGTTTCCCAGCCGAATCAATAACCCATGTAATATTTTTATACTGTCCACTCGCAATATTTCCACCAGATTTCTCCTCTGAAAACGCCAACTGCTCCGTCTCATTTCCGCTCACCGAAACAGGTTCTTCCGATACGACAGCAGGCTCCTCTTCCTGCATGGAATCATCTATGTCCTCAGCTGGCAATTCTTCATCTATCCCGCTGTCTTCCACACCGCTTTCGCCAGTTTCTTCCTCCAAGCCTTCCTTTTCTTCTGTATCACTCCCGTCCTCCTCCGGCTCTTCCTGACCCGCATCATTTCCCGACAGGGTGTCTGCGTCTTCTTCCTCACTGCTCTTTTCGCAATCTAAGAAATTATCATCCCCAAAAACTGTTTCCTGTTCCAATTCGTTCGCTGATACACGTATTTCCATCAAACCGGCATCTGTCAATATTACGATCAGACTGAGCGCGAATGCCAGCACTTGCCTTTTCCCTTTTTTCATTCTGATTTCCCCCTGCTTATCGACGTTTCCATTTTTGTGAAAAGTTACTATACTTGTAGTAGCGCTCAAGAATCTCTTTTGCATCCCTATCGCCACGGATACTTGCTTCATAAAGCCAATACCCTGCCAATTCCGGGCTAAAATAATGCTTCGAAATATCTCCGTGATAGAGCAGACCAAGGTTATACATGGAAGTTACATGACCGCTTTTTGCTGCTGCCGTCCACCAGCGACAAGCCTCATCAGGGTCATAACGAAGCTGTGTACCCTCAATATAGGCATCCGCCAGTCTGCCCATTGCATCGATGTCTCCGCCCTCCGCCTGCTGTACAAGCCTTTCAACTGCCTGTTGCAGCTCTGGTGTCATGTTAGCCTGCTCGCGTTTGGCCGTGCGAACCCTCCGTCCTGCCTCCCCGATTACTCCTCCCGCATCTTCCAGCAAATCGCCTAATAAACCCATTATCCTGCCTCCTTTTCCACTCCTAAATCCATATTTCTGCCCATGTCCCTGTTATTCCGGGTACAAAAGAACAATTATTAATGCGACTAGCTTATTTTGACGGGATTCCTCCCATTTCCACAGCTGTCTGAAATAACGCCGTAACCACCGATTTCCTATTTTCATAATCATCCAATTCTCTTTTTACAACCATTGCTGTTTTTTCATCCCCTGTTTCAATGGCTTTTTCCATCCATTTTCTCGCCGTGTCATCACTTTGTGAAACAGCGATTCCCGCCATATAATGCCAGGCAAGCATCGCCATAGCTTTCACCTCTCCACTTTCAGCTGCTTTTTCATACCAATACGCTGATTTTTCTATATCAAATTCGGCTCCTCGTCCCTGATACAGATAACACTGTGCAACTTTCTGCATCGCTTTGGAGTCCCCCATATTAGCGGCCTGAAAATAGTATTGAAAAGCTTTTTCCGGATTCTGCGCCTGATAAGCCTCTCCTTGTTCAAACAATTCCTCCGCCGTCATTTTGTTCACCATCTGCTCCTTTTTTAGTTTTCCAAACATCGTATTCTCCTCCTATTGTAAACTTCTACTTTCCCTGTAACAGCCTGGCAATTTCCTGATCAACAAACTTTTTCCGCATAGCAGCCACTTCACAGAAAAAAGAATCCGGCTGTTCTTCGTCATCATACGCCAGCTTAAAATTTGCTACACAGTGTTCGCAAAAACGTATGTTTTGACATGTATTACATGGATATCTGCCGCTTGACTTTTTGTCCACAAATTCACGCTGCAGATATTCCCATCCCTCGTCAAATGTTCCTTTACGCAGATCAAATTGTCTATATGACGCCCGAACACATCCCTGCATTTTGTAATCGGAAGTAATAAATACATGTTGATTGGCTATGGAACATGGATATAAATAACCATTTCTGAATCTTTCCGCTGTTTTCTGCGGTATTGTTTCCATTTCTCCACAGAGCAAATCCTTTGCAACATCCTTCCAGAAGTTACATCTGCCTTCATCTTTCACATCAAACTCGAAAGCCTCCTGCGGCGTTAATCGAAAGCTCATAGGTTCTGTTGATCCATCGCTCATAGGATGCACATCCAAAATAATAACCATAGGCACCCCAAGCTGTTTCCCAAACTCTCGCATTTTATAAATTTCATCATAATTTTGCTTCATAGCAACATATTTCAATTCAAATGGAATTTGGCTTTCCTTTAACAGATCCAATGCCCTCATAAATTTTGCATAACTGCCTTTCACACCTGTTACCCGCTCATATGCCTCTTCTGTATATCCATACATGGTTGTACTGATAATCTCCACTGGATATTCTTTGAAAAGCCTGATGTGCTCCTCACTGAGCAATGTGATATTTGACAACAGGGATATGAGAACGCCTTTTCTCTTTATATATAAAAACAGCTCTTCAAAATCAGTCCTAGTGAAAATCTCACCTCCAGTAAAATAAGCATCGATCAATCCACGTTCAACAAGAACATCTACAATCCTTTTAAATTCCTCTGTGCCCATATCCGCATGACTGCGTCCCGGTTTCGCATAGCAATGAATACAATTCAGGTTGCATTTTGCAGTTAACTCAAACCCTGCCGTAAAAGGCGCACGAATCCCCTCAAAAGTTTCATCAATAAAATCATTAATTGGTCGAGCATGCATACAATAACTTTCAGCCATATTTGTTTTATCTCCCTTCTAAAAGCAGTCCCATGTCCAGCATTTGCGAAATAAAATTGTCAACTGAAAGCATTTCTGCAGTCCCCTGCTCAATCCCATATAATATTCCAATTTCTTTCAGGACTTTTTCCCTCTGATTGTATATAGAAGCCTTATTCCAGATCGATGCCGCCACCTCATTGAACAGTATTGGATCATTACTGGCACTGTTGTTGCAAACCGGCATAAGAATGTACTTGCCATATATATTCCGCAAAACAAACGCATCATTAATTTGCATAACCATCTCCCCAAAATTGTTTTTCCTCTAATACATAAAACATGGTTCATTTATGTATTAGAGGAAATTCATCAGTTACTTACCCTCAAAGCAGCAGGATTTGAAAGTACAGTGATATGGATTTTCGGGACCGTAAGCCGCTTCACGGGTTGAACGGGTAAGAATAACCATCTGAGGGTATTCAAATTTCTTTTTCATCTTCTCACCTCTTTCCTGTAATGAAAAATTTTCCACCTTTAATTGTATATCTTTTCCACTTTTGTCCATTATAGCAATACTAAGATATTTTGTAAATACTTTTGTATTGCTATACTATTTCTCTGGGAGGAGTCATATGTTCGGGGATCGCATTGAAAAAATAAGAACTGCATACAACTGGACGCAGGTACAATTGGCGCAAAAACTAAATGTTTCCAAACAGACCGTCTCAAACTGGGAAAACAACAACATTCTCCCTTCCATTGAAATGCTCATAAGGCTTTCCCACACTTTTTCCGTGAGTACCGACTATCTTTTATCTCTTGACGACAGGGAATATATAGAAGTTACCGGATTGACAGATATTCAGAAAATTCATATTCAACAGTTAATCCATGATTTACAGGAAAAATGAAACACAAAAAGGGCAAGACTGCCGCCCTGCCCATATAAATTTTTTTCACATAGCTATGCCCTTCTCCAAGCTCGCGATTTTTTCTACAATCTCGCGAATCGAAAGCCCCTCGCATTCCACCGTAACATCCGCATACCGTTCATAAAGCGGCAGCCGCTCCGCATAGAGACTGTCCAGATCCTGCCCGTCTCTTAACGTCACGCCCCGCTCGGTAAGATCGCCAAGCCGCTTTCTGATTTCCTCTAAGGGAAGGGAAAGATACACTACCGTGCCGATCTGTTTGTAATGCGCCATCGCCTTTTCCCCGTAGATTGCGCTTCCTCCGGTGGCAATCACCGTCCGTTTGGCCTCCATGGATTCGCCCACGGCTTCCTCCAACGCCCAGAAGCCTTCCACGCCGCGCTCCGCAATCAGCTCGTGCAAAAGCTTTCCTTCCCTGCTCTGGATCACCAGATCCGCGTCCACAAAGGAATAGCCGAGCTTCTTGGCCAGTACCACGCCCACCGTGCTTTTGCCCGCGCCGGGCATGCCGATCAAAATTATATTTTTCATTTCAGATATGCGATAACCTCCACCTCGCAGAGCACATCCTTGGGCAACTGCTTGACCGCCACACAGCTGCGCGCGGGCTTCTCGGTGAAATACTGCTCATAGACGGCATTAAAAGCCGCAAAATCCGCCATATCCGCAAGGAAACAAGTAGTCTTTACCACTTTCGTATAATCCGTTCCCGCCTCTGTGAGAATCGCTCCCACATTCTTCATGGACTGGTGCGCCTGCTCCGTAATGTCTTTGCCCTTAATCTCCCCTGTGGCGGGATCGATGGGAATCTGTCCCGACGCAAACAGGAAATCTCCCGCAATGATGCCCTGAGAATACGGTCCGATGGCCGCAGGTGCCTTATCGGTAGATACTTTAGTTAACATAACTTCATCCTCCTTGTTTAGAATCTAATCACCAACCCCCACTTC
>DLAA01000160.1:19065-153494 GCA_002493835.1 Lachnospiraceae bacterium UBA7060 | reverse complement strand
CAGTGGTGTGGGAGGTCGGCTGCTCAACTACTGGGTAGCCTCCTCCCCGATCAGGAGTTAAACGGCACGACCATTGATGACATGCCGCGTTCTTATGTGCGAAGGATGAAAGAAACGCAGGTTACGACATATATTATAAATCCTGGCGCGCCTGTCAATTTAAAATATAATATCTTTAAACGGATCAATACAGGCGGGTTGGAGCTGGAGCCGCAGGAAATCAGACATGCATTGTATCAGGGATTTGCAACAAAGTATTTAAAGGAGCTTGCAAACTTAGAGGAGTTTAGGCGAGCGACAGGATATTCTGTAAATACGGACCGTATGCTGGACAGGGAGTTTGTTCTCCGCTTTCTGACCTTTTTCAAACTGGGTGTATTGGGATATAAAGGATCCATAGATTTGTTCCTAAATGCAGGAATGGAGTTGTTGAACAATGGCGAGTTTGAAAAGGCAGATGCGAAATACATAAAAGAGCGTTTTATCAGGGTTTTGAATGTGAGCTGGGAGATCTTTGGGAAATATGCTTTCAGGCGTATGCCTGATTTTCGTAAGAGAAGGCAGATCAGCAAAGCTTTGTTTGAGACATGGACATGTGTTTTGGCAAAGCATTCAGATGAGGAATTAAATATTTTGCTGGACCGGAAGGAATATTTGCTGGAAAAATACAGGGTGATGTGTTCGGAAGACGGAGAATTTACAGATTCCATTGGCAGTGGCAAAGTGTCGTCAGTGAGAAAACGGTTTGAAAAAATTGAATTTCTGGTAAAGGAAATGGTGAAGTGAATGGTGGAAGAAATTGTAATTAAGAATTTTAAATGTTTCGAATCTCTTAAATTAGCAGTGAGGCCGCTTAATGTATTTTCGGGTTTAAATGGGATGGGTAAATCCACAGTTATTCAGTCACTATTGGTGTTAAAGCAGTCAGAACAGAATAATTACCTGCCTAATAAGATTTGTCTCAACAGTAATTACGTAAATGTTGGAATGGCACAGGATGTTCTATATGAACATTCTGAGAATGAATTTATGGAATTGCAGCTTCAAGAAATGGAAAAAAGTTTTAGTGTAAAAGTGTACTACCAAAAAGACGCTGATGTGCTGGAAGCAGAGAGTAAAGGGAACTTTCATGATATTTCTCTGTTTAAAGAGGATTTTGAATATTTGAATGCAGAGAGAAAGGCGCCGCAGGTAATTTATCCGAAGTCGAGTTTCTATGTAGATTCCAAGGCACAGCTGGGTGTCAATGGCGAATATACGGTGCACTATCTATGCAGATACCAAGATAAAAGCGCAGCGTGGGATAAAGACAAATCTTTAAAAGAGGCGGTGCTGTTTTGGCTGGATATGATTTCACCTGAAGTGAAATTTGCAGTTTGACAACTAAATTGCCAACAGTATCTGAGCCTAAAAAACGTATTTGAAAGGGCTCGAGGGGGATAGACTGTCGCTCTCGGCAGTAAGTTATGGATTGCAAAAGGAAGCCGCTTGTAGTACAATAGGGGCTGTTTCAATAAGAAATGCCGAACGTAAGGGAGAGGTGTACGGGAAATGAAAAAATTAGGGATCGCTGTATTAGTAATGATGATGATTGCTCTTGTGGGGTGCGGCGGCCAGTCCACGGTAAAGATCATTGAAGAGGAGCGGACATATCCGGAGCCGGATGCGGTAGTCAGCAGTTTGGAAGATGCGGGGTTTACCGTGGAAAAGTCGGAGAGTATTGCGGAGGCCGGGGTGGAGGCGACCAGAATCAAAGCCGTAAACGGGGAGGAATATCTGGATGTCTGCTACAATGTAGCATCCTCCGAAGATATGGATAAGATCGTGGAATATTATACTGGCAGCTACAAGAAATACAATCTTGTGAGCGACGATAAGGTGGTATACTGTTACAGCAGCGAGTCGGTGGTCGAGAGCGCAGGGTTGGAGTAACCACAGTCATTTAACAGGCAGGAGAGACACATAGAAGCGTGTTTTCTTCTGCCAATTTTTGTTATCTATAAATTCCCTGTCAATAAAACATTCGTATTATCTTAATTTCTTTCAAATTTCTATCATATATCCACAGAAATGACCAAATAAAATTGTGAAATTGTTCCTTGACGTATTTATAGGGGGGGGGGGTAAAATGGTCTCAAGTGTCGATGGTTAGGGAGTTTTTTACTGGCTGTGGGACATAAACTAATCAAGGAGGAGAAAGGAATGAGCGAATTCAAAAAGTTGTTTCGGGTAAAGCGAATTCTTGCCATGGTGCTGGCATTGGCCCTGACAGTGACTTCGGTACCCTTAACGGCACAGGCAGCGCCAGGCGACAATCCTGAGCAGGCCGAGACAAGTGTGGAAGAAACTTCCACAGTGGAGAAGGAGGCGGACACGGAAGAGACGCCGGCGGCAGTGAATGAAGATGCCGGGTCAGAAGATACAGAGGCGCTTCCTGCAGATGCCGATGTAGAAACGCCGGAAGGCACGGAGTCGGCGCCGGTGGATGCCGATGTGGAAACGCCGGAAGGTACGGAGTCGGCGCCGGTGGACGCCGATGTGGAGACACCGGAAGATGCAGAGAATGTTTCTGCGGATCAAGTGCAGACGGATGCAGAGCAGGAAGCCGCTGAGCCGGATGCCAGTGTGCAGGGCGAGGAGAGAGCGACGGCAGACGGCCACAGCTTTGAATATTATGGAGAGAAGAAGGAGTACGTATACAGCAAAGACAGCAACCCCTTCTCTTCCGATGGCAAGAAGCTGAATTCTTATTTTTTGGGACAATTTGAATTGCACACAAGTGATTGGAATTACGATGTTTGGCTTAATCAGTCCGACGAAAAAATCGATACAGTCACCTGGCAATGGTTCCAGGGCGGCACGGCACTTAGCGAGCCCAAGAAGCTGAGCGAGGAGGGTGTGATTCCCACAGATGCGGGTTCCTATACGCTGAAGCTGACCCTTCCCGCGAAGGAAGGCGAGGGTGGTTACGGGGCTGCAGAGGGGACGTTCTCTTTTGAGATCACCAAGGCGGATGTGACGATTGAGATTGCTGAGCCTGAAATGGTAACTCCCGGGACAGCGGTTGCAGATGTGCCATTGCCGGAGGTCTATGGTGTATATGAGCTGAACGAGCACGGCGAGCAGAGCTCTTCTTTTACGTATGTGCAGGATGATCCCGCGACTGCGGATGCAGATGAGTCCGCGAATAACGAGGTGAAACTTACCTCGGTGATCAGGGACGCTGCCACAGGCGATGAGGTGAAAGAGGGAAAGCTGTCGGCTGACACGGACTATGTCATTGCAGTTAAGGTGGAGTTTGCCGGCGCGAACGCAGAGACATACGCGAAGAACCATAACATTAAAGATACATATGCGGAGCAGGTCCTCACATTCAGTGATTTGAAGGAAACCAGACTCAGCGTTTCACTGGACGAGACAAAATTTACTGATGTAAACAAGTATAAAGTGACGAAGGACGCGGTGATAGCAGCGGATGAGAACGGGCGGACAGTCCATGTGGTTGAACTGCTGGCTGGGACGGCTGTCACAGAGGTTGGGGAGCCGCTTACCAAGGATCCTAAGCTGGAGACTCCCGACGGTGTAGATGAGACGACGAACGAGCAGAAGTGGAAAGATATCACCGTTGATACGGATACAACGCTGTTTGAAGGCGCATGGTACACTGCGGCTGACTACACAGCACCCTGGACAGAGGCGGGCAAGGCTTTCTGCGGCCTGACGGTAGGCAGCAAGCTGGATGCGGCGCCCACGACTGCAGGCGCTTATGTGTACAGATACAGTTACAAGGGCGATCAGAAAGAGTATGCTGGCTCTTTTGCGGATGTACTGGTGATTATGGAAGTGCCGGAGATTATAGTGAAGCCGGATGTGCCTGAAGGTACGAAATTCTATGCCAGTCAGCCGGTCAACGATGTGCTTGCAAAGATCGGCTATACACTGCCTTACGTGGATGGCAGAGCAGGGGAGTATCCTCAGACAGAAAATATGTGGGGTACGTCCTATGACGACAGTGGTAGAACACAGCCCTATAAGCCGGCATTTGATCTGGTCGAGATAACAAAGGACGGCAAGGAGACTATATATAGTGGCGCAGGGAACACTACAGCAGTGTTGGAAGCGGGAAATGAGTACTATGTACGCTTCAGTGGCTCTAAGATTGTATATAACGGAGCTGGAAGTGTGTACAGTAGCGAGGGAATTATGGCGGGTGTCGACTCCATGGATCCCGACTCCTGCGGCTTCAAAGTGAAGACAGATGCGGACACAAATAAGGCGAATCAGCTGAAACTTGATGTGAGCGGAGAGCTCAGCATTATTGATGTAAGCGGCATCAAAAAGGACGGCATGGGATTCGAAAAAGTGAACGGGATCGATATGTTCACCAAGACCTATGACGGCGAGAAGATCTTTTTGAACCATACAGATTACAAGCAGGCGAAGCTGAGTTCTGCAGATTCCAACAGGGATTTCACTTATTATTGGAGAAAATCCAGCCTGTCTTTTGAACAAATGACAGGGACACACAAAGAAGGCGACACGGAAGTGCTCGATTACAGCAAGGAAAAGATAGAGGATTCCTTTACAGGGAGTGTGTCTGGAATTAACCTTGTCAATGCGGGTGTTTATCGTCTGGAAGTTAATTATAATGATCCCAAAGGCGAGACATTTGCGGAGCCTGCGTATGTCTATTTTGTGATCAAAAAGCAGACGCTTACCTTTGACCTGTCGGCTGAGCTGAAAGCCGGACTGACCGGTTATACGGGTAATTATGGGGATGCTTTTATTGAGAATAACAAAGAAGATCTGTCTAAGACTTCCATTACTGTGGAGTTGGATGGCAAACCGTCCACTTCAGCAGACTGGAAGAACAGTATGCTTTCGGGAGAGGCTGATTATGCTTATCAGGTTCGGTGGCGGCTTGCTGAACGAAGAAAGACAACAGGAACAGATGGCAAAGAAGTAGATGAAACGAATGAGGACGGAACGCTTGTTCTTGATCCATATTATGGTTCTCTCGATGAGACGGCAGATAAGTATGTTCTGCTGGCTGAAAAAGTTGAGTTGGGAATTACCGACGAGGATGGCGATTTTAGCGCTTCTTCGAACTATGAAAATAACTTCTCACTGAAGTTAGGCCAGCTTTTTGTTCCTATCACAGTGAAACCGATGGGTACTCTTGTGATCGGGTTCGACGGTATTACGACAGATGGCGGCAGCATGCTCGAAGATACAAAGGAATATGATGGCGAATCGATTTTTAACTTAATCCAGGGGAAACTGTCTGCATTTAATGCGCCGATCACAGTCGGGGAAGACGGAAAGAAAACAGGGGATGTTACGGATGCTGATTTAACATATAGGGTCAGCTATGAAGGTTATACCAATTACGAAGAGAAAGAATATAAGACTCTGCCTGTCGGAGCGGAGGATTGGGCTTGGGCGAAAAATGCCGGTACTTATTATATTACGGCTGCTTTCGCGGGGAATGAAAAATACCAGCCTATGCATGAGACACTGGCAGAAATCAGAGTAAAGGGGAAAAAATTGACCCTTAATCTGCCTGAAATGGAAAAAACTTACGAGACAGGCGGATCGGTAGTTGAGGCGATTGCGGATGCTAAAAAAGCATTCCGGGAACTTTCTAACGCTGGTTTGAAAGGCGATATTCTTGATGGAGATAAGGAATACTTCACAAAGCAGAAGCTTTCAAATGGCGAGCAGGGGTATCCGGTATGGTATTATGATGTTGATGGCTATACAGAATACGAGGATCCTAATTTCTACGTGTATGATAATTTTGAAAAAACGATTATTACCACGTATAATGATGGCGTTGTGTTCAGCGGCACGGATGAAGGAAGATACAGCCTTAGAGCTTTCTTAGAGGATGGCAGTCAAAATTTATACGGTGAGGCAGGGGCACATTATTATATTGCCGCGACAGATCCCGAGGCAGGCATCCCTATCAAGGTGGGCAGAGGCGCTTCCACTGTCAAGTTAGATGACTATGATGGAACGAAGCTGGATATCACAGATAAAGTGAGTAACGGCGCAGCGCCTGTCGCTAAGGCACATGAAGTGACAGTGCAGGATGCGATCCCTTATAATGATAACGCGAAGCCGGAAGGCAATGTGGTTCGGGTGACAATCGAAGCTCCTGCGGAGTATCAGGATGCTGATTTTGAATGGAGTAAGGTGTCCTATCAGAAATCGATCGAGAATAATGCGAAAGAGAATCTGATCGGAAGTATTAGAACAGATGATAATAGTCGCACATTGACGTTTACCTATAATGCGACAGATAAAAAGGATCTTACATTCAGCATTCGCTGGGCGGCGGATTACAACGAGAACTTTACCATCCTGTTTAGCAAGGCGGAGATGCTTGGCGATCTGAAAAATGCGGTCGCACCGAAGTCTCTCGCGTTCAATGCACCTCTTACCTCCATGGTAGTGGGACAGGAGCAGACGCTGGATGTCAAGATCACGAAAGAGCAGATGGGCGATGTGATCTGCCTCGGATACGGTGTGGTTGAAGGGCATAGCGTATTACATGTCAGCGAGTACGGTAAGGTCACCGCTTTGGCGGAAGGGCAAGCGACTGTAGAAGTTTATCCGATGCATCTGGTAGACGGCAAGAAAGAGCGGATTACGACAGATGCGAAGGGCAAGCCAATCAAGGCTGTAACGGCGAAGATCACAGTCAAGAAGGTAAGCGCGCCTAAGATTTCCAAGGTGATTGCAAACGATTACGGTGTGAACGTACAGTATGCACTGCCGAGCACCAGTGACGGTTACCGCAGAGAAATCTACGTCATGGAAGGCAAGAATCTCAATACGGAAGCGTTTGAGACAGAGATTAAGGCTATGAAGAACCAGCAGTGGAAAGGCCATTTCGCAACACAGCCGATTTTTGTGACACCAGATGACGAAAAAGATTCACGACTTTGGGATGCGAAGAAGCACACGTATGTGAATACAGTTTCACAGTGGATTGGTGGATTAAAACCGGATAAGACGGAGTACACGGTCTATGTAAGAAATGTCAGCGGCATGCGCGGCTTCGAGGATGGCTGTACAGTAGAACTGAGCTGTGCGGGAAGCGTAAAAGGTTTCGCCACTACGACAATTCAGGCGTCTCGTATTGTGGCGACACTGCAGGATTCCAAAAAGAACGATCTAGATGTGTACAGCATAGACGAATATGTCTATAAAGAGGAAGAAAAGCCGACGGATGAAGATGTTCGTTTGGCAGGAACAATCGGCTATGAAGTGCCTCTTTCTGAGAAGTCCGTCCAGATTTCGCTGGAAGGTCTGTTTGAGGACGCGGCGGGCGATGGAGAGTATTTACCGCTGCCGCTCGATAGAGACGCTAAAAACAAATATACTGATCCGAAGGTGGCGTACTATTTCTATGATTATATATATGATGGCTATGATGCACGTACTGGTCATCATATAGCGGAGAACTATGGGTACACGACCGTAAGCAGTGTTGGAACGATCGCCAATAATGGCAAGATTACGTTGAAAGATACTGGAAGAGCTACTGTTTATGCAGTTGATACGATATCCGGTGCTAAATCCAATGCAGTTGTGATTACAGTTACGGCGGAAGCGGACAAAATGGCAGCTAGAAAAGTCAGCATGCAGGTTGGACAGAGAGTTCGCCTGAGCAATCTAGTCGACTACAAAGAGGGAAATCTGAAGCTGGGACAGAACTATAATAATACACATGCGAGAATCGATGTCAAGGCGGCAAAAGTATCCCTGGGAACGAACGAGGACTTTACGATTACGGACGACGGTTATCTGGTTGCCAATCATGCGGCTACTGTAGAGTTTGATCTGAAGGATGAGAACGTTGCTGAGTCCGCACGCGTTAAGGTGACGGCCAAGGCTTTGGATGCTGTGAAAGGCCTGAAGGCAATCAATGTAATTGACAATCGTTTTGATGTGCAGTTTGAGATGAATCCGTATGCGGAAGCGTACCGCATTAAAGTTACGGATGGCAGAGGAACCTTAATCAGAAGCATCTACGTGGAGAACATACCGTTCAATAACAACGGCGAAGTGCTCTGGGATGGTGTGGATCAGACAGGGGACTGGGATCAATGGAAATGGATAAATTCAATAGATCCTGACGACGACTGGGGTAACGCAAATTGGGAGAGCTGGAATGATTGGGGATACGGTTATGAGTGGCATGATGATGTGAATTATGTTTGGCATGATCGTGAGCATTGGGTGAATTCATCGAACTCTAACTGCAGGGCGGATATGATCAAGGATAAGATGAATCTTACTTATCGGATTGACAAACTGACACAGTCCTCCAAGTACAATGTGGAAGTTACGACGCTGTATAAGGATGAACAGTCGGTGAAGCCCGCAAAAGTGGCGGCGACCACAACCAAACTGCCCGCATGGGATTATTGTGCGATTAGCACAATTGACAAGAATTCTACGAGATTGATGGTTGAAGGCAGTTCGCAGAAGTATAAATGGGGTATGCCTATAACCACTAGGGATGATGCGGGTGACGATTACACAATTGATGAGTTAGCTTTCATATCAGGGAATACTTACAGCCTGAAAGCGTACGGTTATAACTATGGCGCAAGGTACGCAGGAACAGACACCCTGACATGGAGCAGTTCCAATTCGAAGGTAGCTTCCGTACAGGCTACGTCCGGCGGCTACAGCGCAGTATTGAAAGCGCTGAAGGACGGTGAGACAGTCATTGAAGTGAAGTCCAAGGTGCTCAAGGGCGTTATCGCAAGATATACCATCACAGTATCTGCGGTAGGCAATGCTTATAACAGTTACGGTGAGAATGAGGATCTGCGCTGGGAAGAGATCAATGACAAGAAAGGTGCTGTTACAAAATTGACTGTCGGTGTGCCTGTGGTGGCAGAGATTCCGAGCGAAGGTTTACCGTTTGAGGTTACGATAAACGAGGAAGGTCGGTATGCGCTTTATCAGATTGTGGATGGGAAGACAGTTAAAAATATGACAAAGGATCTAGATTCTTCTTATGATTTCCCGTACAATTGGACTGGTACGTTAATGGGAAGAACCTATACTGACAGCAGACTGGTGGTTAAGAGAATCGGAAACTCAACGAATAGTAATATCGATTTTTTCAAGAACCGGAAGACCATCAAGTTAGGCGAACGGTTTAACGCAAATTACGGTAGCTGGTATGTATTTACCGCTGCAGAAGCCGGCTTCTACGGGATAAAGGATGGAGATAGCTATCTTTCTTCATACTACTTTACGGCATATAAGCCGAACGAGGAGACTGCGGAGGATGGCACTGTAAATATCGTAGGCGGGGAAGAGCCGAATACGTCATTGCCAAGTACAATGGATAGCCTTTACAAGCTGGAGCAGAATCAGTTAGTATATCTGTATTTTGATAATGGTTGTTCTGATCTAAAGCTTGAGAAGGTAAGCTTTGATCCGCTGAGTGCGGGCGGCAGTATCACCTTATCCGGATATAGCCAGAAGTGGTATGAGTTTACGGCCGCGGAAGCAGGAGAGTATCAGTTTGTACGCTCTGGTAGTGGATCTTTAGAGATGTATGATGCAAGTACCAACAACAGTATCACTGACAACTACTCTGATTTCGAGCAATCTTATGATCCGGATAAAGGACAGTATGTGTATACTTACACCTACACATTTACGGCGGAACAGAAGATTTATATTAGGGCTACTTCTTCTTACGGCGATGTTTTCAAGGTAGAAATATCAAAAAAGGTGCCTGAGCAGACACAGGAGCCTGCAGCTTGAAATAGGTGAATGAAACAAAACAGCGTGGAGACTTTGGTCTCCGCGCTGTTTTAGTATCCTATAGGAAAATGCGACAGAGTAAACCATTTAGGGAGAATGCGAAGCATTCTCAGAGTTTGCCGCAGGTATACTCTTAATGTTCGCTGCCGAGCGATGATATTTTATGATCTTTTTGTAAATTTTAGAATCTATATGTTCTAAAATCTCACTTTACAATATTACAACAAATATGTTATGATCAAGAAAACATATCTAGGGATCTGAAATTCTTTTTAATCTTTGCTACACATCGTAGAATCTGAATCCCTTATATGAAAACAGAATAAGGGAGGATGGCTGATGGGTAGAAAGGATGAGTACCAGCTTGATTATCTGGACGACAATAGAAGATTTGCGGACCAGATAAACGGGGCATTGTTTGGCGGGAAACAAATAGTAAGGCCGGAGGAGCTTGAGACAGAGGATTCACAGACAGCAGGTGCGGTGCCTAAGAGTGGAGCAGGCAACACAAGGACAATCGTTGATAAAGCATGAGTTTGGAGAGGAAAGAAACTTCATATATTTGTGGTAGAGAACCAGAATTATGTAGATTATCAAATGGTACTGCGAAATATGCTTTCAGAGAGCAACGGATACCGTAAACAGTGGAAGCAGAGACAGAGAGTACATAAAGAAAAGAAGGATTTGAGAGGAAAAGAGGAATATCTTTCAGGAATGAAGGCGGAAGAAAAATATGCGCCGATAATAACGCTGGTGGTATATTTCGGAACGGAGCATCCATGGAGTGGCGCGAGGTGCCTGTATGACCTGTTGGATATGGAGGAAGAACTAAAAGAGTATGTGACGAATTACAGGTTAAATCTGTACGATTGTCAGGAACATGACACGTTCGATGAATACTATACAGGTCTGCGCCAGGTTTTTGAGACTGTTCGATACGCGAAGGACAAAGAAAAGCTAAAAGAGATTATGGAGAAAAACCGGGAAGCCTACAGCAGGATAGACAGTGATACGAAGGAGATGTTGGAAGTAGTGGCGAATGTGAAGATACCGGAGAAATTTAAGACGATAGAAGAAGGGGAGGAGAGGTACAATATGTGTAAGGCGTTTGAGGATATGCGGTTAGAGGGATATGAGGCAGGTGTGGCTGAAGGAATAAAAAAGCTGATAAAATCTGCCAAAAACTTTGGGGTTTCTAAATTATTAGCGTGCGAGCAGTTAATCCAGCAGTATGCACTGAACGAGACAGAAGCCAATGAAAAGATAGAGGAGTATTGGGGAGATTAGACTGTCTGCCGGCGCTTTTCTGTTTAGTATGCGACTTTGAACAGAATATAATATCACTTTAAACAATGTATCCCGAGACGCCGTTTATCTCTTGAGGGGCAGTGACAATTATGGTATACTTTATCCGCAGATGGCAAACTTATATGGAAGACAGAAAGAGAAATTGAAAGACGGAATAGAATGAAAACAATTTTAGTATTGACCAATTCTTCCGGTGGTTTATATGACTTTCGGGGAGAATTTATAGAGGAGTTGTGTAAAAAATATAAAGTATATGTGAGTATGCCCGACGATGTGAAGGAGCAGGAGCTTGTGGATCAGGGGTGCCTTATCATCAAGACACCGATCAACCGCAGGGGAATCAATCCGCTGGAGGACTTGAAGTTATACCGCGCTTACGGTAAAATAATGAAAGAATTAAAGCCGGATCTCGTGGTGAGCTATACAATTAAGCCGAATATATACGGCGGTTTTGCGGCGGGGGTAAGGAAGATTCCCTATATCGCCACGATCACAGGGCTTGGAGGTGCTTTTGACAGGACAGGCCCGCTGCTTAAATTGATTGTTGGTATGTACCGTGCGGGACTGCGGCGTGCGGCCTGTGTATTTTTCCAAAACGAAGAAAATCGGCGTATTTTTCAAAATATGGGCATCACGGCGAAAAAGACGCGTATGGTGATGGGTTCCGGCGTGAACTTGGAAAAACACAGCTATGAGCCTTATCCGAAGGGGGAAATAACGCATTTCCTTTTCGTGGGCAGGGTCATGAAGGAGCGGGGAATTTTAGAGTATATCGAGGCGGCGAAGCGTCTTCACAGTGATAAGGTCATTTTTGATATTATGGGCTACTGTGACGAGGATTATCAGGAGCTTTTGGATGATCTGGAAAAAGAAGGAGTCATCAGACAGATTGGTTTTCATACACAGGTTCATGAGTATCTGGCAGCGGCCAGCGCTATTGTGGTGGCTTCCTTTCATGAGGGGATGTCAAATGCGCTGATCGAGGGCGCAGCCACGGGCAGGCCGGTGATTGCTTCGAATATCAGCGGGTGTAAAGAGGCCTTTGAGGAGGGTGTGACGGGCTTTGGCTTTACGCCGGGGAAACCGGTGGAGCTGATAGATGCCATGGACAGGTTCCTTGCGCTTCCTGTGGAGGAGCGTGCGGCCATGGGGCGGCGTGGAAGAGAGAAGATGGAGCGGGAATTTGACCGGAAGCTGGTGACAGCGGCATACATGGACGAAGTAGGGCAAGTAGTGTGAGAAGCGGGTGAAAAGAACTTTACATTAAAAGACACAGAAAAAGGGAGAACAGACGGCGATGAATTTGTATGAGAAACTGGTGAGTGGAGAGGAAAAGCTTTCATTGGTAGGGCTTGGCTATGTGGGTATGCCGATCGCAGTAGCTTTCGCAAAGAAAATAAAGGTGGTTGGCTTTGATTTAAATGAGGCGAAGATTGACCTGTATAAAAATGGAATTGATCCCACAAACGAGGTGGGCAATGAGGTAATAAAAAATACGAAGGTAGATTTTACGGCTGACCCGGCAAGACTCAAGGAGGCGAAATTTCATATCGTAGCTGTTCCGACGCCTGTCAATGATGACCACACGCCGGATCTTTCTCCTGTGGAAGGTGCGAGCCGCATTTTGGGGCAGAATCTGACGAAGGGCTCCGTGGTGGTGTTTGAATCCACTGTATATCCCGGTGTGACGGAAGATATTTGTGTGCCGATTTTGGAGCAGGAGTCGGGTTTGAAGTGCGGTGTGGATTTTAAGATCGGATACTCTCCCGAACGCATCAATCCGGGAGATAAGGTGCATAGGTTGGAAACAATCACTAAAATTGTGTCGGGTATGGACGAGGAGACGTTGGATACGGTCGCGAAGGTTTATGAGCTGGTGGTGGAGGCAGGGGTTTACCGTGCGGAATCTATCAAGGTGGCGGAGGCTGCAAAAGTCATTGAGAACAGTCAGAGGGATATCAATATTGCATTTATGAATGAACTTTCAATCATTTTCCATAAGATGGGAATTGACACGAAATCTGTTCTGGAAGCGGCGGGAACAAAGTGGAATTTCCTGCCTTTTATGCCGGGGCTGGTGGGCGGCCACTGCATTGGTGTAGATCCCTACTATTTAACCTATAAGGCGGAGGAGCTGGGGTATCATTCTCAGATTATTCTCTCAGGCAGGCGGATCAATGATGATATGGGAAAGTACGTGGCAGAGAGTCTGGTCAAGGATTTGATTCGGGCGAATATCCCAGTGAAGCATGCTAAGGTGGCGATTCTTGGTTTTACTTTCAAGGAAAACTGTCCTGATACCAGAAACACAAAAGTAATCGATATTTATAGGGAGCTCGGGGAATATGGGATTGAGCCCATAGTGGTGGATCCTGCAGCGGACGCTGATGAGGCGAAACGCCTCTATGGGATTGAATTTAAGACCATGGACGATATCAGAGATGTGGATGCGCTGATTGTGGCTGTGGCACATGAACAGTTTATGAGTCTTGACAAGGAAAAAATCAATTCTTTTTATAATCCAAATCACAAGAGAAAAGTGCTGATGGATTTAAAGGGCATACTGAACCGCAAAGAGTATCTGACGGAAGACTATTTGTATTGGAGATTGTAAGATTGAATAGAGAAAAAAAGAGAGCTCTGTGTCTTTTCGCAGGGCTTCTTGCCTTCTTTTTAGGACTGCTTGCAGTCGGTGGAGTTGGGGTCTATAATGATTCCGAGCAGTATATTACCATGCACATTCACAGGGAACCGCTTTATCCGCTTTATCTGGCGACATTCCGGGTTGCTTTCGGGGATGGCTATCTCGGATGGGCTATGGCAGGTCAGGGAATTTTAACGGCAATTGGCATCACGGTGCTTACCGAATATCTGACGAAATACTTTGGACTTTGCCTGTGGGAGGAGCTGCTTGTCATCGGGCTTCTGCTTGCTCCTCATTTGATTACACGGTATGTTTCGGCATTGCATATTTTTCTGGAAAATTCGGTGATGAGCGAAGCGCTCTGTATTCCACTGTTCACTTTTTTTCTGTATTTTCTTTTACGGATGCTTTTTGAAGGGAGAATGCGAGATGTGCTTTTGGCACTGCTGTTTTCCTATCTTTTATCTATGACCAGGGGACAGATGATGACGACCATCCTTCTGTGGGCGCTCTTACTCGGCATCCGCGCATTGACAAGGAAAAAATACCGGATGCTTGTTCTTGTGGCGTCGGCCGTGATTTTTGTTTTCCTTTTGCGTGATCTGACGGTGCATGTGTATAATTATGGTGTCACTGGCTACTTTATGGGTAATACTTATGGAAAGGTCAACACGCTGACTAATGTGATTTACGCATGCGATGAGGAGGACCGGGAAGTCTTTACAGAGGGGGATATGGAACAGGCCTTTTTTGACAGCTTTTATAATAAAGCCATGGAGCGAAGGTTGAATTATAGATATGCGGGGGACAGTTTTTCAGAACGGGCCGCTTATCTGGAGGACAATCACGATATTTTAAAATTCCAGATTTTGGAGGCGGAGCTTTCGGCTTATTATTTTGGTTTGGGAGAGGTCGATTATTATGAACAGAGCAGTATGTCTGATGAGATGGCGGGTAGAATGATTAAGAAGCTTTTACCGGCCTGCCTCGGACAGTGGCTGTATGATTATGTCCTTCTTTGCCGTAACGGCTTTGTCAGGAGTATCGCCGTGGTGCATCCGCTTATCAATCCGGCGGCGTTTTTTCTCTATTTTGCCTCGGCGGGACTGGCGTTATGGCAGCTGTGCGTCAAAAAAAGGTATCGGGCAGTGGTGGTTATGGGCGTTGCACTTTTGTTTATTGTGGCAAATGTGTGCGCCACATCGATTACGATTATGTGCTTGTCGCGGTATATGATATATGGATTTTCCTTGTTTTATATCGCGCTGTTTTTATTGGTGAGAGAGATCATATGGGAGAGAAGTAAGTAAATGCTTCAAATATGGAGGAAAATATGAGCTATCAGGATATTACATTTGAAAAAGGTACTGTATTTTTGGTGGCGGGCGGCGCAGGTTTTATCGGGTCTAATCTCTGTGAGGCTCTGCTTGGCATGGGCTGTACTGTGCGCTGTCTGGATGATTTGTCCACGGGAAAATATGAGAATGTGGAACCTTTTTTGGAAAACAGTGAGTTTACTTTTATAAAGGGAGACATACGAGATTTTGATACTTGTATGGAAGCATGTAAGGATGCCGTTTATGTGCTCAATCAGGCGGCCTGGGGAAGCGTGCCCAGAAGTATCGAAATGCCGCTTCTGTACGAGGAGATTAATATCCGGGGCACGCTAAATATGATGGAGGCCGCAAGACAGTGCGGGGTAAAAAAATTCGTCTATGCCTCAAGCTCCTCTGTTTATGGAGATTCCACGGAACTTCCCAAGCGGGAAGGGAAGGAGGGGAAGGTGATATCTCCTTATGCACTGACCAAGAAAGCAGATGAGGAGTACGGCCGGCTTTACAAGGAGTTGTATGGGCTTGACACTTATGGGCTTCGTTATTTTAATGTGTTTGGACGCAGACAGGATCCAGACGGTATGTACGCGGCGGTGATTCCGAAATTTTTAAAGCAGCTTCTGCATGGGGAGACGCCCACAATCAATGGAGATGGCAGACAGTCCAGAGACTTTACCTATATCGACAATGTGATCGAGGCGAATCTGCGCGCCTGTAAGGCGGACAGCTCAGCTGCCGGGGAGGCTTATAACATCGGTGCTGGTGGAAGACTTTATCTGATTGATATGTATGATCAGCTCTGCAAGGCGCTGGGAGTGGAGGTCACACCGAATTTTGGCCCGCCGAGAAAGGGTGATGTGCGGGATTCCAACGCGGACATCAGCAAGGCGAAGAGACTTTTGGGGTACGACCCTTCCTACGATTTTGAGAAGGGCATCACGCTGGCGATCGATTGGTATAAGGAATACCTCGGATGAATGGATATTCTAATAGAAGGGAACGAAAGAGGCTATGAAATATAAGGTAGTTGTATTTGGAGTGAAGGACACTTCCGAGAATATCGTGAGTTTTATTCAGAAGGAGATCTGTCCGGTGGATCTGATTATTACCATCAGCCCGGAGGTGACGAAAAGGAATCAGGTTTCCGGTTACAAAGGGCTGTCTGTGCTGACAGAAAAATATGGAATTCCCGTGCATGAGGCGGACAGTTATTTTCTGACGGATGAAAAGACGCAGAAATTGATGCGGGAAAATCAGTTTGATATCGGTATTTCTATGGGCTGGCAGCGGTTGATTCCAAAGTCTGTTCTGGATTGTTTTCAGTATGGTGTCTATGGATTTCACGGCAACAGCGGATATCTTCCCTTCGGCAGGGGCAGGTCTCCCTTAAACTGGTCGGTGATTTTGGGAGACACACGCTTTAATCTAAATCTCTTCCGCTATGATGAGAAGGCGGATAGTCCGAATGTGTTTGCCACCGAGATGTTTTCCATCACGCCTCACGACGACATCCGTACTGCGCAGTACAAAAATATGATCTGTTCGAAACGCCTGATCCGCAGGCTTCTTGCTGCCTACAAGAGCGGGCATATCGAGATCCGGACAGATTCGAAAGACTTTGATTCCTGGTATGAGAAACGCACAGCCGCAGATGGAAAAATTGATTTTCATAGTAGGACACGGGATATTTATAATTTGATCCGAGGAGTGGCGGCACCTTTCCCAGGGGCTTTTGCATTCTGCAAGGATGAGGAGGTGCGGATTTGGGCAGCTCATCCTTTTGATGAGATGATCGACTTCTCGGCTTACGCGCCGGGAGAGGTGATCGATGTCTTTGACGGCAGACCGGTGGTGCGCACGGTGGACGGCTCTTTGCTGATTGATCGTTACGAAAGCAGCCTGGTGCTCGGGACAGGGGATATACTTGAGTAGCTGTCACAGCAAAAGCAAGCTGCAGTGGGCGGCTTTGATATGGAGGAAAGCTTTCATCATATGGATACGAAGAAACCGATACATGTGCTGCATGTGCTGGGCGGAGTAGGGCTTGGCGGTGCGGAGAGCCGGATCATGGATCTCTATCGGCAGATGGACCGGGATGAGATACAATTTGACTTTCTGGTGCACTCTGAGTATGACATGAGTGTCAGGAAGGCGCAGTTTTACGA
Organism: Lachnospiraceae bacterium UBA7060; assembly: GCA_002493835.1. GTDB lineage: Bacteria > Bacillota > Clostridia > Lachnospirales > Lachnospiraceae > UBA3282. Next base: position 136,242 of record DLAA01000160.1, on the reverse strand, counting down.
TGAGGAGATCAGATCTCTGGGAGGGCATATTTATGCGCTTCCCAAATTTAAAGTAGTCAATTATTTTGCTTACAGACGAGCGGTAGAGGCTTTTTTTGCAGAACACAGGGAATTCCGAGTGGTGCAGGGGCATATGACGAGCACGGCAGGAATTTATCTCCCCATCGCAAAGAAGGCGGGGGTGCCTGTCACGGTGGCACACGCAAGAAACGCAGGTGTGGTGAAAGGACCTAAGGGGCTCGCCACAAAATTCTTTAGGCGCGGACTTGCCAAAAAGGCGGACTTCTGTTTTGCATGCTCGGCTCTTGCGGGGGAGGATGTGTTTGGCAGGAAGGCCGTGGAGGCTGGAAAGGTGAGAATCATCCACAACGCCATTGATGTGGATAGATTTACCTACGATGAGAAGGTGCGCAGAATGGCCCGGGAAGAGCTCGGTATTTCCAATAAGCTGGTGTTAGGGCATGTAGGGCGGTTTGAATACCAGAAAAACCATCCGTATTTGTTGGAGGTCTTTGCGGAGGTCTGCCGGAAGAGAGCTGATGTTTTCTTGCTCCTTCTGGGGGAGGGTGAGGGCAAACCAGCTATGGAGGAGAAGTGCAGACAGCTTGGCATTGCAGACAGAGTGTTATTTCTTGGAAACCGCAAGAATACAGAGTGGTATTATCAGGCCATGGATCTTTTTCTCCTGCCTTCTTTCTTTGAGGGACTGCCAGGGGTACTTGTGGAAGCGCAGGCGGCGGGGCTTCGGTGTATCGTATCGGATACGGTGACGAAAGAGGCACAAGCTGTGGATCTTGTGAGCTATATGAGTATACAGGAACCGGCTGAGCGCTGGGCCGAAGAGATCATAAAACAGGCGGATTATGTGCGCAGGGATACGGCACAGGAGCTTCGGACTTCGGGTTTCGACGTGCGCGTGCAGGCAGAAAGATACAGCCGGTTTTATAGGGGAGAAAGCATATGAAAAAACTACTGTTGATCGTGCCATCTCTGCATCAGGGCGGGTCGGAAAAAGTGTGTGCCAATACGGCAGTTATTTTAAAGCCATATTTCGATGTACGGATCGCTGTTTTTGACTCGGCAAATATAGATTTTAATGTGGAGGATGTCCCTGTGATTGACCTGGGGCTGCCAAGCCGTCCCGGGAAGCTTGCAAAGGTTCTCAATGTTCTCAGACGGGGACATAGACTGCACGAGTTAAAAAAGAGAGAACAGATTGACATAGCATACAGTTTTGGCCCAACGGCCAATCTGGCCAATATATTTGCAGGACGGCTTTTCTCGAAAAAGGGTGCGAAGTGTTGGCTGGGTGTGATGAGTTATATGGACATGGACAGTTCTTGGCTGGGACTTTTCTGCAAAAAGTCGGACAGGCTTTTGTGCTGCTCTAAGACCCTCCGGGATATGATTGAGAAAAAATATGCTTGTGATCACACCTATACTTTGCAGGGCTTTTTTGATATCGAACAGATACAAGCGCTGGCAAAGGAGAGAGAGCCGGAACTTCCCTGGCAGGACGGGCGGATTATCGTCTCCATGGGGCGGGAGGATGTGGTCAAGGGTTTCTGGCATTTATTAAAAATTTTTTCTTTGGTGCATAAGGCGCTCCCCGACACAAAGCTTCTCATCATTGGCAAAGGAGAGTTTACAGATTACCGGAGGCTTGCGGTTGATTTGGGAATCTCGGACGTGGTCTGCTTTGCGGGACTTCAGAGGAATCCGTATCCCTATCTAAAAAAAGGGGTGCTTTATCTTCTGACTTCTTACTGGGAGGGATTTCCCAATGCGCTGGTGGAGGCCATGTCGCTGGGGCTTGCGGCGGTGGCGACGGATTGTATGACGGGTCCCTCAGAAATTTTTGACGGAAAGTACGGAGTACTTCTGCCAAATATGGAAAAAGATCCGGACTTTAATGCCTCACACATTGGGGAGGATGAAAAAAATGCGGCGAAGCGTGTGATTGATCTTTTGGAGAACGAGGAGGAGATGGCGCGTTACAGTAAGCTCTCTGTGGAGCGGGCGTCTGTTTTTTCCAGGGAAGCGTATATTAAAAAAATCAGAGAGTGGTCAGGAGGTTGATGTAGTCAAAAATGGTTCGAAAGATTGCATTTCATTTAAATTGTCTGGAGCAGGGCGGCGCAGAACGTGTGGTGTCAAATCTGTCCAACCGCTTTGTGAAAAGTGGCTACGAGGTTCTGATTGCTACGGAATGGCAGGGTGAGGACGAATTTCAGGTGGACGACAGGGTACGGCGTGTCCATGTTGGCCTGCGTCCAGGCGATGAAAAAAAGGGGCGTATTGCACAGTTTTTTCTGCGCATCCGCTATTTGAAGCAGTTTTTGAAGGAGGAGAAGCCGGATGTTTTGATTCCTTTTGCCAGGAAGGCTCTCTATCGGGGGCTGACAGCGGCATATTTTATTAAAATTCCAGTGATTATCTCCATACGGACGGATCCTGTGGGGCATTATGACAGACCTTTCGACAAAGTGCAGATACCCTTTCTTTTTCCCAGAGCTGACGGCTGTGTCTTTCAGACGCAAGGTGCCAGAGAATTTTTCGCGCCCAGGCTGCAGAAGAACTCCCGCATTATTTTAAATCCGCTGAACCCCAAATACATCGGTGTGCCAGAACCCAAAAAGCGGACGAAGACAGTGGTGCAGTCGGGGCGGCTGGTGGATTTTAAAAATCAGGTTATGTTGATCCGGGCATTTCACGAGGTGCATAAGAAGCATCCGGATTTTGATTTGAAAATATATGGCAGGGATACGGAGGATGGCACCAAGGAGCTTTTGGAACGCACCATATCGGAGCTTCACGCGCAGGAATATGTACACTTGATGGGGGCCAGCGATCAATTGGAGCACGATTTGGTGGACGCGGCCCTGTTTGCGTTCAGCTCAGACTGGGAAGGGCTTCCCAACGCGCTGATGGAGGCCATGGCGCTGGGACTTCCCATTGTGGCCACGGACTGTCCCTGCGGCGGCCCTCGCACGATTATAAAAAACGAGGTGGACGGTTTGCTGATTCCCATTAAAAACCAGAAGGCTATGGAGGAGGGAATCAATCGTCTGATTGAGGATCCGGCGTTGGCGAATCGGCTGGGCAGAAAGGCCCGGGAGATCGCAGAGAGAGCCAATGATGAGGCAATTTACGAGCAGTGGCGGGATTATATAGAAGAGGTGTGTGAAACTTACCGAAAGAAACACAGAGGATGAGGGTATGGATTTGAGGAAAAATGGGAAGATAAGACGGCCAACGAAAAAGCAGATTCTGCTTTTGCTTCCCTTTGCCTTTTGCTATGCCTTTTTTATTGTGCTGGGGGATTGGCAGGGATCGGTCCGCTACAGCAATGTGCAGAATATGGGGCGGATTGTCCTGTGGACGGCGCTAAGTTTTGGGGTGCTGCTTGCGGCTGGTTTTCTTACGCAGAACAGTGCAGCGCTTGTGGGTAGTCTGCCTGCAGGAGCACAGGTATTTTGGCACAAGATTTTTCCTGAGAGGAGAAAGCGGCAGGGGCATTGGTGGATCTGGTTTCTTTTTTTTCTCGGCTGTCTTTTGTGCTATCTGCCTTATTTTCTCATGTATTATCCCACTTGGTTTAATAACGACGCAGTGTGGCAGATGGAGCAGGCTCTAGGACTTGCGGCGAAGTCGAACCATCATCCCTATTTTCATACACTGATTATAAAACTGTTTTTGACAATCGGGTATGGGCTTTTCCATAATGATACGGCAGCGGTGGCGCTCTATACCTTTTTTCAAATGTCGCTCACGGCGGCGGTGTTTGGCTTTTTCCTGTTTATTTTATACCAGCGGGGGACAAGAATTTTGTGGCTGGCCCTGTCCCTATTTTTTTATATGCTTCTTCCTGTCAATGCGATGTTTAGTATTTGTATGGGAAAGGATGCCTGGTTTACAGCGGCATTTCTGCTTTTTATATGGGTGGTTTCCATCTGTGCTTCCAAACAGCGGGCTGATCGACGATATTGGGTGTTGTTTTTTGTGACAGGCCTGTCAATTTGCCTGCTCAGAAGCAACGGTATTTTCATTTTTCTGGGAACGACATTTTTCTTGATTCTTTCACAGTTTTGCGGGTCGAGAAGAAAAAGAGACGGCTTTAGAAGCAGCTCTTTTGGCGTTCGGGGGCAGTATATGTATTTGTCCGTGGCATCGGTGCTTCTTGGTTATCTGCTCTGGCAGGGGCCGGTGCTGCATCTTCTTGGTGTGGAACCGCCGGATACGATCGAGAGTCTGACTATGCCTACCCAGCATCTTCTGTGTACCTATGTCAGAGGCGGAAAACTTACGGAGGAAGAGACGGCGATGATCGATGCGGTGGTTCCTCTTGAGCGGATTGATGAATTTTACAATCCCTATCTGTTCGATGTGACAAAAAATTATATCCGTGAAAATGGAAATCAACAAATCCTTGCAGAAAATAAGGGAGCCTACGCAAAGCTCTGGCTTCGGGTGGGACTGCGCAATCCTATGCAGTATCTGGAAGCGCAGATTAGGCAGACGGCGGGCTATTACGCTCTGCACATTCCCCATGAACAGATTCTTTACAGCGAGTATTTTATGGTAGACAACCCTTTTGGGATAGAGACAAAGAGAAAGCTGTTCAGCTATGACGCGGGCCTTGCCATGAGTGATTTCCTGCAGTGGTTTCAGACACTTTACAACAGAGTGTGGAGCCTGGGAATAAATACCTGGCTTTTGTTGTTTGTGCTGGCTTGTGCGCTTTACAGGGGCAGGCAGAGTCTTGTCTACGTGCCCTGTGTGATGCTGCTTATCAGTCTTCTTCTGGCAGCACCCGTGTACAATGAATTTCGCTACGCCTATGGGATATTTGCGGCGCTGCCGATTTTGTTTGCCTTTTGTTTTGGAAAAGAAAATGAAATAGTCAAAGGGTAACGGTCTTGGAGGTTACAGAGGATGAAAAAATGGTTCATAGGGGCATTGTTTATACTGCCTCTGCTCCTTTTTATCGGATTTGTCAATTGGTATGTTGATTCTTATGCGCTTCTGCGTGTCACTTATGACGATATTGCCGGGCAGATGGCGGCGGGGAAGAACGTGGAGGGGCTTGAGGAATCCGATTATAATGACAGAAATCTTCTGCTTGCCCGTATCAGTGGAATGGAGGAGGCGCCGCAGGTCATGGTTCTCGGTTCCAGCCGGGTGTATACCTTTGACCACAATATGTTTGACACGACATCTTTTTATAACGCGGGACTGTCGGAGGCTACGGTCTATGATCTTTTGGCGGTCGCCGGTATTTTGACCGCACAGGGGAAACTGCCGGATACGATGATAATTGGGGTAGATCCCTTTCTTTTTAATACAAGCCATGACAACGAAAAATGGAAGGAGCTTAAGTCCTATGCAGACTACATGGGACAAATCATAGACGGCAAACCGAATGAGACAACGCTGCCTTTTTCCAAAAATACGGGCAGAGATTACAGAAAGATGTTTTCTTTGGAGTATTTTCGTTACAATGTCACATTGCTTTTCGAGAATAAGCGTTTTGCTGTCTCCTACACGGACGACTGGGAGACAGAGAGGTACCTCAAGCATTCTGACGGAAGTGTCAGTTATCAGCGAAAGCTTCGTGAGGTGGCTGTGTCCGAGGTGGAGGAACTGACGAGGCAGAGTATAGAGGAGCATGTGGTTTACCGGATGACGGATTACCATAAGATTGATGAGGCACATTTTGCACATTTTTCCAGGCTGATCGACTATATGCAGAGGGCAGGTGTGGAGGTCATTTTATACTTGCCACCCTATTCACCCATGGTGTATAATTACATAGAATCTGAAGAGGCCTTTCGAATCGCGCTGCATGTGGAGGAAAAGATGAAAGTGCTGGCTATGGATAAGGGCGTGGCGCTTTACGGGTCATATGATCCGGCAGGATGCGGTCTTGAGATGATGGATTTATATGATATTTATCATGTAAAAGCGAAGAAGACGGCGGATACTTATTATCTTGTGCTTCCTGCAAAGCGATGAGACGGTCTTATGTATTGCCTGTCACATAGATATTTTGAAATGAGGATGATATGAAAGCGAACGTTACCTACTGGCTGGACGAGACGGCAAGGCGTTTCCCTGACAAGGCGGCCTATGTGGATGAGCAGAAGGAGATTACCTTTGGACAGCTCAGGGGACAGGCAAGGAAAATCGCCTGTAAGCTGGTGCGGAGGGGTCTATTTAAGAGACCGGTTGCTGTTTTTCTGGAAAAGGGCGTGGATGTGATTGTTTCCTTTATGGGCGCGGCCTACAGCTGTAATTTTTATTCTCCCATAGATGTGGATATGCCGGGAAGCAGGGTAAATAAGATACTTGAGGTGCTGGAACCTGCGGCTGTCATCACTACGACGCCTCTTCGGGAAGTTTTTTCACAGTATGGTTATAAGGGCGAAATCCTTTTATTGGAAGATATTGTTACTTCCGACGGACAGCTGGATGCAGAAGACGAGGAGCAGCTCGAGGCTGTGAGGAGGCAGGGGATCGATACGGATCTTCTGTATGTGTTGTTTACTTCGGGGTCTACTGGCGTTCCCAAGGGCGTGACTATCAACCATCGTGCCGTGATTGATTATATTGACTGGGTGACCGAGACTTTCGAAATCACTGAGAAGGACAGCTTCGGCAATCAGGCGCCCTTTTATTTTGACAATTCCATTCTGGATATCTACAGTACCCTGAAAACGGGTGCAACTACCTATATTATCCCGAAAACGCTTTTTGCTCAGCCGGTGCCTTTGCTGGAATATTTGAAGAAAAAGAAGATCAATACCATTTTCTGGGTGCCATCGGCGCTGATTGTGGTGGCGAAACTGAAGGCATTTCGCAATGTGGATTTGTCGGACACGCTGCGGCGGGTGTTGTTCTGCGGTGAAGTGATGCCTAACAGGCAGCTCAACATGTGGCGTAACTATCTGCCGGATGTTCGATACGCAAATCTGTACGGCCCGACGGAAATCACTGACGCCTGTACTTATTATATGGTAGACCGTGAGTTTGCTGATGATGAGCCGCTCCCCATCGGGTTTCCGATGGCGAATACGGACATACTTGTTTTAAATGAGAAGGATGAACTGGTTACGGGACAGGAGACCGGAGAACTCTGCGTCAGGGGAACGTCTCTTTCTATGGGATATTATAAGAATCCTGAGAAGACGAGAGAGGCGTTTGTGCAGAATCCTTTAAATACGGCGGTGCCGGAGGTGATCTATCGGACGGGGGACATTGTCAGATACAATGAGCGCGGAGAGATCATATATCTATGTAGAAAAGATTTCCAGATTAAACATATGGGACACAGGATTGAGCTGGGAGAAATTGAGACGGCGGTGTCCTCACTGGAGGAAATTTCGCTCTGCTGCTGCCTCTACGATGAAAAGCATCAGAAAATTGTACTCTTTATTGAGGAAGAACTGGATAAGGCATATGTGAATAATAAGATATCACGGCTGCTTCCGGAATATATGCTGCCAAATAAACTGATCAGGGTTGAGAAGATGCCTGTCAATGCCAACGGGAAAATAGATCGTGTAAAATTGAGGGAATATATAAAATAGCATTCGATATTGAATGGAGCCATATGGAGACAGCTTTTAACAGGGTCGTGGTGATTGGTTACGGGAAGGCGGCCGGAGAGGTACTGAAATATATAGACGATAGGCGGGCGGATTACGGCTATACGATGGAGTTTATTGAACATGAGCCGCACGGTTTAAGCGTTACGAGGCAGATTTGCGGGGAACGCGGTATCCCGTTTGACAGGATACCGCAAAAGCAGAGACTTAGCGCGTATCTGGACAGTGTGCAGGAAAAAACACTGATTGTTTCCGCAAGCAATAATTTCTTGTTCCCAGCTTCTCTGGTGGAACGGGAACACATAACCATTATCAATTTCCACAATGCACTTTTGCCTGATTATCCTGGAAGAAATGCGCCGAGCTGGGTCATCTACGAGGGCGAAAAGAGAACGGGTATCACTTGGCATTATGTGACGGCGGGAGTGGATGAGGGAAACATTATCATCCAAAAAAGCTGTGAGATCGGCCCTGATATGAAGGCCTATGAGTTGACAGAACGGCTGATGGATTTGGCTGTAGAGTGTTTTTGTGAATGTTTTGATGTGGTGTTGGCCCAAAATGTGCAGGCCGCACCCCAGACAATTCTGCCGGGACGCAGGATGTACCGCTCCACAGAAATACCGGGGGAGGGAATTCTGGATCTGAAGGAGGAGCCGGATAAACTTTACAGGCAGCTTCGGAGCGTGGACTATGGAAAGAGTGGTATTTTTCCGCCTTTACAGATGATGGTGGAGGGAAAAAGGGCACGGGTTTTAAGATACCGCAAAATCGATCCGGGGAAGAAAAAGGAGGAGGCTTCTATGATTTATCTGCCTCTCGCGGATGGGAATTTATTAAAGATAAAATATCATATGTTATAAAAATTGGGTGTGTGCACTCGATTGAGAATATACTTATATTTTTTGTATCATTAAATAGGAAGGATGAATGAATGATGGAAGAACGGGTTTTGGAAGTATTGGAAGAATACTGTGGAGAGGCGCTCGATTATGAGGGCGATAACATGATGGAGGAGGGTGTTATTGATTCCTTCACGGTGATCAATATTGTCAGCGAATTGGAGGATGTTTTCGATATTGAGATTGATGCCAAGTATGTGGTGGCGGAAAATTTCAGAAATAAAGAAGCGATCATCGAGCTGGTGAGACGTTTGACAGAAGAGTAGGGTGGAGAATACATGCAGTTACTATCGAACAGCTTTGTGATACTGTGGGTTATTTGCTTTGCCCTGTATTACTTAGTGCCGGTAAAATGGCAGTGGGTAGTTCTTACTGTGGCCGGTGCTCTGTTTTACATGATCGGGACAGGCGGGATTCCGGTGGGGATTCTGCTCACTGCAGTAAGTACTTACGCTTGCGGAATCTGGCTGAATAACAGTTTGGGAGCGCAGAAAAAGGCGCTCTCAGATTGTGTGAATGCGGATAAAGAGGAAAAAAAGACGATTAAGCTGGGATTTGAGAGGCAGAGAAGACGCGTTCAAATCCTTTATTTTGTATTTAATCTGGGAATTTTGCTGACGACAAAATATACGGTAGTAATTTTGCCTATTTTACAAAAGGCAGGATTTTCCAGCTTTTTTCCGGATTCCTTTTTTGCGCGGATAGTGATGCCTTTGGGTATATCTTTTTATACTCTGACAGCCATTGGCTATGTGGTGGATGTGGGGCGGGAGCAGTGCAGTGCTTCAAAGAATTTCTGGAAGCTGCTGCTCTTTCTTTTTTATTTTCCGGCTGTCACGCAGGGGCCGTTCAACCGTTATGGAAAGCTCAGCGCGGAGTTTGAGAGGGAGCATATTTTCAATTATGAGAGGATGCTTTTCGGTGTACAACGGTTTGTCTGGGGTGCTTTTAAGAAGCTTGTGATTGCGGATAGAGTGAATATTTTTGTGGGAAATGTGTTTGGGAGTAATGAGGCAGTTTGGGGAAGTATTTATGCGCTGGCAGTAGTTCTCTATATGATTCAGCTCTATGCGGACTTTTCAGGTTATATGGATATGGCTCTGGGCATCAGTGAGACTTTTGATATTCTTCTTCCCGAGAACTTTAAGAGACCTTATTTTTCCACATCTGTAGCGGAATTTTGGCGCAGATGGCATATTACACTGGGAACTTGGTTCAAGGATTACGTGATGTTTTCTTTTGTCATGTCGGGAGCGGGGCGTAAAATTAGCAAAAACGCAAAAAAGCGGTGGCCTCGTCTGGGAAAGCATGTGACCAGTGTAATCGGAACAATGCTTGTCTGGCTGCTCACGGGTATGTGGCATGGCAGGACCGCGGGCTATATTCTTTGGGGTGTCTATTATGGTCTGATCATGTGTGTGTCTTTGGTTTTGGAGTCGGAGTTTGCAGTTTGGAAAAAGAGGCTTCATCTGCGGGAGGGGCGTCTGTACTCGCTGCTGTGTATGGCGCGGACCTGGGTGATCGTCTTTTTGGCGGATGTGCTGATTCGGTCGGAGAGCCTTTCTCAGGCGAAAGAAATTTATCTGGCACTGTTTACGAGGTTTCATCTGCGGGAGGGAATTTTGCATGTGTCCTCCTACGGTCTGAGTAAATACGGATTTATACTGCTGCTTGTCGCCTGCCTGCTGTGGCTTTTGGTTTCGATACGGGAGGAGCAGGGCCGGGATGTGCGCCGGGATATCGCATCCCGTCCGATGGCTGTCAGATGGGGGTGTTATTATGGCGTAGTCCTACTGCTTATCATTACGGGAATCTACGGCGGAAGCTATGATACAGCGGCATTTTTGTACCAAAGTTTTTGACGACGGCTGAAGTTATGTCGTTTACTATAGTAGACGGGAGAATCAGGACAATGAGGGGAAAAAAGAGGATTGGAGCTGCTATATCAATAGCATGCGTTATTATTATTGCAGGGATCAGCCTAGTTCTGACGATGGCTGCGGGATACACGGTGTTGATCGGGGATGATTTTACCCATGGTGTCAGGGTGGGGGCTTTTCATGTCTCCCTTCCAGAGTATTTTGCCGCATCTCTTCTGTATGTAAAGGACTTGTATATGGATTGGCAGGGCACATGGTTTTCTATGTTTCTTCAGGCGTTTCTTTCCCCGATCAATAATTTTGGGCTGTCTCAGCTGAAAGCGGTGATGGTGGGAAACGCCCTTCTTTTTTTTCTATCGCTGATTTCTCTGTTGTGGGTAGGGCTTTCCTTCTTTTCTACTGGGGAAGGGAGAGAAAAGGACAGAGAACTCATTCCACTGCGGCTGCTTATTTTGACATTTTTTTTTGCAGCGGTGACGAATGCGGACGTCTACACAGAAATCTATTTCTGGTTTTCTGGTGCAGTGGCTTACAGCATGCCCTTTTCTATCTTGTTGATAGCGCTGACGCTGTTTCTTCTTATGAATAAAGGAGAAATAAAAACAGGAAGAAAGAGAGCTTGTGCAGTTTGCGCCGGTTTTTTTCTTTTTCTTTCCGCAGGGGGTTCTTTGGCAGTGGCAGGAACAGGATGTTATGTGACGCTGGTACTTGTGTTTACCTTTTTTCTGTTTACCCGGAGAATTTCCTTCTATAATATAGGGGTATTTATGGCAGGCTTTCTGGGCGCGCTGATCAATGCGGCGGCTCCTGGTAATTTTTCGAGACATGATAAGACGGCGGGCGGGAGTCTGCATATTGTTCAGGCGTTTATGTACACGGTGCGTATGTTTGCGGAGGAGGGAAGCAGGCTTTTTAGAAGGACGATATTTGGTTTGATTTTTCTTCTGCTGATTGCGGCCGGCATATATCTGTCGGGCAGATGTAAAATTGCGCTGAAAGAGTATGGCGCAGTCACACTGCTTGCATTGGCAGCGGGGCTCGTAGCGGAGTTTCCCGTGGCTTTGGGATATGGCAGTTTCAATATACCGAACAGGTGTTATTTTATAATAGATGCGGCACTGGTGATTTCTCTGTTGAATCTGGCTCTTTTTATTGGCGTCTGTCTGCACAGAATGGCAGGACTGCCATCGGATGGACGGTGCCTGGGAATGATGCTCTATATTTGCTTTGCCGCTGTGATTGTAAGCCCTCTGACTCTGGAAGAAACGCCTCTATACCGGGTGGCGCGCTCCGTATATAACGGAAGTTATCGAGAATATTATGGAAAATGTGAGAGAATATATGAGTATCTGGAAACCTGTCCTGAGAAGGATGTGACACTGGAAATGCCGGATTATATCGAGGACTTTGAGTGCTTTTACTTAGACTCGGATGAAAACGGCTGGGTGAACGTGGGAGTAGCCGCGTATTACGGAAAAAACTCCGTCAAGCAAGAGTAACCAGCGTCACTGCGAATGCATGGTCCGGACTTTCGTTTATGGACATCATATTAGCGGTGTGTTATAATGTTCGCGATGGCAATGAGCAGTGCGCAGACATTCGTGTAAGTGCGCGGGGAGCTTGCACTGCGAGAGGGTATGTGCACTGCAGCTGAAAAAATAATTAACAGGAGATTTTGTGTGGGCGCTGTATTATCTGTAATCAGTAGTGTTCTGATTGTAACAATGTTTGCCGGACTGTTTTGCATCATTGGCAGAGTGGTGCTGGAAAAAATGGAAAAAGAGGATGGAAACTGTTATTACAGCTTTGCGGGCTCTTATTTTATCGGCATGGCAGTTTATCTGTCCATGCTGAGGACATTGACTCTTGTGATACCTTCCTATAGAATTGTCTTCTGGGGTCTTTTGATTGTAACCGCCGTATTTGCTGTCATAAAAATATATCGATGTTATTTCTTGTGGATATCTAAAAATATAGCATTGCTAGTATGCGTGGGCGGCCTGTGGATTGGGTATACATTTCACGCGTTATTGTATCGATTGATTGACACGCAGCGTGAGGGGCTGACACCGTATGATGGAATCGGAACGATTGGTTCTTTGCGATATGCCGGTATTGCTGATTATTTTCTTGAGCAGGACCGCATTCCAGTATTAAACCAATCCTATGGACAATCAGTCTTAGCGAGTTTCAGCGGACTGTTTGGAAGGGATAATCTCTGTTTTGCCCTGACGCTTTGGCTGGCGGTCAGCGGTGCTTTTCTTTGTCTGCTTCTTTATGGTATTTTTCGCAGATATTTTCCACCTCTTTTGAGCATTTTGCTCACCTGTGTGGTTGATATGGGAAGCGTTTCGTTGACATTAGCACCTATCCGCGTGGTTGACAGCGATTATCCGCTTTTGTCGAGCGGGTATACTGATTCTGTGGTCGGTGTGGCGACTTTTTTTCTGTATCTGGAAATACTGATACAAATTTTGCAGGAAAAAAAGAGAGTAAATTTTTTTCATTATTTTGTGACAGTCTGCTGCATCCTATATTGGGCGATGAGTGCGCCGCACAACATCTGCGTTTTGTTTGGAATAGGGTTTTTCTTTATTCTTTGGCTGCTTCTTAAGAAAGACTATTCGAATGCAGGCAGGGCAGCTAAGCTGGGAGGGGTTATTCTGGCTGGCTGTGTGCTGGGCCTTCTGCAGGGCGGCATGCTGACGCCTTCCGGGTTGGTGGAAGAGGTTTCAATAGAAGGCGTTATGACTGTAGCCGGGGTCGATGAGGAACAGCCCAGTGAAGGTGTTGCAATCGTTCCGGTGATGAATTATCAACTTTCAAAAGAGCCGGGTGTGTTGTGGGGACTTGCGCAAAATACGCCGTATATGAAGGCAACGCTGGATTGTGCGGTAGAGGCCCTGCGGCATGGCGAGTGGTATGTGCTTATCTACTGCCTGACCGCACTGTGGTGGGACAGCATTCGGATTATTTTCTGGCCTTTGCTCGGTATTTTGGGCGTTGCCTTGGCTGCCTGCCATCAGGGAAATAACAGGGAAGCGACATATTGGGCGATAGCGGGATTTGGCGCCTTTGCCATCGGATATCCGATTGCTTTTTTCATCTCTCTGAATGCGTACAAGTGGGCACTGTCCAGATTTGCCATGCCTTTCTATTTTGTCGGTATGCTGTTTTTGGCTGTAATATTGGGCAGAATAAGGAAATCTGAAAGGAGAGCGTATCGGTTGATCAGCGTCTGCTTTATTTTTATCATTTTAGCCGGGCAGCTTTTGGACAAAATACTAATTTTTTATGAGAAATGCGCACATAATGATGTTTTGTCTTTGATGAAGGGAATGGTTTTGTTCGCGGATTCGTAGTTGGATGAAAACTGACAGGAATTTGCGTAAAATGAGTGAAGGAAGAAAAGAAATTGAAGTGGAGCATAAACACACTGGATGTGGAGAGGGAGTACCATAAAGTTTTATGCATTGCCATTGTGGGGGCGGTTTTTTTAAAACTGCTCCTTATGGGTTTGTTTTCTTCTGATTATCAGGACTTGATGTTTATCCCCTTTGTAAAATGTTTTTTAAGTGGGGAAAATCCTTATCAATATTATTATGACAATGGTTTGCTTTCTTCTTTCCCGTATCCCCCCGTGATGCTCTTTGTCGAATGCATCGGGGGAATATGTCTGAGTGTTGGTATCAAACTGCCTGTCTTTATGCAGAATCTTCTTTTTAAGCTGCCTCTTTTGCTGATGGATCTGCTGGGGCTGTATTTTCTCATGTTGATTTCTAAATCTAAAAGAAAATATATTTTGATTCTCTATTTTCTCTCGCCGATTATGCTGTATGCATCTTATATGCATGGACAGCTTGATATTGTACCGACGGCATTTCTGGTGGGCGCTGTCTACTATCTGACACAGATGGGAGACTCAAAACAAGAAATTGCGCGTAATGAATGGAAATTTGTGATTTTCTTGACGCTCTCGCTGGCCTCCAAGTTTCATATTGCAGTGGTGCTGCCGTTGTTTTTTCTCTATTTGTATAAGAGAAAGGGATATAAAAAAGCAACTGTTATGATAGGGCTTCCTATCCTCTTTACGGTGCTGATTGTCACACCCTTCTGGGGGAGTGGGTTTGTAGATATAGTGTTGTTTAATAAGGAACAGAATGCCATTACAGCTGTGTACCTTGATTATGGGAACAGGCACCTTTTGGTGTGTCTGTTGGTGCTGCTTTTCATTTATTTTCAGGCATTTTATATCAATCAGATGAACAGGGATCTGCTGATCAGTATGACGGGCCTGTTGTTTGCTGTTTTTCTTGTTTTGGTGCCGGCTATGCCCGGATGGTTTATATGGGTGGTTCCCTTTTTCATGCTGTATCTTGCGGGGACGCCGGTAAACAGAGGAAAGCTTGTGGCAGTTTACGGTGTATTTAATGTGTTATACCTATTGTACTATGTCTGCCTGCATGTGACTAACTTTACAGATCTGTCGGTCCTTGGCAGACAGCTGAATGATTTAAAATATTCCAATGCGGGTGTTGGGGATATCGTATTTACCCTTATGGCCGGGGTGCTCCTGATTCTGATCGTCTCCATGTATTTGAGCGGTGTGAACAGTAATTCCTATTATCGCAGGAGAAACCGCCCTTTTACAATTGGTATCGCAGGGGACAGCGGCGCAGGCAAGAGCAGGCTGTTAGTGATGCTGGACGAACTGCTCTCTGAGGAGAATATCCTCAATATCGAAGGCGATGGAGATCATCGGTGGGAGCGCGGGGATGCCAACTGGAATGAGATGACACATCTGAATCCGCGTGCCAATTACCTGTATAGACAAGCCGAGGATATTCGGGCACTGCGCGGCAATAATTCTGTGAAGAGATCAGAATATGACCATAAAACAGGTACTCTTTCTGGCAGAAAAAGACTCAGACCAAAGCCTTATATTGTTATGTGCGGCCTGCATTCCTTGTATTTGCCCCAGATGAGACAAGTGCTGGATCTGAAGATTTATCTGGATACGGATGAGACGCTTCGGTGCTGTTGGAAACTGCAGAGAGATTTGAAAGACAGGAAGCATGAGGCGGCAGAGATTCTGAAACAGATGGAGAGGCGGAGAAAGGATGCGGAGAGATATATTTATCCACAGAAACAGTACGCAGACCTGGTAATTCGCTATTTTGACACTGCACTACAGAAGAGAAAGAAAGAGTCAGATTTGACGGACGAATGTCCGGTGAAACTTGGCGTGGAGTTTTTGATGGATGTCAGTATCAATATAGAGCCCATATTGGAATATATGCAGGAGATGGGGATACACGGCAGTCTGGTTTATGATAAGGACCTGCTGCACCAGCGCGTTTCCTTTAACAGCGGTGAGCTCGAGATGGAGAAGGAGGCTTGGGAAAAGATTGCTCGTGCTGTGATTCCGCAGATGGAAGATCTGCTGGGAGGTCATATCGTATGGGAAAGCGGAGTGAACGGCATGGTGCAGGTGATGCTGCTGCTCACTATCAGTGAGATTATGAAGAAAAAATAAAAAGGAGAGAATTATGTTTTCATTTGACGACTATAAGGAAATTATCCGGATTATAAAATCCACAGGCAGGCAGTGCGGTTACGCGGAGGCACTTGCAAAGGAGAGCTTTATTATTATGCGCCATGATGTGGAGTACAGTGTGGACAGGGCATGGCAGCTTGCAAAGGTCGAGCAGAGTATGGACTTTACCTCCACTTTTTTCTTCCAGTGGACAAACAATTCCTATAATATTCTCTCCCGAAAAAATATGGATATTATCAAAGATATGCATGAGAGAGGGCAGCATATCGGCTTACATTTTGCTCTGAACGGCATGACGGATATGGAGCAGATAAAGAAGCGCATCCGCATGGAAATCGATATTTTAAGCGAGATGTTTGGTTTTGAAATCAAAGAATTTTCGGTGCATAGGCCTTCCAGGGATGTGCTTAGAGAGAATATTAAGCTGGACGGTCTGCTAAATGCTTATCAGGATGATTTTTTCACCTTTGCTGATAAAATAACGAATGATACAAAATTAGAGGTGAAATATATGTCAGATGCAAACCATGTATGGCGTTATGGCTATCCGGATGAAACAAATATCAGGTGTAATGAAAAGGTGCAGATTCTGACCCATCCTTTTGCATGGTGCAGGCACGGATATGACAATTTCGAAAATTATAAGACCCTTCTCCAGGAAAAGTACGTGGAGCTTGTGCAGTCTGTAGACAACGAATGTAAGGATTTCGGCGAGTACAAGGATTACTTTATGAGTAAGGATGTGCGGTAATATGTGTGGGATATGCGGATATGTCAGAAAACGGCAGGTAACGCCAAAACAGTTGAAGCGGATGAATGATACGATGGTTCACAGGGGGCCCAATGACAGCGGCGAGGAGAGCTATCCGGTGTCGGGCGGATATCGGATAGGGCTGGCACAGAGGCGGCTCTCTATTTTGGATTTGTCAAGTCTGGGGCATCAGCCTATGCACTCGGCGGACGAGCGGGTTATTGTAGTTTATAATGGAGAGATTTATAATTATAGAGAACTGAGAGAAGAACTGGCGGACTATCCCTTCCGATCGGACTGTGATACGGAAGTTATCATAGCCGCCTATTTAAAATGGGGCATATCCTGTGTGAACCGGTTTAATGGGATGTTTGCTATAGCTCTGTATGACAGAGAAGAGGAGGCCCTTTATCTGATCCGCGACCGAATCGGGAAGAAACCTCTCTATTACTGGTATGAGCAGGAGGAGCTGGTTTTTTCTTCTGAGTTAAAACCCATTATGGTCTGCCCCGATTTTCCGGGGAGAATCAATAGGGCAGTGCTCTCGCGGTATCTCTTTCAGCAGTACATCAACGCGCCGGAAAGCATCTATGAGAATGTTTATAAGCTTGAGCCGGGCACTATCCTTAGATTTCATGGGGGACAGATATATGTCTCGGAATATTGGAGTGTGCGAGCAGCTTACGAGGCTGCTGTGCGGTTCCCTGTGGAGAGTTATGAGGAGGCGAAAGACCAGCTGAAGATGCTTTTAAAACGCGCAGTTTCACTGCGGATGATTGCGGATGTGCCCTTGGGTTCTTTCTTGAGCGGTGGGTATGATTCTTCGTTGATCACGGCGTTGGCGCAGGAAAATTCTTCAGAGCCGATAAAGACTTTTTCTATCGGATTTCATGAAGAGAGATATAATGAGGCGAAATATGCTGCAGCTGTGGCAAAATATTTGGGGACACAGCATACGGAGCTCATGATTGGCGAGGAGGACATGTTCTCTCTGGTGGAGAGTATTCCGAAGTATTATGATGAGCCGTTTGCGGATCCTTCCCAGATTGCGACGATGATGGTCTGTCAGCTTGCCAGAGAGCAGGTGACGGTGGCGCTCTCGGGGGATGGCGGGGATGAATTTTATTGTGGCTACAATATATATGAGAAGGTGGCACAGGCACAGAAGCTGGATTGGCTTGGGGGCATGGTACACGGTCTTAGCGGACTGCCAGTGTTAAAGCAGCTCCATATGCAGGACAGACTGCCCTTTAAAGTACGTGTAATTGCGGGCAATAGAGACCGGGAGACAAAGACGCAGTTTGCTGCGGGGAATTACCCGAAAGCGGCAAGAGCCATGGTGGGCGGGTTTTGCAAGGGCAGTGCACTGCCGGTGCAGTATCCTGTGGAGAGCAGCTATCCGGCCAGAGACTGGCAGATCTGCAGGATGCTTCTGGATATGGATACCTATCTGCCTGGGGATATTCTTTGCAAGGTGGACCGGGCCTCTATGAAATATTCTTTGGAGGCGAGATGTCCGATCCTGGATCCGGATGTGATGGACTTCTCCTATCGGATTCCTCACCGGTATAAGTATGCGTCGGGGGATAAAAAACATATTCTGAAAGAGATTGCCTATGAGTATATACCGCGGGAGCTTCTCGACCGTCCCAAGACAGGTTTCGGGGTTCCCCTGGACAAATGGCTCAGAGGACCCCTGAAAGATCAACTGTTATTTTACTCGGATTATGCCTTTATAAAACGTCAGGGTATATTCGATGAATCGTATGTCCCAGATATGGTGAAACAGTATGTGGAGACTGGAGACAGAGGGCGGGGGACAGGAGAAAACTACTCCGGATTGTCGTGGGCATTTTTTGTCTTCCAACAGTGGTACGAATATTATCACGAAAGAATAACATGCGGGACGTTATAAACAAAACAAATTGCAAATGTTATTGTGAAGAAAATGAAAATAAACTTTCTGAAAATATATTGAATTATCGGAAAAATCAAACGGATGAAAATAAATGAAAATTTAATTAAGGGAGCATTTTGTGACGGATTATGTTGAGAAATGCAGGAAATGGAACCAATAACATATGTTTTGAGTCGAAAAATGAAGGAATTAATGCAAGCGTATGAATCATGAAAAGAAAGAGAAAAAAATAGCTTTCTATATTGGCTCTCTCCGGAAGGGAGGAGCAGAACGCGTGTTTGTTAATCTGGCGGAATACTTTCAAAAGGAGGGGTACCGTGTTCTCATGGTGACACAGTACCGGAAGGAGGATGAATATGTTCTGGCAGATGGAATCAAAAGAATTCTTTCTGATATTGAAGAGGAAAAAGTCTCATCCAGTCGAATTCTGAATTTTGTCCGAAGACTAAATAAATTACATGTGATATGGAAAAGGGAGAGACCGGATCTTGTGCTCTCCTGTATTGGGAAAAATAATTTTATGGCTGTTGTCACGACAATAGGTACAGCTGTAAAACCGGTTGTCTCGGTGGTGGGAGAGGCGAAGGAGGAGTATCCTTCCAAGTCGATGCGCATGCTGGCAGATATTCTTTTTTCCCATGCAGCTGGAATCATCCTGCAGACGGAGCGCTCCAGGAGCTTCTTTTGCAAAAAAGTGGGCAGGAGGGCGGTTGTCCTGCCCAACTCCCTGAATCCGGATTTTATCAGGCCAAGATATGAGGGGAAACGGGAGAAGACAATCGTGTCTGTGGGGCGTATGGATGCCAACAAAAACCATGAGATGCAGATCAGGGCCTTTACGGCCTTAAAAGACCGCTATCCGGACTACAAGCTGGTAATTTATGGGGATGGGGAATTGCGTTCCAATTTGGAGGCGCTGGCGGTCTTCCTGGGCGTCTCGGAACGTGTTGTTCTTCCGGGCGTGGTGCAAGATGTGGCAAGACGGATTGAGAGAGCGTCGCTTTTTCTTCTCACTTCCTATTCGGAGGGGGTTTCCAACGCCCTGATCGAGGCGCTGGCTCTGGGCCTGCCTGTGATTGCTACGGATGTGCCAAGCGGCGGGACACAGGAGCTTATGACGGACGGCGTGAATGGTCTAATTATTCCGGCAGGGGAGCAGGGCGCGCTGGAGGCGGCAATGGACAGGCTGCTGGGGGATGCCGCATTTGCGGACCAGCTTGGCAGGGAGGCGGCAAAGATCCAGGAAAAGCTTGCGCCCAAACGGGTAAATGCGATGTGGAAGGCCTATTTTGATGGGATTATAAAAAATTGAGCTTCGCTCAATTGCGAGCTTCGCTCAATTGCGAGGTCCGCTTCGCGGCCTCGAATACTGCCGGGGAATTTCCCATAGAATAAATAACGGTAGATATGAATAAGGAGAGTACGCATGGATAGGGATGAACGGACACAGAGACGGCGTGAGGCCTTTCAGGCCGCAGTTTTTCTTGCATTGTTTTTGGCTTTGCTGCTGCCAGTATCTTATATGGTGAGAACCAACGGGGATGTGAAAGATCGTTTTGCGGGTTTTTATGCCGAGAAGAATGACTCTCTGGATGTCGTGATGATCGGTTCCAGTCCGGTATTTCCCTATTATTCTGCACCAAAGCTCTGGGGGGAGACGGGAATTGCTATGTACCCTCTCTCAACCAATGTGCAGAGGCCTGCGGCCATGCGGTATCTTGTGGAGGAGGCGGAAAAAACCCAGTCCCCGGCGCTCTATATTTTTGAGATGCGCATGTTCACCATGGAGGAAGCGGGTTTGATGGATAATATGGCCTACACGAGAGGTGTTACGGACAATCTGAAGTATTCGCTGCTGCGTGTCAAGGCAATACAGGGATTGGTGCCCGAGGATGACGAGGAGGGGCGGCTAAGTTATTATTTTGACATTATGAAATATCACACCAACTGGAAGATGCTGGCGCTGCCGTCGGAGTGGGCAAACATGTTTTACTGCCATAAGCATCCACTGAAGGGGTATACATTCCGGGATGAGGTGGGGCCCCAGCCCATGCCGCTCTACAGTATAGGCGGGGCAGTGCCCATACCGGAGGAGCAGGAAGAGTATCTGCAGGAGCTTCTTGCTTATCTGCGCAGGGAGGGGAAGGAAGCGCTTTTTATTGTATCTCCCTACGGACTTTCCCTGGAGGAGGAACAGATGTATAACTATATTGGAGATATCGTCAATGAAGCGGGATATCCCTTTCTCAATATGAATGTCTGCTACGGTGATATCGGCATTGTGTTCGAGGAGGATTTCGCGGATTATGGCAGCCATACCAACGCTGTCGGCGCGGAGAAGTGCACGGGCTTCCTGGAGCGCTATCTGAAGGAGAATTACACACTGCCGGATCACCGCGGGGACAGCGCATACACGTCCTGGGATAAAGCTTATGCGCTGTGGAAAGAGAAGCAGGCGGAGGCGGCCGCTGTGATACAGGAGCGAATCGCAAACGAGGACTATGCACAGATAGAGGAGTAGCCGCGAGACAAGAAAGGTGAAAATTCGAGGGACTGCTAGGGAAGGAGAAAATAAATAACACATGTGTGGAATAGCGGGATTTTGTAATTGGAAAGGGGATTGGCAGAAGAATATCGAGCGGATGTGCAGGAAAATGTACCATCGAGGGCCTGATGCCTCGGGCGTGTGGGCCTCAGAGGATCACAGTGTAGTGCTGGGACACAGGCGTCTTGCCATTGTGGATCTGACGCCTGCGGGGGCGCAGCCCATGATGTCACACGACGGCAGGTATGTGATCGCGTACAATGGAGAGATCTACAATCACACCTCCATCCGGAAACAGTTGTTGGCGGAGAAGAAAGTGGCATCCTTTCGAGGAACATCTGACACAGAGACGCTTCTGGAGGCCATCGCCGCCTACGGTCTTGCAGATGCGCTGAAAATGGCGAAGGGGATGTTCGCAATTGCGTTGTTTGATAGGGAAGAACATACGTTATTTATCGCTCGTGACAGAATTGGAGAGAAGCCGTTATTTTATGGAATATTAAAAGACAATATAAATAGCGGGGGGAATGATGGGAGCTTTGTATTTGCTTCCGATCTCGGTTCGATCGCCTCATTGGATGGATTTACCAACCCGGTCAACGATGATATATTGGGCGATTACATGCGCTACGGATATATTCCGGCGCCATATTCCATCTATCGGGGAATTTGGAAGTTAGAGCCGGGAAAAATATTAAAACTTAAACCACCATTTGATAAACCAGAACTTGAAACCTACTGGTCCATGATGGAAACGGCTGTTATTGGACAAAAAAATCTCTTTCGTGGAAGCGAAGCGGAAGCGGCGGAGGAATTGGAACGTCTTTTGCGGGAATCCATCGCAGGACAGATGGCGGCGGACGTGCCCGTGGGTGCTTTTCTCTCCGCGGGGATTGACAGCAGCACTGTGGTATCACTGATGCAGGCGCTAAGCAGCCAGAAAGTCAGAACCTTTACAGTGGGAATGTGGGAGGAGCGGTTTAACGAGGCGCCGGCGGCAAAGGAGATTGCCGCGCATCTTGGAACAGAGCACACGGAGGTCTATATCACACAGGAGGACGCAAGAAAGGTGATACCTTCCTTGGCGGAAATGTTTGGGGAGCCCTTTGCGGATTCTTCACAGATTCCAACTAGTCTCGTAAGCAAGATTACGAGAGAGCATGTGACGGTATCTCTCTCCGGAGACGGTGGAGATGAACTTTTCTGTGGATATAGCACCTATTATTCTATCAGCCGCATTTGGAATCGGGTTAAAAAGATACCAAAGGCGGTACGTATCCCGGCAAGTATTTTGCTAAAGTCAGTTTCCCAGACGGGAATTGTTTCCCGTCGGGGAAACGCTTCCCTGGCCACCAGGGCAAGGCTCCTGGGAGCGGGATCCATAGAAGATATGTATCTGCGCTCAGAAATTGGGGAAGGGCTTAACTTGGTCAGGCAATCAAATAAGAACAGCACCCCGGACTTCGGGCTGTGGGATGAGATACAGTCCAGAAAGGCTGGACTTACCTGGATGGATACGTATCCGGCAGGGCTTTTGGAGGAGCCGCAGCACAATTTGATGTTAATGGATCTTTTGATGTATCACCCTGATGATATTTTAAACAAGGTGGATCGAACTGCCATGGCGGTCTCTCTGGAGACCAGGGTGCCAATGCTGGACAGAGATGTGGTGGAATTTGCCTGGACACTTCCGCTCTCTTACAGACAAAAGGATGGAGTTGGTAAGAAGATATTGCGAGATATTCTTTACCGCTATGTGCCCCGGGAACTGATGGAACGTCCGAAAAAAGGCTTTTCTATTCCGCTCCATGAATGGCTGAGGCAGAAGGAACTCAGAGAGTGGGCGGAAAGTCTTCTGACGCCATCACTTATAGAGCAACAGGGGTTATTCAATGCGGTACAAGTGCAAAAATTGTGGGACGACTATATTACGGGACATGTTTGGAGACCGCAGATTTGGTATCTTTTGATGTTTCAGGAGTGGATGAGAAGGAGGTTAAATTGAAAAGATTGGAAAACTATCGCCCCCCGAAGCCGATGAACAATGAAGGACTGCTCTCGGTGATTGTCACCGCTTATAATATAGAAGCTTATATTGAGAGAGGCGTCAGGTCCGTCTGCGGGCAGACTTATTCCCATTTGGAAATCATAGTGGTGGATGATGGTTCCACAGACGATACGGGGAAAATATGCGATGCTCTTGCAAAAGAGGACAAGCGGATACTGGTGATCCACAAGGAGAACGAGGGGCCCGCACAGGCAAGAAATGTAGGGACTGCCCGGGCGAAAGGAAGTTATATCGGATTTGTGGACGGGGATGACTGGATAGACGCCGATATGTATGAGAAGCTTTTAGGAGCGCTTGTGGACAAGCGGGCGGATATTGCCATCTGCCGTTACCGTCAGGTCTCCCGCACGCAGACTTTGGATGAGTCGACGGATAAAGCGGTTCTTTTTGAAGGGCAGGAGGCATTGGCATGTTATGTGGAAGAGCGGGAAGAGTGCGCTATTCAGAATGCGGCATGGAACAAACTGTATAAAAGAGAGATTTTGGACCAGGTGTCCTTTCCAGCGGGAAAGTGGTATGAGGATATTATGTTTGCAACGGCTGCTCTGGCGCATGCGAACCGTTGCATTTACCTTGACACTGCCCTGTATAACTATATAATAGACAGAGAGGGCAGTATCATGAATCGGCGCATTAATCCGCGGACTTTTACGGATCAGATTCCTGCCTACTATGAGAAGACAAAATTTCTGCAAAGCCTTGGCAGGGAGGATTTGGCCCTGACCCATGACTACTTTTTTTATAAGAGGCTGCTGCTTTTCTATGGCGAGCTGGAGAAGAATGTAGGGAATGGGGAAGACGGAGCGTATCGGAAACAGATTGAGGCTATTTTGGGAAAGGATAGAAAGCGGGCTGCGGAGGCATTTCGTTCACCGATCGCCGATCCCAGAGATAAAAGGAAGCTTGCCCTTTTTTATAAATCGCCCCAGCTCTATTGCAGGAAACTGCGGTGGGAGGAACAGGTGGTGATTCCGCTAAAAGTCCGCGTGAAGCGGATGCTTGGACGGTGAGAAATATAACGGAAAGCGGTGCGATAGAGGGTGGCAATATAATAACATGTGTTTTTAAAGAAGGGCAGAGATGGTAATTATACAGCTTGCGGGCGGCCTGGGAAATCAGATGTTCCAGTATGCCCTGTACTTGCAGATAAAAAATCTGGGCAGAGAAGTGAAGATCGATGATGTGTCGGGATTTGTGGAGGATGTGCAGCGCACGCCGGCTCTTGCCCCCTTTGGAATTACTTATGAACGTCCGACTGTGGAGGAGCTTTGCAGGATGCTTGATTCTTCCCCCAGGTTATGGAATCGGGTGAGACGGAAGTTTTTTGGCAGACACAAAAAGGCCTATTTTGAGGAGAGCAAGCGTTTTTTGCCGGAGGTTCTGACATGGGATGACATTTATCTGGAGGGCTACTGGCAGACGGAGAAATACTTTCAGGCCGTGGAGGAACAGGTGAGGTCAGCTTACGACACGGACAAGCTGATCACATATCTGCAGCAGACAGGCAGCTGGAACGGAAGAAATATATGTGCACACGGACAAAGGTGCAAAAGCCCGCAGGAGTATCTTGAGGAAATTGATAACACATGTTCTATCAGTATCCATGTTCGCGGGGGCGATTATCTCACACCTGAGAATCAGGTGCTCTTCGGGAATATCTGCACGGACATATATTATATAGAAGGAATCCGCAAGATGCGGGCGCAGTATCCGGGGTGCAGGTTTTTTCTCTTCACAAATGATAGAATATGGAAGATGTTTTCCGAACCTGATATCACATGGATTGATCTACCGGAGACGGCCGGGAAGGATTACGCGGAGTTTGTCCTTATGAGCCGATGTAAACACCACATTCTCGCGAACAGCAGTTTCAGCTGGTGGGCTTCCTATCTGAATAAAAATTTGGAGAAAACAGTTCTCGTTCCAAAGCGCTGGCTCAATGACGTGGATTGCAGTGATTTTTACAGGGGGGATATGCAGAAAATTGATGAAAATACGAAGTGAGAGAAAAACTAGTAAGGAAGAAAAGCAGGTAAATCTGCTGCAAAAAATTGCATATCTTTTCGAAAAAAGACAGCTGTGGCAGCTGGCCGGACTGGCGGTTATCATTTTGATTGGCGGAATTCTGGAGACGCTGGGTGTTTCTATGATGCTCCCCGTGGCGGAGGCAGTTATGGCGCCGGACAAAATCATGGAGAATGACTTGGCGGCTGAAGTTGTGGCCTTTTTGGGGATAGATTCTTCCAGAAATCTGGTCATCTGGATGCTGGGGGCATTGATTGCTGTCTTTGTATTTAAAAATGTGTACCTTCTGTTTTTAACCTATGTGCAGAATACCTTTGTGACCAGAAACAGAAATCGGATGATAAGCCGGGTTATGAGAGAGTTTTTAAATCGTCCTTATGAGGATTATCTGGGGGCAGATATTCCCACCGTCTTTCGGCTGACGGACAGCGATATTCCAAATGCTTTCCAGCTTATACTCGTATTGATTCAGATGACTACGGAGATTGTGGTGGCGGTGCTTATCTGTATTGTGCTGGTGTGGGTGAGTCCGCTGATTTCCATCGGCTGCGGCGTGCTCTTTCTCGGTATGACCTTGATGATCACCAGAGTACTAAAACCCAGACTGAATGCTATCGGGCGCAAGAACCAGGCGATCCAGTCGCGTATTGCCAAGTGGAGAATCCAATCGATATATGGGTTAAAGGATGTAAAGGTGCTGCACAGGGAAGAATTTTTTGTGCGTAACTATTATGAGAGCGGCGCTGTCGGTGCCAATGTGGCGAGAAATTACGCGGTGATGAACAATACGCCGAGACTTCTGATTGAGACGATTTTTATTGCGGCAATGCTGTCTTTTATTCTTATATATATGCTGCAGGATGGAGATATTACTGTGCTGATGCCCCAGCTTATGGCTTTTGCGGCGGCGGCCATACGTGTGATGCCGGCGACAAACCGTATCAATACCTACCTATCGGAGATCGCTTATGCCCAGCCCTGCCTGGATTATCTCTATGAGAATCTGACGGAGAGCATGAAATCTGACGTGAATGGCAGTGTGACCGGTCTGACCGGGATAAAAAAGGAAGAAGGAGAACCTCTTACCCTGACAGACAGGATTGTGCTGGATCATATCAGCTACGCTTATCCGAACACGGACAAGCCCATTTTTATTGATGCGCATATGGAGGTCAAGAAGGGGCAGTCGGTGGGAATTATGGGTCCCTCGGGGGCGGGCAAGTCTACTATTGTGGATATTCTGCTCGGTCTGCTGCATGTGCAAAAGGGGACGATTACCTGTGACGGCCGGGATATTTTTGATAATTATTCATCCTGGCTTGCAAAGATCGGTTATATTCCCCAGTCTATCTATCTGATTGACGAGTCCATCAGAGATAACATTGCCTTTGGCATTGATGCGGACAAGATTGACGATAAGAGAATATGGGAAGTGCTGGAGGAGGCACAGCTGAAAAGTTTCGTAGAGGAATTACCGGAGGGGTTGGATACTACCATAGGTGACAGGGGCGTCAGAATTTCCGGCGGACAGAGACAGCGGCTGGGAATTGCCAGAGCGCTCTATCACAATCCGGAGATTTTGGTCTTTGACGAGGCGACATCTGCATTGGACGGTGACACGGAAGCGGCGGTTATGGAGGCGGTCAATAGTTTTCATGGCAGGAAGACAATGGTGATCATTGCCCACCGTCTCAACACGATTGCAAAGTGCGACATGATATATAAGGTAGAGAATGGAAAGATTGAAACAGTTCAACCCGGAACTTTGCACTTGCTGCAAAGTTCGTGAAAAAAGTAAATTGGTAACAGTTCAGACAGGTCTGCGCATTTACTGCGCTGACCGTACCACAACATAGACATGGTAAATTGAGCCAAGAGAGAATCTGCCCAACGCCGCAGTCTGGGGCGGTGAAATGTGGGACGGGGAGGAATAGATGTTAGGAATCGAGGTACAGGAGGGCTTTGGGCTCGGCAACCAGCTTTTTTTCTATGTGACAGTAAGATGTCTTGCAAAGGATAAAGGATATCAGTTCAGTGTACTGGATCCGGAACACTTTGCCAACAATATGCACAGTGATTGTGGGCTCTATTTTATGGATCTGGATATGGGAGTTCCCTCAAAAAAGGAAGACTACAAGAAGATCTATTACGAGAAAGAGACTCGTCTTTTTGCGGGCAATTCTATTCATGACCTGACCCATGGGGTATATGTCACGGATGCAGATAGACAGCTGTTTGAGATCGATGACGATACTCTTCTTTACGGGAATCTGCAGTCGGAGGATTATTTTATCTCTCACAAGGAGGAGATTAAGCAGTGGCTCAGGGTGAAGCCAGAGTATGACTGCCGGGAGTACTGCCAGGATGACTTATGCATTCTGCATCTGCGCTGCAGCGATTATATGGGCTCACCGGAACTCTATCTGCGGAAAAAGTACTGGATACAGGGAATGAGGCAGATGAAAAAGATCAATCCTGCTATGCGGTTTATGATTATCACTAACGATGTTCGGGAAGCGAACAAGTTTTTGCCCGGCATTCCGGCTTACAATTTTGATCTCGCCAAAGACTATGCCATCTTAAAGAATGCGCGCTATTTACTATTGGCAAATTCTTCATTTGCCTATTTCCCTGCTTTTACGAGTGACTCAGTAAAGTATATTTTAGCGCCGAAGTACTGGGCAAGGCATAATGTGTCCGACGGATATTGGGCCTCTGAGCAGAATATTTATGCCGGCTGGCACTATATGGATCGGAAGGGCAGGGTGTTCACCGATGCACAGTGCAGGGAAGAGCTTGCAGTTTATAAGAAACAGTCCGGAAAGTATGCGGCTGTAAACAAAAAGCCTGTGGGAATAAGGCTGCAGGTATTGAGGCTGCATGCATGGTATATTTATAAGAAGGCATACCTGTGTAAGATTGGCAGAGGCGTGATGAGGCGGGCCAAAAAGCTTCTGCGCCGAACATAAAACACATAAAGACCGGAGAATACGGTTGATTGGGAACAGATACAGAATAACGAAAAAGGCAGGGCAGCATGACGGGACAAGAAGGGAATAAAAAAGGAAACAGCGTGGACAGCGGCAGACGGGCGCTGGTCTTAGCGGCGGGGCTATTGATTCTTTCCCTGCTTCCTCTGTTATGGCTTGGCAGATATAATGTAATGTGTATTGATGACTATGATTACGGCAGGCGTGTACACGATACCTGGCAGGAGACGGGGTCGTTTTTGGCTTCTGTGGAGACTGCCTGGCAGCAGAACATGGAATTCTATCAGGAATGGCAGGGAACTTATGTTTCCTGTTTCCTGATGGCCATGTGTCCCATGAATTTTCACTATGGGGCAGCTTGGGTGGTGCCGATTCTGATGATAGGCATGTTTGGGACTTCCTCCTTTTTTCTTTGCCGGCACATTTTAATCAGATGGCTGGGCTGCGAAAAGTCCGGGGCATCCCTGGCGGTGCTTCTCATGCTATTTTTGTTTTATCAGGTGATTGAGGCGCCCTTTGAGGGGATTTACTGGTACAACGGGTCCACTCACTATGTGCTGATCCATTCGATCTGGTTCTTTCTACTGACACTTGTGTCGGAAACAATCTGGACCGAGAGAAGAGGATGTGCGGCGGCCTGCTGTGCGGCGGCTGCTGTTCTAGCGGTCATTGTGGGCGGCGGCAATCTGGTGACAGGACTGCAGGCGGAGATTATCATGGCGCTCCTCGTCCTCTATGCCCTGTTTCAGAGACGAAATAAAATAATATATGTTATTATTCCTTTTGTGACGGGGAGTATCGGATTTCTGTTCAATATTCTCGCGCCAGGCAACCATGTCCGAAGCAGCGTGGATATGGATGAAGGATTTAGCGCTGTAAAGTCGATCCTCTTATCCTTCTACCATACAGGGGTGTTTGCGATCCGCTGGACGCCTGTATTTGCTGTACTTATGTGGCTTTCCCTGCTGCCTCTTTTGTGGAAGTTTGCAAAGGCTTCAAAACAAAAGTTTTCCCACCCATTTCTGGTGACGGCGGGAGCCTGCTGTGTACTTTCTGCCATGTTTACTCCCACACTTTTTGCGGTAGGTATGACGGGACTTTCCCGGGTGGATAATATTATTCAAATGACTTATTATATTGTTGTACTGTCTGTTACTACTTACTGGTTTGGCTATTTTTCTCACAGGCACCAGGGAGAAAATGCTGAGAGCGCAGCGGATGCACTTGGCATGTTTTTGGAACGTGCCGGAAGCCGTATGAGTGTGGCATGCCTGCTTCTGCTTTTGGCGGTATGGGTTCTCACGGCTGACAAGAATACGTATACAAGCATTTCCGCTCTGCGTTCTCTGGCAAAAGGGGAGGCACAGATTTTTTATGAGGAGGCCATGGAGCGCCATGCACTTTATACGGACGAGAATATAATGGATGTGGAGGTTACACCCTACAGTGAGAAGCCATATTTGTTTTCCTTTGAAGATTTGAGCGAAGATCCAGAGAACTGGTTGAATTTGGCGGTGACTCGCTACTACCATAAAGACAGCGTTCGCAGAGCGGAATCAAGGGGGTTAGATTGAAGAAGGTACAAGTGCAAGAAGAAAAATTGAAACTGCAAAATGTCACTTTGGCGGCTATGACCAGCGTGGATATTTACGAGACGATCCACGCTATGGAATACAGTATGCGTAGAATTGCGTTCGGAGATGTGGTGCTGATTACTCACAGAAAACCCTTTACCATGCCGAAATCCATCCGTTATTCTCACACTTCAAAACTGGACAATATTGATAAATTTAACTACAAAATGGTGTATGAACTGGGTAAGCATATTCATACCGATTTTGCACTGATCGTTCATGCAGATGGATTTGTGGTGCATCCCGAGAGCTGGCGGGATGAATTTCTTAACTATGACTATATCGGCTCGCCGTGGCCCCTGCCGGATAACGATTATGCTTACCGGGATGCCAAAGGAGATATTGTCCGCGTGGGAAACAGTGTGTCCATCCGCAGCAAAAGGCTTTTAGATTTTCCCGGGCAGGCAAATCTCAAGTGGGAAAAGATGGCAGAGGATGACAATTATAATGAAGATATGTTCCTTTGCTGTAAGTATAGAAATGTGATTGAGGATGCGGGGATGCGGTTTGCGCCCATTGAGGTGGCAAAGTATTTTGGCCATGAACATATGATTCCGGAGATTATGGATGTGGAGGCGCCCTTTCTCTTTCACAAGTGGCGGGGCAGGAATGCACAGTACCCTCAATTTTTTAATCCCTGGAAGGTCAGGTGGCAGAGGTGTAAGGACTGTATCCGGCCTCTGCTGTTCTGGAGAAGAAAGGATAAATAACGCATGATATATGACTGCATCCCATTTTTTAATGAACTGGATATATTAAAGCTTAGAATGCAGATTCTTTCCCCCTATGTGGATCGATTTGTGCTGGAGGAGTCTACGGTTACCTTTTCCGGGGAGCCGAAGGAAATGATTTTTGCAAAAAATCGGGAGATGTTTGCGGAGTTTGCGGATAAAATTACTTATGTGGCTGTGGAGGACTCTCCTATGGAAGGAGTCACTACCCACGAGCGTGACAAGTATCAGAAGAATCAGCTGATTCGCGGTATGGGAGACTGCAGGGCGGATGATATTATTATTTTTGGTGACGTGGACGAGATTCCCAATCCCGAAACCCTGCGGACGCTTTTCAAAAATTTTGATCCTTCAAAAATTTATCATCTGGCCCAGCGCATGTTTTATTGTTTTTTAAATATGGAAGAGATTTCCGGGAATCTGCTCTCCATCACGGGAGAGTTTGCAGGGGTAGAAAAGCGGCAATGGCTGGGAACAAAGGTCTGCAGTTTTGCTGGGCTGCCCAAGGAAGGGATCGTCTTTTTGCGGGAAGTGTCCCCGGGGGATGAACGGAGCGTGCGGATTGCAGAGGGCGGCTGGCACTTCGGTTATATGGGCGGAGACGGTGAGCGGGATGTGGCGAAGCGCATCGGTGTAAAAGTGAGAGCGGCGGCCCATCAGGAATATAATAGCAAGCGATATTTAAATGAGGCTGTGGACAGGCTCCTATGCGGCGAGGATATCTTTGACCGGGAGGCGAAATTTGTCCGGGTGGAGATTGATGAGAGCTTCCCCGAATATCTGCGGGCACACCGGGAAGAATATGATTTTCTCATTGCCCCTAAGATAAGCAAAGCGGGAATAGCCTGGAAGAAGGTGAAGCTTACAGGGAAACAATGCCTGCGGAAAGCGCATGGAATGGCGGCGCTGAGGGGAGTGTGGAGGAAAGAGAAGACATGATACAAGATCTTTACAGGCGGTTTCGGGATGAAAGCCCGGTTCCCCGTCTTGTTTTCTATATTGGACTGACCATAGAGCTTCTTATGGTTATTATTGACAAGAGCAGCTATATCAATCCCATTGAAGGGTATCTGTTTCGGTTGACCTTTCTTTTGTTTGCCGCAAAACTTGTGCTCACCCGCTATGAGCTGCGGGAGTGGATTGGGATTTTTCTGATGGAGGCGGTGGGACTGATTTCCTACCGGGTCACAGGGGCAAACGACATAATCCGCATTGTGACATTCGTGGCGGCCTGCAAGGGAATTCCCCTTAGGGAAGCGTTGAAATACACTTTTTATGTGACCCTGGCGGGATGCCTTGCCATCATAGCGCTGTCGGTGACAGGAATTTACGGGGATATGAGTCTGACACAGGCTTATGGACATGAGTCGGCGGAGACCACACGCTATATCGGACAGGAAGCGGCGGCGGAGACCCGCTATACGCTTGGCATGGGGCATCCGAACGCCTTGTCCTGCATGTTTTTTATGCTGGCGGCGCTGGGCGTTTATGTTTGGTTTGACCAGATGAAATGGTACGGTTATCTGTTTCTGATGCTGCTCAATGTGGGGGTTTATCTTCTTACAGGATCCAAGACGAGTATGCTGATTACCACTGTGTATCTATGCGGAGCCGCGCTTTTCACTTTTGTGAAGCGCTTTAGGAAAATGACTTTTTTCTATGTCTGCGGCCTTCTTATATTTCTTTTGTGCATTGCTTTTTCTGTGGATGCGGCGGTTTGTGCCCAGAGGGTGAGGGAGGCGCAGTGGAATGAGTTTTTCTTTCTCAATCCCAGGGATAATAAGCATATTGTGACTCTCGGAAAAATTGACCGCTATATCAACGGCAGAATTATATCACTCACGGATTCTGAAAATAATGACGGTATGATCCAGACTTGGTCGGCATTTTCCAATGAGAACAATATGAACTATTATTTCGATATGGGATGGGTCAAGGTGTTTTACCGCTATGGCGTGATTCCGGGGATTTTGTATGTGGCGGCGAATCTTTTACTTTTATGGAAGCTGTGGCGGCGGCGCGACGCCTGTGGGCTTACACTGTTTGTGATGTTTGCCGTGTATACGGTGGTGGAGGCGCATTTGATTTCCATTTATATAGGAAGGAACTACTTACTCTTGATGATGGGGTGCAGGGATGTCTTGCCGGGACAATCTAAGGATGATGGAAATGAGGTAATTCTATGAATCGAAAAATGAAACTGGTAGAGAGTTACCTACTGCTCTTTTCCGATCTGGTCAGCATTGCGCTGACATATACCATTGCCATTCTGATGCGGTTTGGGAAATTTGCCCGCGTTATGGAGCCGGAGCTCCACTTTGTGGTGGGTGTCGGCTTTCTGCTGTTCTGTACAATCTACAGCTTTCTGTTCGATTGGAACAGGGAGTTTATTAAGAGAGGCATTCTGGTTGAATTGATAGCGGTTACCAAATTTAATATCTTTATGGAGCTGTCCATGATGGCGCTTCTCTTTATGCTGCAAAGAGGTGCGGATGTCTCCCGTCTTGTGATGGGATATTTTGCCATTCTGAATGTCGTGATTGTGTGGCTTGTGAGACTTGCCATGAAAAAGGGTCTGCGTGTTTACTTTACGGCGAAATCCAACATTGTAAAAATCATGATCATCGCAAAAGAAGCGGTGCTTGAACAGACGGTGATCCGGCTGAAGGAGGCCATGGATATCAATTATGAAATCGTTGCGCTGGCCTGTGTAGATGCGGATAAAAAGGGTGAATTGATAGATGATATAACAATAAATGCAAATCGGGAGAACGTGCTTTCTATGGCGAGGCAGATGCCGCTTGACGAGGTGTTTATCAATCTGCCGGATGAGGATATGGGCTATGTGAAGCATATGATCTACGATCTGGAGTCCATGGGAGTGGCGTGTCATTACAATATCGATATCATAGAAAGACCAAGTAAGGAAGTGCATGTGGGAAGCTTTGCGGGATACACGGTGGTGACTTATTCTATCAACCATTTTGATTACAGGCGCATGGTTGTCAAACGATTGATTGATATTGTCGGAGGGCTGGTGGGTTGTATTATAACGGCTGTTTTGACGCCGTTTGTGGCACTTGCGATCAAATGCGATTCGCCAGGACCTGTCTTTTTTGCGCAGACCAGAATCGGAAAGAACGGCCGTCGATTTAAGATTTATAAATTTCGATCCATGTATATCGATGCGGAGGAGAGAAAAAAGGAGCTGGAAGCACAGAATGAAATGCAGGGGCTTATGTTCAAGATGGAGAACGATCCCCGAATCACAAAGGTCGGCAAGTTTATACGGAAGACAAGTATAGACGAGCTTCCGCAGTTTTTGAATATCGTGAAGGGCGATATGAGCCTTGTGGGAACAAGGCCGCCGACGGAGGGTGAGTTTGAGCAGTACAATTCCCATTACAGACGCAGAATCAGCATGACGCCGGGGCTGACGGGTCTGTGGCAGATCAGCGGGCGCAGCGAAATTGTGGATTTTGATGAGGTGGTGAAGCTGGATCTGGAATACATCGACAATTGGACGCTGGGACTGGATATTAAAATACTGTTTCGGACGATTGTGGTTGTGCTTACCGGAAGGGGATCCAAATAATAGGCAATTGCGAAACTCTGTCATGTATGTTGAAATTGCACAAATAGCATAATCAACACAGACACGCTTTCGCTCCACTCCAAACGCAGCAGTACTAGGCTCGAAAGGACCTTGCCAAGTACTGGCGTTTTCCAAGGGTCTGCTTATGATTATGTTATTTGCACAATTATTTCAGTATTGAGATGAGTTTCGCAATTACCTAGGATCCAAATAAAGAGAAAAGGGAGAAAAACATTGCATGTATGTATGATCGTGCCGGACAGGGACGTGAAGGGCGGGATAGCCTCTGTGGTGAATGGATATCGGGGGAGTGTGCTGGAGAAGAGGCACCGCATCACCTATATTGAGTCTTATCGGGATGGCAGTAAGTGGGATAAACTGTGGAAAGCGCTGAAGGCATACTGGACTTTCTTCCGGCTTTTACGAAAGGATCCGCCGGATCTTTTACATGTGCATTCTTCTTTTGGACCCAGCTTTTATCGGAAAATGCCGTTTATTCTTTGGAGTGCAGTCAAAGGAATCCCCGTGGTCAATCATATACACGGAGCGGAATTCGACGCGTTTTATGAGAAGGCTTCCGAGGCAAAGAGGAGACGGGTTCACTGGGTTTATGGGAAGTGTACACGGCTGGTGGCGCTTTCGGCGGAATGGGCCGGACGTCTTGAGAAGATCGTGCCGCGTGAGAGGATCGACATTTTGGAAAATTACTGTCGCATTCCCGCGGTGCCCTTTGACAGGGGAAGAAAACATGATCAGATTTTGTTTCTGGGGGCGATCGGGGAGAGAAAAGGGTGTTTTGATATTCCGGCAGTGCTGGAATGGGTCAAAAAGCGGTTCCCAGATGTCAGACTTATCGTGGCGGGGGATGGAGAGAAAGAACGGTTACAAAGGGCCTTTACAGACAGAGGGCTTGCTGAGAGTGTCTCTTTTCCCGGCTGGGTGCGGGGAGAGGAGAAGGAGCGGCTTCTCGAAAAGAGCAGCATCTTTTTGTTTCCGAGTTATCATGAGGGCATGCCCGTGGCAGTTTTGGAGGCGATGGCCTATGGTCTTGGCATCATAACTACTACGGTAGGAGGTATTCCACAGATGCTTCGCGACGGGGAGAGCGGTTATCTGACGGTTCCCGGAGATGTGGAGGCGATGGCAAGGGCAATGGAAAAGCTCCTGGCGGATGAGAGGCAGCTGGCAGCTCTGGGGAGGGCAGCCAGAGATAGGGCAGTGTCCGAGTACAGTTTGGAAAGGCATCTCGAAAAGTTGGAAGAGATATATGAGCGGGCTTGTACGGTGCGGCGCTGAAAAGGGATAGGAGCGGAAACGGATGGGAAAACTAGGGCGCGCGGCAAAGAGCGCGGCAAAGATCATATATTGGAAATGTCGTTATGGCAGAAGAATCAGAGTTCCCCTGATAGAGGGATTTGATCAGGTACATTTGGAGCTTGAGCGGGGAGGGCATTTGACGCTCGGCGAGAGGATCCAGAATCGGGGACAGCTCTATTTTCAATGCGGAGCGGATGGCAGGCTTCAAATCGGAGCGCATGTTTTCTTTAATACGGGCAGCAGTGTGGCCTGTATGGGGAGAACACAGATTGGGGATTACTGTAAATTTGGAAATAATACGGTGATTGTTGACCATGACCACAATTACAAAAATAGTAACAGTGAGTATCTGATCGGTGAGATTACGATCGGGGACCGAGTCTGGGTTGGAGCAAACTGCACGATCTTGAAAGGTGCAAAGATCGGGGATGACTGTGTGATCGCCGCTGGAAGCGTGGTGAGAGGTGAGGTGCCTGCCGGGACAATGTTTTACCAGAGAAGGGAAAACTGCGGCCGGAAGAGAGAATTGGCAGCAGAGTGAGCGTAGCTGGATTTGGGAAGGGTTTTATAAGATGAAGGAGCTGATCACGGTTATCGTCCCAGTTCACAATGGGGAGAAGTATCTGGAAAAGTGTATAGAGAGCATTGTCATGCAGGATTATGAGGAACTGGAAATTCTGGTCATAAATGACGGATCTACAGACGGGACGGCGGTTCTGTGTGAGAGGCTGCATGAAAGATACGGGTGCCTGCAGGTGACTGCCCTGCCGGACCTGGGGGTTTCCGCGGCGCGCAACCGGGGAATAGAGCAGGCCAAAGGAGAGTATCTTATGTTTGTGGACGCGGATGACAGGCTGCGTCCGGGTGTGCTCCGTGGGCTAAAAGAGCAGCTGGTATCGACAGGCAGTGACATGGCAGGCTGTGGGTTTGCTGTCTGGGGTACCCAGGAGGAGTGGGAAACACTGATAGCAGAAGGGAGGATGTCCCGGGAGCTGACGGGCATGCAGGAGGCACAAACATTTGATGGCAGCAGCTATCTAAGGGAAGGCATTCTGCGGGGAAATACACGCTGCTGGAGTAAACTTTACAGACGGAGTCTGATCGGTCCTGTGCGGTTTCGGGAGGGACTTACTGTGGGTGAGGATATGCTGTTTCTGGTGGAACTGCTGCCCCGCGTGAGAAAGGTTGTGGAGACATCTTACCCGGGCTATGGATATTATCAAAATCCCGGCGGCGTCATGCAGAGACCATTTACACCTGCATACATGGATCAGATTACCTGTTGGGAGATGGCTGGAGAGCGGATTGTGAGGCAGGAGGCATCGCTTACGCCGCAGGTGAATGCACAGATTATGGTGGCGGTCATGCTGACAGTGGGAAAGCTGGCTCTCCTTCCTGAGAAGGAGAGGAAAAAGGCGCAGGGATATCTGCAGGTGTGCCGTAAAAAACTAAAAGGGCTGGTGAAGGGGAAGGAATGCTATTCCTATCTGCCAGACGGCTATGGGATTAAGGTGAGAATGTTTGCTGCTTTTCCCAGATTGTATGTCTGTCTTTACCGCCTGCAAAAAGAAAGAAGAGAGAAGGCAGCATGATCAAGAAATCAAATCCGACAATCAGCGTCATTGTACCTGTATATAACAAAGCGGCCTATCTGCGGGAATGTGTGGACAGTATTCTGAGACAGACTTACAGGCATATTGAGGTGCTTTTGGTGGATGACGAATCCACAGATGAAAGCGGTGCAATCTGCGATGCGTATGGCGAGAAGAATGAGCGGGTGCGTGTTGTTCACCAAAAGAACAGCGGGCCTACAGCTGCCTGTGTGGCAGGCATGAGAAAGGCTTTGGGTGATTACTATATGTTTGTGGACAGCGACGATTACCTGGAACCGGAGACGCTTTCTGAGATGGCGGAGCGTCTGACAGGAAAACCCGGAGAGATCGTCTGCTGCAACCATGTGGTGGAGAAACAGAGGGGAAAGGTACAGGTTGCAAGCGGCGTCACGCCCGGTATCTATGAGGGTGAAAGACTGAGGCGGGAGATCAAGGCCAAGCTGATCGGGGAAGAGAAAAAGGTGATACCTCTGTCGCGCTGTATGAAGTTGTGTGAGAAATCTCTTTTTGAGGGGAATGAAGTTTACTATGATTATAGTCTCCGCTTTGGAGATGATACGAACCTGATGTATCCGGCTATGCTT
Organism: Lachnospiraceae bacterium UBA7060; assembly: GCA_002493835.1. Lineage (GTDB taxonomy): Bacteria > Bacillota > Clostridia > Lachnospirales > Lachnospiraceae > UBA3282. The sequence continues at coordinate 98,525 of DLAA01000160.1, read as the reverse complement.
GCGAGCAGCCGGGTGGTCATTATGAAAGGTGCCTTCTACTATCACTACCGCTATGTGGAGGGATCTTTGGTACACCGCTATGATGAGGGACTTTTTGCAGGTGTGCAGCGTCTGATGGAGGCTGTGAGAAGGACAGCGGAGGATAAGAAGGCGCCGGATGGTGCGGGTGCCGCAGCCCGTGAATACTGTTATATGCTTTTGTATGTGATGAAGAATGAGCTGCGGGGTCCTGGAAAGGACTATAGAAAGCGCATTCAACGCATTTTTAGTGATGAAAAAGTGAAGGAGCTTGTGCAGAATACACCGATTTTAGTGACAGAACGTTCCAACCAGCTTTTGTATGTTGGGATGCAGTATCCCGGCGGCATGCTTCTTCGTCTGCTGCGGGCGGTGCTTCGGATATATGACAGAAAACGTGAGACATAATGTCAAAAAAGCGGGGAAAAGAGAATGGTTATTATAAGAGTCATGGGCGGTTTGGGCAATCAGCTGCAGCAGTACGCTCTGTACAGAAAATTTCAGAGCATTGGGACAAAGGCCGGCCTGGATATTTCCTGGTTTTCACAGGCTTCACAGACTCAGGCGGCGGCGCCTAGACGGTTTGCGCTCTCGGATTTTGTGGATCTTCCCATGCGAGTGGTTTCTAAGGAGGAGGTGCGGTCTCTGCTGGGGAGAGGCTATGAGGAGAAAGCGGGCCTTGTAGAGAAACTCAAGAAAAGATTTCTGCCGGAAAAGGGGTTTCTCTTTGAGGAGTCGGAAATGTTTCATCCGCAGATTTTTGACTGGCATAGACGTTATCTTGTGGGATACTGGGCCTGTGAGGCATATTACTCGGATATTTTGGAGAAGCTTCGGAAAGAAATCCGTTTTCCCATCAGCGCTGACCGGAGAAACCGCGAGGCGATGGAGGAGCTGAGCAGTCAGCCTTCGGCCAGCATTCATATCCGCAGAGGGGATTATCTGGATGCCGCCAATGTAGCGATGTTTGGCGGTATCTGTACAGAAGAATATTATGACACTTCTGTCAGGTATGTGAAGGAGCGGCAGTCCAGGGTGATTTTTTATGTTTTTTCGGATGATTTAGAGTATGCCCGTGCCCATTATCCGGGGCCAGAGTATCGGATTGTTGACTGGAACCGGGGAGAGGGAAGCTTTTATGATATGCAGCTGATGAGCTGCTGCAAGTATAATATTTGTGCCAACAGTACCTTCAGTTTTTGGGGAGCCCGTCTAAATGGGAGCAATGACAAGGTGATGATACGGCCTTCTATCCAGAAAAACTCACAGATTTGTGTGCCGGAAGAGATGAAAAAGCTGTGGAAAGGATGGACGCTTGTGACGCCGGAGGGAAGAGTTATTTGATGATATAGGTAACGAAATTTGTTATGCCGTTTACTATCTTTCAATAGAATGGTATACTTATGGTAAATAATAGAAAAATTGTAGTATCGTTACTGTGGAAATCAGGGATGCGTATGGTGAGCAACATGGATTGGAAAAATGACAAACTTGTCATGTATTTACATGGCGGCAGCGGCAACCACGGCTGTGAGGCGATTGTCAACAGCACCTGCCATATGATAGAGGAGATTCCAAAGCTTCTTGTGACGAACAGCGAGCAGGAAGACAGACATTACTCGGTCGGAACCCTCTGTGATATTTTACAGGAGAGAAAGATTGCGGAACATTTTTTTGCCCACGTGTGGTACTATGCCTGGCGGAAGATATTCAAGGATCCTGAATCTTTTATGAGATACCGGTTTCGGGAGGTGATGGGAAAGGACCTTGCGCCTCTCTATCTCTCTATCGGAGGAGATATGTATTGCTACGAGCTTTCCAGAAAGGAGGCGGTCACCGCCAACAGCGCTTTTAACCGCGCGGGGGCAAAGACCGTTCTATGGGGGTGCTCTCTGGAGCCGGCGCTTTTGAAAGAGCCGGAGGTGGTGGAGGATATGCGGCGCTATGCACTGATTACGCCCCGGGAGTCCATCACGACACAGGCGCTTTTGGAGGCGGGAATTACGGAGAATGTGAAACAGTTTCCGGATCCGGCCTTTGCGCTGCAGGCGGAGGCTGTAAAGCTTCCCTACGGATTCAGCGAGGGAAACACCATCGGCATCAATATCAGCCCGATGATCATCAGATATGAAGAAAAAGATGGAATAACAATAGAAAATTATCGGAAATTAATTGATCGCATTTTGGAGACTACCGACTGTCATATCGCGTTGATTCCCCATGTGATGTGGAAGCATAATGACGACAGACTGACTATACACGAACTGTACAGTGTCTATCAGGGCAACGACAGGGTTGTACAGTTTGAAGATATGTCCTGCCAGAAAATCAAGTATGTGATTTCCAAGTGCAGGGCTTTCATCGGAGCGAGAACACATGCCACCATCGCGGCTTATTCTTCCATGGTTCCCACGTTGGTAGTGGGCTACTCCGTGAAGGCCAGAGGCATTGCGAAGGATCTTTTTGGCGATTCGGCACATTATGTGCTGCCGGTACAGGCGCTCTCCCATTCAGAAGAGCTGATCGAGGCTTTTGAGTGGATGATGGACAGGGAAGATGAGATCCGGGGAAGGCTTAAGGAGATCATGCCAGAGTATTGCAGGAGAGCGGCGCAGGCGGGAGATGAGATCCGCAGGCTGTGGAATGACTTACATCAGAGTGAATGAAACTATGGGCAGAATACAAAAAGCCGGAAAAAACATCATATTTGGATATATCAGCAATCTTGCGATTCTGCTTGTCAATTTCGTGCAGAGGACGATTTTTATCTATGTGCTGGGAAAGACATTGTCGGGGGTAAACGGCGTCTATACGGATATCCTGAGTGTGCTGTCCCTGACGGAGCTGGGGATCGGTACGGCCCTAAACTACAGTCTCTATAAGCCTGTGGCGGAGCACAACATTGAAAAAATCAAGTCCTATATGCGCTTTTACAAGAAAGCCTATCTGACCATTGCGGGCGTGATTGCGGTTCTGGGAATTGCTGTCTCCCCGTTTTTGAAATATATTCTGAAAAATCCCGGTTCTCTGACAGCAGGAGAGCTTGTGCTGTACTATTATCTGTTCCTGTTCAACACGGTGATCAGTTATTTTGTTACCTACAAGTACAGTCTGGTGAACGCTGAGCAGAAAAACTATATTCAGACGAATATTACAACCCTGACAAAGCTTGCCACGGCTGCCGTGCAGATCACTGTTCTGCTGCTTTTCCGCAACTTTCTTTTTTATCTTCTGGCACAGTCTGTGGTGGAGCTGCTGCAGAAAGTCTTCGTGACAATATATTTAAACAGAATGTATCCATATTTGAGGGATAAGGATGCGGCGAAGCTGACGACGGAGGAGACTCAGGTGGTTGCCGTCAAGACGAAGGCACTCATCTGCCACAAGGTTGGAGATGTAGCAAGGCTGCAGACAGATAAGATCATTATCGCCTCCTTTGTCAATGTGGATACCGCAGCAGTTGTGGATAACTATGTCTACATCATCACCTATGTAGGAAACTTTGTAAATATTATCTTTGATTCCGTGATATCTGGCTTTGGCAATGTGGTGGCAACGGAGTCGAAAGAGAGACAGTATATTCTCTTCAAAGTATATCGTTTTTTTGCCTGCTGGCTCTTTGGGTTTGGTGCGGTGGGCTTTTTCCATCTGCTCTCCCCCTTTATCGGCGGGGTGTGGCTGAAAAATGAAGGATGGACGCTTCCGCAGATGACAGTGACGCTTTTGGTGATGGATTTCTATCTAAAGGGAGGCCGTACAGTACTTCTGAACTTTAAGATTGCTTCGGGGCTTTTTGAGCAGGACAGATATCTGCCTCTGGTGCAGGGGGCTCTCAATCTGGTGGTTTCCGTTGCACTGGTCTTAAAAATAGGCGTGACAGGTGTCTATGTGGGAACGCTTGTGTCAGGTGTTCTGGCAAATCTGATCCGCCCGGGAATTATTTACCGGGTCTGCTTTGAAAAAAAGCCGGGGGCTTATTTTAAAGATTCCCTAAAGTATATCGGGGTGATTCTGGCAGTCGGGGCTGCCGTCACGCCGATTCGCCGGTTGATTATGGAGGAGGTCACGCTTTGGACCTTTGTTTTCATGATACTTGTCATTACCTTGATCTACAATCTGGTATTTCTGGCGGTGTTTCACAAAACTGAAGAATTTGCCTATCTGTGGGATGTGATCGCGGCAAGAGTACCTGCGCTTGCAAAAATTTCTTTGGGAAATGGATCCCGGAAGGGAGGCCTGGATGAATAAAATTCCTATGATGGAGAATGCCTGTAAAGATCTGCTGCAGTATAGCGTCTTTGATTTGCGGGCAAAATGCAGTTATCTAATCAAAAAATTCTTTCTCCACAGAAAGGTGGCAGGCGAGGATTTGATCTTCTGGCCGACGGCGCTTCTTGCGGCGGGACTGTGGCATTGCAGGGGGGAACTCGCGGCGAAAGGCACAGCCGGGGAAACAGGGGCTTCTCAGGAAGAGGAGCTTATGGCTGGAACGATTGAGAGCGCGCTTACAGCTTATTATTCGAGATGGTTTAAGAACGACATGCCTATTGTCGTTGTGGATGATCTTCTGGCGGGGGAAACGCTGTTAAATGTCTACCTGGAAATACAGGGAGGATCATCAGCGCTTTTTGGCAGTCTGCCCGTCCCAAAGATTAGGACGGCGCTTGACAGACTGGCGGCTTTTGCTGTGGAACATCCGAAGGATGGGGCGGGGAGTTTGATTTACCGGCCGGTTTACGGGGAGAAAACAGTTTTTGTGGATAGTATTGGCCTTGCTTGTCCTTTTCTTTATCGTTACGGTGAGATTTTTGGAAAGCAGGAGTATAGGGAGCTGGCGCTCCGGCAGATCGTGAATTATTTGTCCTACGGCATGGACAGTGCTGCAGGACTGCCCTATCATGGTTATGACTCGTCGGATGGCTGTAAATATGGTATCATTGGCTGGGGAAGGGCCGTCGGGTGGCTTCTCCGCGGCATGATGGGCTGTATGTCCTCAACATATGGGAGAGAGCGGTTGAGCGAGCGCTGTATTGCTCTTGTGGATGCTTCTTTAGTATACCAGAGACAGGACGGATATTTTTCTTGGCAGCTGGGGGCCTTGGAGGGACCGGCGGATACTTCCGCCACGGGAATGATATGTGCTGCCCTCGGGCAGGGGATAGACTCCGGTATCCTGGTGGGTGAGAACTACAGGAATGCCTTGCAGGAAGGACGCCGCGCTCTGGAGAAATCAGTCAAAAACGGCTTTGTATACAATTGCTCCGGGGAGTGCGAGGGCTTTTCCTGTTATCCGCAGCGTTATGGCACGTATCCCTGGTCCCTTGGTCCGGCATTGGAGGTTTTATGATGGAGCGATATAGACAGTACGAAAGAACAATCAATATACAGGAGGCGTTATTTTACGGTTTTTTCATTCTGCTGTCTCTGGCAAAGGGGCTGGGATTTTATCAAGGGCAGAAACTTTTTTATCTTCTGATGGTGCCGGCGATGCTTTTGGGGCTTTTGAAGCTCCTGCTTACGCCTTACACAAAAAGGCAGGCCGTTTTTCAGATTCTCTTTTTGGGGCTGACTGCAGTGATATATCTGTCATCTCATCAGCTTGCCATTTTTTTTGTGGCTTTCACTGTGCTTGGCATGAAGGGGATATCAGTCAAAAAACTGATTCCCATCGCCTTGTGGGTGTGGTCAGCCTGCGCTGTAGTACTGTCCATTTTTTCTTTTTTTCGACTGGAACACACGGTTTACCGGGTACACGCGAAGCTGGGGATGGGACATATTTTTCGGTGGAGTTTGGGATTCACCCATCCGAATATCCTGCATATCACGTATCTGATGCTCTGTGCGCTGCTGATTTTGGAAATGGAGGAGCGGTATGGATGGAAGGCCTATTTTTTGCTGATGGGCGGGAATTTTTTGGTTTTTTTCTACTCTATCAGCTATACAGGCTTTGGCATTGTGGCAGTTCTTCTGACGGGATGTCTTTATGTGAAATATCGTCCCAAATTTTGTTTTTTGGAGAAAATCCTCGCCAATCTGGTGCTGCCGCTTTGTCTGTTTTTGTCCTTCGTGGTACCTTTTTATCTCAGCTGGAATCCCTACAGCGATATTGTGCAGAAGCTGAATTTTATGCTGAATACGAGAATCTGGCTGGCGGAGCAGTTTTTGAAGTCGGAATACAGAAGCCTGTTCGGGGCGGATATTTCCAAGGTGGTCAGCTCTGCTATGACGTTAGATAATTCCTATGTCTGGTGCTATATCAACTATGGCCTTGTCCCTACGGTGATTATTCTTCTGGGCTATTTTATCCTGCTGTTCTATGACACTTATAAGCAGCGCACGAGAGAGCTTGTGATTTTGGTGTGCTTTTTGGCCGCTGGCTGGACAGAACAGCTTTTATTTAATACATCCTTTAAAAATATCACTCTTTTGTTCTTGGGGGCGCTTTTGTTTTTGCCAAAGGAGGGGGAAAAAGAGTATTGCCTGTTTCCCCAGTTTTCAGGAAAGCGGATCACGATTCCTTTTGCCGGACTGCCGGAACGGATGCTCCTGCGTGTGCGTGTTTATTACAGTGGTCATAGGAGAAAGGTTCTTGGTGCGGCAGCGGCAGGCGCGGTTTTGGGCGGACTCCTGTGTGCTCTGCTCTACCAGGAGCCGGCGGGTTATGTGGTGCCCAGGGTTTATACGGATGGTCTTGAGGAGACTTCAGTCTACTTGGAGAGTACTGCTGATCCGGCCTATGAGGGCTTCCGGGTTATGAACTATGTGGATGCAAAGACGCCTATGCAGATTGTGTCCGGCGAAGCCGTAAAACTGGAAACGGCGCGTTATGGAGTGGGCAGTGTGCTGATCGGCGGCTTTCTGGCGGCGGTGTTTTGTCTGTGTCTGGGCAGTTTTCGAAAGAAGGCGGCCATGGCGGTTACGGAGGTTTGTGGGTATGAAAAATGAATTGACCTACTGTAAAATACTGGGAACCAATATCAATGTCACAAATATGGAGGATACTATCTCCTACATCACGGAAAATCTGGAGGAGTTGAAAGGAGCTTATATCTGTGTCTCCAACGTGCATACTACAGTGATGGCATACCGGGATAAGGCCTACCGCAATGTGCAGAACAGCGGGGCAATGGCTCTTCCTGACGGACAGCCTTTGTCCATCGTCAGCAAAAAGAGAGGATTTCCAGAAGCCAGGAGGGTGCCGGGGCCTGATTTGATGCCGGCCATTCTTGATCTGTCACAGAAGACGGGATACCGTCATTATTTCTATGGAAGTACGGAGGCAACCCTTGAGGCGCTGCGGGCTGCGCTGCTCAGACGCTATCCGAAGCTGCAGATTGCCGGTATGTATTCGCCTCCCTTCCGGGAGCTGACAAAACAGGAGGACGAGGAAATTATCCGCCATATTAATGAGAGCGGGGCGGATTTTCTGTGGGTGGCTCTCGGGGCACCCAAGCAGGAGTGGTGGATGTATGAACATCAGCATAAAATAAAGGCGCTGATGCTGGGAGTAGGTGCTGCCTTCGACTTTACAGCGGGAACCACGAAGCGGGCGCCCAGGTGGATGCAGAGACTTTGTATGGAATGGGTATTTCGGATTTTGCGGGAGCCGAAGCGCATGCTGCCCCGATACCTTAACACAAACTTTGCATTTTTATACTATGTCTACAGAGAGGGGAAAAACTTAAGGCAAAACCGCAGGCGGGGAATGCACATTGCTATGATTGGCCATAAACGGATTCCTTCGAGAGAAGGAGGCGTGGAGGTAGTGGTGGAAGAGCTTGCCGTGCGCATGGCAGAAAGAGGGCACCGGGTAGATGCCTACAATCGGTTCGGCCATCATGTCTCCGGGAAAAAATACGATCAGGAGTACGGCTTTAAAGGGCGTAAATTCTATAAGGGCATCCGCGTTTATATTGTGCCAACCTTTAGACGGAGCAGTTTAAATGCCATTGTCTATTCCTTTATCGCGACCATTATGGCGCTTTTCCATCATTATGATGTGATTCATTATCATGCGGAGGGCCCCTGCGCCATGCTCTGGCTTCCCCATTTCCTGAAAAGGAAGATTGTGGTGACCATTCACGGCCTTGACTGGCAGCGGGCAAAGTGGGGCAATTTAGCCTCCTTTGTGATCAAGTTTGGAGAGCGGATGGCGGCCAAATATGCGGATGAGATCATCGTGCTGTCGAACAATGTAAAGCAGTATTTTGCGGATACTTACAACAGGGAAGTTATCTATATCCCCAATGGCATCAGCAGGCCGGCGCCTCAGGGGACATCCCTGATCGGGGAAAAATACGGATTGTCGAAAGACGGATATTTCCTGTTTCTCGGAAGAATTGTGCCGGAGAAGGGGCTGCACTATTTGATTGAGGCATTTTCAAAGCTCGAGACAGATAAAAAGCTGGTGATCGCCGGAGGCAGTTCTCAGGCTATGGCCTATATGGAGCAGATTCACCGTATGGCGGCCAAAGATGAGAGAATCATCATGACAGATTTTGTCCAGGGGCAGGTTTTAGAGGAACTGTATGCGGGCGCCTACGCTTTTGTGCTGCCGAGTGATGTGGAGGGGATGGCGATGACGCTTCTTGAGGCCATGAGTTACGGCGACTGCTGCCTTGTCAGTGACATTCATGAGAACACCGAAGTGGTGGAGGATAAAGCACTGATCTTTAAAAAGGGAGATGTGAATGATTTACGAAAACAGCTTACCTGGCTTTTGAATAACCCGGATGCGGTGCGGCGCATGGGGGAGGAGAGCGCGGATTTCATCTGCGGGAAATATAATTGGGAAGATGTGACGGAGCGGACACTGGCGCTTTATAAAAAAGCCGCCGGCCGTGCGTCTTTGGAGGATAGAAAGGGTACAAAACAGAGCGTATGAAGATTTTAATGGTCAATAAATTTTTATACCCCAACGGCGGATCGGAGACTTATATTTTTAAACTTGGGGAAGAATTACTTAAGAGGGGTCATGAAGTGCAGTATTTTGGCATGGAGCACGCGGGGCGCGTCGTGGGGAATCACGCACAGCGGTATACGGCAGATATGGATTTCCATACAGGAAAGCTGCAAAAGATCTTCTATCCCTTTAAGATAATCTATTCTTTCGAGGCAAAACGAAAGATGGAAGAGGTGCTGAAAGATATGGATCCCGATGTGGTGCATCTGAATAATATCAACTTTCAGCTCACGCCGTCGGTGATCTACGCTGTGCGTTCCTACGAGAAGGAGAGAGGGCGGAAAATAAAGCTTGTGTACACGGCTCACGATTATCAGTGGGTATGTCCCAACCATATGATGCGGATTCCCGCCACAGGGAAAATATGTTTCGCCTGCAGGAACGGACACTTCATAGAATGCGCCAAAAATCGGTGCATTCACAATTCGCGGGTGAAAAGTCTGTTGGGAACTGTCGAGGCAGAATTTTATCGCATCAGGCGGACTTATGCGTTGATGGATGTGATTATCTGTCCCAGTATGTTCATGAAAAAGCAGTTGGACACGGATCCGGTTCTGGCGGATAGGACGGTTTATCTGCAAAATTTTATCACAGCGGGGAAGCAGCGGCCGGCGGCAGGGCCGGGAGACTATGTACTCTACTTTGGGCGCTATTCGGAGGAGAAAGGGATTGGCACGCTGCTTGCAGCATGCAAAGGCCTTCCTGACATTCCCTTTGTGTTTGCCGGGTCAGGGCCGTTGGAGGAACAGGTGAACCAGGTAAAAAATGTGCAGAATAAAGGGTTTGTGACGGGAAAAAATTTGCACATGCTGATTGCCGGAGCACGGTTTTCTGTCTATCCTTCTGAATGGTATGAGAATTGCCCCTTCTCCGTGATGGAGTCCCAAATGCATGGCACGCCGGTTCTCGTGTCCGACCTTGGCGGTGCCCCGGAACTGGTGGAGGCTGGCAGAACGGGAGAGATTTTCCGCGGAGGCGATGAGGAGGAGCTTTCCGGGCACATAAAAGAATTGTGGGAGGATCCCGAAAGATGCCGGAAATACAGGGAGAATTGCAAAAACATAAATTTTGACACAGTAGGAGAATACTGTGATAAAATAGTGAGGAAAGTGTATCCATAGATCATGCTTGCATGAATCTATGGATACACTTGACGAACATCCAACATGAGCAAGGAGCGCGAAAGCGCGGATTGCGAATGGTGGCAGATGCGAAGCATCTGATTTTATCACACGGGGTGAAGGGCCAACATGAGCAAGGAGCGCGAAAGCGCGGATTGCGAATGGTGGCAGATGCGTGAGCATCTGATTTTATCATTTGCAGAACATCCAGCATGAGCTGGCGATATATTCAATGTGAGGAGAACCACGGCATGTCCAGACGAACGTTATACGGAACGGTAATTGTGACTTACAGGTGCAATGCGCGGTGTAATATGTGCGATTGTTTTCGGGACCCTACCAGGCCGGAGGAGGAGATTACGCTCCAGGATATCAAAAAACTTCCGGAGATGGCCTTCACGAATATCACGGGCGGAGAACCTTTTATAAGACAAGATATCCCGGATATTGTGCGGGAACTTTATAAAAAATCTGACAGGATTGTCATATCTACTAACGGCTATTTCACAGACCGCATTATCGCGCTATGCAAGGAGTTTCCCAAAGTAGGAATCCGTATCAGCATTGAGGGACTGCAGGAGACCAACGACAAGATCCGGGGCATCCCCGATGGCTTTAACAGAGGGTACAAAACGCTCAAGACATTGGTGGAGATGGGACATCCCGATGTGGGATTTGGAATGACGGTGCAGGATATGAACTGTGAGGATCTGGTGCCCTTATACAATATCGCCAACGATATGGGGATGGAGTTTGCCACGGCGACGCTGCACAATTCTTTTTATTTCAGAAAGACGGACAATAAGATTGAGGACAAATACAAGGTGGCGCAGAATTTTGAGAAGCTGATCAACGAACTTTTAAAGAGCAGATCGCCGAAAAAATGGTTCCGCGCTTATTTTAATCATGGACTAATCAATTACATTTATGGCAATAAAAGACTATTGCCCTGCGATATGTCGAAGAATGCCTTCTTTATCGATCCCTTCTGTGACGTGATTCCCTGCAATGGTATGGAGAAAAAGGCGGTTATGGGGAATCTCAGAGAGCAGTCCTGGGACGAGCTTTGGCATTCAAAGCAGGCACAGAGAGTGCGGGAATGTACAAAAAAATGTGACAGAAACTGCTGGATGATCGGGTCCGCCTCGCCGGCTATGCATAAATATATCTGGGTGCCCGGATGGTGGGTGGTGAAGCATAAATTCTTAAAGGGCGGCAAATACAGCCTGAAGGAGATCTGCCCGCATCCTCAAGGCGGAACACTCAGAGATGGGAAAAAGGCGTAAGCACTTCGGAATGAGGTTTGACATGAGATTTTTGTTTGTGGCTCCGCGTTATCATACAAATCAGATGGATATTATGAAGGGGCTCAAGGAACGGGGACATGAGGTGCGCTTTATCAGCCACTATGCCGCCGTGATAGAGGACTATTCTTTTGTGACGCCCATTGTGCTTGGTTATTCACCGCTGTATCGGCTTATTGATTTTCTGTATGTGAAGGTGATTCACAAAAAGGACCCAACAGCGATTGTGTTTAAGATACAGCATGGTTTTCCGCCCATGCGCAGACTGAGGGAACTGATCTGCGGGTTTGAACCCGATGTAGTGATTCTGCGGGAGCGCTCGGTGTATTCCATGGCGGCATATCAGATCTGCAAAAAAAAGGGATACCCCTGCATTCTCTACAACCAGAATCCGCTCTGGTCAGAGCCCGCAAAGACTGATCTGCTGCACAGGCTTGCAGGCCGTATGACGCCTGCACTCCGCATGACGCCGGTGATGGGTACAAGAAAACCGGGGACGGCTGTCAGGGAGAATGATTATTTTGTCCCTTTTGTGGTCGATCCGCAGAGAGCGCCCGCAGAGAGAACTTATTTCGCTGAGGATACGGTACATATTCTCTGTATCGGAAAGTATGAGATCAGAAAACATCATCTGATGCTTCTACAGGCGGTGGAGCAGCTGAAAAGTAAGTATAAGATATATGTGACGCTGGTGGGGGAAGCCACAAACCATTTCCAGAAGGACTACTGTAGCCAGGTCAGGAACTTTGTGAAGGACCACCATATGGAGGATATGGCTGCAGTGAAGACCAACGTGGCAAGGCGCGATATGGAGAAGGAGTATCTGGCAGCAGATCTGTATGTGATTCCAAGCACGCTGGAGATGGCTTCCGTGTCACAGCTGGAGGCCATGAGTTATTCCCTGCCGGTGATCTGCAGTGATTCCAATGGCACGGCCTGTTATGTGGAGGACGGCGTTACAGGGTATTTGTTTCAGGACTGTGAACAGGAGGACTTGAGAGAGAAGCTGGATCAGATGCTTTCGGACAGGGAGCATATGAAGAAGATGGGGGCAGCAGGATACTTGGCACTTGAGGAAAAATATAATTTCGACAGGTATTATGAGACAGTCATGGGGATGCGGGAGAAGATCCTGCAGGAGCAGTCATAATGATAAAACAAAAAATAAAGGATATTCTGGCAGCGATTTCTTATTTTCTGTATGAAAAAGGGATCCTGCACAACCGCATACAGGTGTGTTCCATCGATGAGACGATCGATGAACTTCTGCGCACAGAGAAAAGCATGGTTCGTTTCGGCGATGGCGAGATTGTGATGATAAAGGGTGGAGATCTGATGCTGCAGAAGGCAAGCCCGGAGATCGCGCAAGGGCTTCGGGAGATACTGGCCTATCCGGATGAAGGGCTGATCGTTACCATTCCAGATATTTTTGCCACGCTCTCTGACCACCATAAGGCGAGCAGGCAGTTCTGGAGAGATCATTTGCTCTTTTGCAGAAAGACTTATGAAAGATACTGTGATCCTGACAGGGTTTATTACAGTACTTTTGTCTCCCGGTGCTATTATTATGCGAAGGACAAAAGCGGCTGCGGCGCCCAGTTTGCTAAAATCAGGAAAATATGGGAGAATAGGGATATTGTAATTGTGGAGGGGGAAAGAACCCACAATGGTGTCGGCAATGATTTGTTTGACACGGCGCGGAGCATAGAGCGGATTATCTGTCCGCCGAGTGACGCGTACGGGGCGGTTCCCGCTATTCTTGACGCCTGCACAAATTATGAGAAAGACAGGCTGTTTGTGTTGTCAGTGGGTGTGGCCGCAAAGTTTCTGACGGTGGAACTGTTTAGAAGGGGTTACCGTGCGCTGGATATCGGCAATATGGATATGGAGTATGAGTGGTGTGTGAGATGTGCGCCCGGCAAAATGAAGCTTGAGAAACATGAGTTTACCAGCAAGGAGGCGAATTGCGCGGCGGGGTATGAGGCATATTTAAGGCAGATTAAGGTTAGGATTGTATAGGTTTTGATTTTGCGGGGTAAGAAAAGTTATGATAAACAACAGGCAGGAATACCGGGAATATCTGCGACTAGATCAGCTCGCCCTGGGACGGCAGAACGACCGCCGGCCGCGTCTTTTTGGAGATGAGATCTGGAAGTTTGAGATTTTACTCCGGAAGGTGGAGTATGATGGGTCCTGCGGAAGAGGACCTGCGGCAAAGCTGGCAGGGAAATGGCATAAGCTTCGGTTTCACCGGCTGAGTGTTAAACTCGGGTTTACGATTCCGCCAGACGTGTTTGGGCCGGGGCTTTCTATTCCTCATTACGGGACGATCGTTGTACATGGAAATGTGCGTGCAGGCAAAAACTGCCGTCTGCAGGAAGGCGTGACGATCGGAGCGACAAATGGCAGCCACGAGGCGGCTGTGATTGGGGATAACTGTTATTTTGGCAGCGGTGCGAAGGTGATCGGTGCTGTCCGCATCGCGGATGATGTGGCGGTTGGTGCAAACGCCGTGGTGACAAGAGATATTGCAGAGGCGGGAACTACATGGGCCGGAGCTCCGGCACGTAAGATAAGTGATCAAAATTCCCACAGTAATCTGTGCGGGGCGCTGTTTGCACAGACAGAGGATGGAAGGAAGAGATGAGAAAAGAAAGTACGAATACAAAGGTGGGAATGTTCACCAAGCTGGGATATATCTTTGATAAGAAGGATAAATGGAAGATTGCGGCGCTTTTGTTCGCGGTGGTGGCGGGAAGTTTTCTGGAGCTTCTGGGCGTCACGATTTTCATGCCGTTTATCAATATTATAGAAAAGCCGCAGACCATTCAGGAAAAGTGGTATTTGAGATGGGTCTACGAGCTGTTTGGCTTTCAGTCTGCAAAAGGATTTCTGGCAGGTGTTTCTGCGTGCATCATCGTCATATATCTTGTGAAAAATATTTATTTAATTATAGAGAAAAGCTATATTTACCGTTTTTCCTACAATATGCAGATGAAGCTGTCCACACGGCTTTTGAAAACGTATATGAAGGAGCCGTATACCTTCCACCTGAACAAAAACATTGCCACGCTGCAGAGAAGCCTGCAGGAGGATACGTCGAAATTCATGCAGGTAATCCTCTACTCGCTGGAATTGGCTGCGGAGCTTGCAGTCTGCTTTGTGATGGCTGTCTATCTTCTCGTTATCAGCAAATCCATCACCATTATCGTGATGGGGCTTTTGGTTGTCTGTATGGGAAGTTTTCTGTTTTTCACAAGGAAGTACAGCCGTAAGCTGGGACAGGATAATCAGGGGTACCAGGGGAAAATATTCCAGTGGATGAATCAGGCTCTAGGAGGGATCAAGGAAATCAAGATTCTGGAGAGAGAGGCTTTCTTTACGGAAGAATACTATAAATATTACGCCAAGTTCGCAAGAGGTTTACGGATAGCCAGAACGATCTCCATCATACCGAAATACGTGGTGGAGGCGGGGGCAATTTCAGGTCTTCTTGTGGCGATTATCGTGAAGCTTGCCTTCGGTGAGGCGGACATGCAGTATTATGTCCCCCAGCTGACCGTGTTTGCGGTGGCGGCCTTCCGCTTGATGCCAAGTGTAGGCCGAATCAATGAGCATGCGACTAACATGCTCTATGCGCTCCCTTCTGTGGACTTGGTCTATCATGACTTGACGGAGATTGCGGACTATATAGAGAAGCAGGACAACGAGATAAGGGAGGACTGGAATCTGCGTGGGAGTATAGAGGTAAAACATGTGACTTACCACTATCCGGATACGGATGAACTGGTAATCAACGATGCCTGTCTGTCTATTGAAAAGGGAAAGACGGTGGCATTCATCGGCGCTTCCGGTGCGGGGAAGACGACGATGGTGGATATTATTCTGGGACTGCTCACGCCACAGAAGGGCGTAGTTATGGCGGACCAGATCAATGTGCATGAGAAGCCGAAAACTTTTCATGCGCAGGTAGGCTACATTCCGCAGGTTATTTACTTGTCGGACGATACGATCCGCAATAATATTGCGTTTGGTGTGAGAGAGAAGGATATTGACGAGCAGGCGGTGCATCAGGCGATGGAGAAGGCGCAGCTGACAGAGTTTATTGACAGTCTGCCGCATGGGCTGGATACTCTTGTGGGTGACAGAGGTGTCAGATTATCAGGCGGACAGAGACAGAGGATCGGTATTGCCAGAGCGCTTTATCACGATCCGGAGATTCTAGTGTTGGATGAGGCGACTTCGGCTCTGGACAATGAGACGGAGTCGGCGGTCATGGAGGCTATTGAGCATCTGCAGGGAATGAAGACGATGATGATTATCGCCCACAGACTATCCACAATCCGCAATGTGGATGTGATTTATGAAGTGGGAGATGGTTTGGTGACAAAGCGGAGTAAAGCGGAAATATTCGGAGAGCAGGATGCATGAAGAAGTGCGAAAAAAAGTTCCAACTGAATAAGAGGCAGAGAGATTTTTTGTTTTATCTCTTTCTTTCGATACTTGCGTTTTTGGTTTTCCGGTTTGTCGGTTCGAGAGAGGCAGTTTTGTTTGACGACAGCGGGTCTTATTTGAGAGTGGAGCGCATTGAGGGAGTTATGCCCGTTTATCCGCTTTTTTTGCTGTTGAATCAGTGGTTATTTGGGGACGCCGTATATTTGCAGGTGGTAATCACGCAGCAGGCGGCGCTCGCGGCCGTGTGCGTTATCGCTTTTGTAAAAGTGACAGCGAAAGAATTTGATTTGAAGTATTGGGAATCCGGTTTTCTTTTCCTGCTGACACTGGTCCCCTACACGACAGAAATGCCGGGCAGTATGGCCACACAGCAGATCTTGACGGAAGGGCTGGCATATTCGCTGTTTTATCTGTTTGTGATTGTCCTTCTCAAAGCGATATGGGGAAAAAAACTGACCTGGTTTGCCGGATCTCTTGGGATGGCACTGCTGCTTTCTATGGTGCGCTCGCAGCTCCAAATTTTGTTTGGAGTCTGCGGCATTGTATTTATCTATATTATTTGCAGTTTGGGGGATCACAAGAGGAATCATTATTTGTGGGTGCGCTTCGCGGCGGGAATGGCAGGGTGTCTTGGCATAGGACTGGCGGGAATTTTTTGTGTATCCCAAATGACGTCCGCCTATAAAGACATGATAACAGTGGATGGAAAATTCCCGGAGGGTGAAAAGTTTCCCGAATTTGTTATGAGAGTGCAGTGTCCGGAAGAATATGAGGCGTACCTTTCAAAAAGCGGAATTTACGCTGTGGAAAATACGGTGCAGGAGGGGACGTCTCCGGAGAAGGAGCAGGGGGAAACGGCACCGGATGAGCTGGTGAACAAATGGTTTGCCACAAGCCAGTATGTAAGCTTAATTTTTTCCAGAGGCATGTATGAGGCGGAATTGGAGGACGCAGCGCTGTTTGAGGATGAGATGCTGCGGGGACTTTATCTGGAACTGTATGAGGCGGTTGACAGGGAAAAACAGCGCTATGCCTATGAGACAAAAAGTCTGTGGATATGGCAGGACATTGTGGGCGGGATTGGAAGAGCGGGGAAGACCTGCCTGAGAATTCCCTCAGAGTACTATGCCGCCAATTATCCGGAGATTATTCTATCGGATGATTTCAGCAATATCCGAAATTCCCATCTGCAGACGATAGGGATAACCTTGATTAAGGCGCATTTGGGACGTTTCCTTTATCACACGCTGATGCTGCTTCCGCAGGCATTCATCTGCACCGTTTTCTTTCAGATCAGGCCCATTTATCTTTTGTGCCATCTGGTGACGCTGTTTCTCTATTTGTCTGCGTTTGGCCTGATGGTCTGGGGATATGCGGACAGACGGGTGAGAAACAGGACGGCTGAATTTATGGCTCTTGTCCTGGGAACGAATGCGGTGATGATCATTTTGATATCCATCGTGTTTTTCGGACAGCAGCGGTATCTGGTCTATAATTTTGGAATCTTTTACACGGCGTACTATCTGCTTCTGCGGGATTTGTGGAATATCCGTATAAGCCATAAGGTGAGAGGGTGGCTGCACAGGCGGGGCACGAAAGGAAATTGACGGAGAAGAGACTATGGATCATAAGAGAAATGAGAGGGTACTGGTCATTATACCGGCTTACAATGAGGCGGAAAATATCGTGCGGGTGGTAAAGCAGATGATGGAGCAGGAGCCCGAATATGATTATCTGGTGGTCAATGACGGCTCCACGGATGACACGCTCCTTCTCTGTAAACGGGAGGGGTTTTCGTACATTGATCTTCCCATTAACATGGGCATCGGCGGGGCGGTGCAGGCGGGATATATCTATGCACTGAAAAATCAATATGATATTGCGGTGCAGATGGACGGGGACGGACAGCATGATATCGCTTACCTGAAACAGCTGCTTTTGCCTATTATCAATCGGGAGGCGGATGTGGTGATCGGTTCCCGGTTTCTGGAAAAAGAAGGGTTCCAGTCCTCGGTGAGCCGGAGAATGGGAATCCATATGTTAAGCGGGCTGATCTGGCTGACAACCGGAAAACATATCATGGATGTGACCAGCGGTTACCGGGCGGTGAACAGGAGGTTTATTAAAATATACAGTGAGGACTATCCCATGGATTATCCCGAGCCGGAGGCTATTGTGGCTGCCATGATGCATCTTGGCAGAGTGAAGGAGATACCGGTGCGGATGCGGGCAAGAGAGGGCGGGACCAGTTCCATCACCTTCAAAAAATCCATTTATTATATGATAAAAGTTACTTTGGCTATTTTGATCTGCCGTATGGGTTACGGCGTGCGCAGAGCGAAAAGAGAGAAGGGTTAGCTTAAGAGGATTTCATAGAAAGGAGCGGCCGGTCATGATACCTGCTACACTCAGAGTGACACTGATCGCTGCAGTGATCTGTTATTTTATTGTTATTTTATATTTTTTGAAGCAAAAGGCACTTAATCTAAAATATACGCTGCTGTGGCTTGTGGCGGGATTTACCATGGGTATTCTGGTTGTGGTACCGGAGCTTCTGGTGAGGATTATCCATATATTCGGTATTCAGGACAATATGAACGGCCTGTTTAGTTTTGCTATAGGCTTTGTCATTATGATTCTGTTGTCCCTGACGTCTATTGCATCCAGACAGAACCGCAAGATTCGGACGCTGACACAGGAGATAGCGATTTTGGAGAAGCGCGTGCGTGATTTAGAAAAGAAAGGCACGGACCTTTCCGGCCAGACAAAGGTTGAAGGTTGAGTGGAAGGATGAAATATGCTTGATATAGCGGTTGATTTGTTGTGGCTTCGTCCCAGAAAAGTGGGCGGGACAGAATTTTATATCCGCAATTTGCTGGATGGCTTTCTGCGGCTTGAGGAGCCCTTCCATCTTTCTTTGATGGTATCGGAGGATAATCGGGAAACTTTTTCGCATTATGCGCAGGATGAACGGATTGATCTTTTGGAGACGAAAGTGATTTCCGCCAATATTGCGGGCCGGATTCTGTGGCAGTTTTTCTGCCAGAATCGGTTCCTTCGAAAACATGGTATTCGGAAATGCTTTACGCCGGTGTACTGTCGTACGCTTGTAAATGGCGGCATCACTTACGTGAATGTGATCCATGATCTGCAGGCGGCACACTACCCGGAGTATCATCCTTTTCACGAAATTGCCTACTCGAAGCTGTGCTGGTGGCTGGACGTACATTTTTCAGCGCATCTCATTGCGATATCGGAATGGGTGCGGGAGGATGTCATCAAAAGATATCGTCTGCAGCCGGATAAGATTACTGCTGTCTACAATCCAATTACTGTGGATAGGGAGCAGACAGTACCTTTTGAGAGGCTGGCAGAAAAATATCAGATAGAGAAAAAGGAATTTTATTACACTGTGGCGCAGATGATTCCCCACAAAAATTTGGAGACATTGCTTGCAGTTTTCGAGGAGATAAAAAAAGGACAGTCAGGTCTGCCGTGTAAGCTGCTCATATCAGGAGTAAACGGAGACGGGAGGAAGGCGCTGGAGAGACAGCTTGGGGACAGAGGGTTGACACAGGAGGTTGTGCTCACTGGATTTGTCGAGAATGAGGAGCGCAACACGCTGTACAGAGACTGCCGGGCCTTTCTTTTTCCAAGCGTGTTTGAAGGCTTTGGCATGCCGCCTGTGGAGGCGATGCTCTTTGGCGCGGTGGTGATTGCTACAGATAGAACATGTGTGCCGGAGGTTACGCAGGGGAAGGCGAATTATGTGAAGGATCCCTATGATGTGCAGGAATGGATTCGGGTTATGAGGTGTCCGGTGGACCGGATTGCGGAGGTTGATTTTGACGCGTATGATCAGATGAAGCTGACGAAAAAGTATTATCAGGTGTTGTCAGAAGTATTTGACTGAGGGAAACATACGGTATGAAGCTGGCTGTGATTTTAGTAAATTATAACGGGGAAAAGTACAATACGGCGTGCATCGATTCCATACGCGCAAGTGAGGGCGGATTCGAGTTAAAAACTTTTGTGGTGGATAATGCATCTTCGGACAAGTCCATGGAGATTTTACGAAAACGGTACGCAGAGGATAAGCAGGTCGAGCTTATTATGTTAGATGATAATTATGGCTTTTCTCATGCAAACAACGTGGGCATTGAGCAGGCGATGGCGTGGAGAGCGGATTTTATCCTGCTTTTAAACAACGACACGGAGATCGCGCCCGATATGCTTTTGCGGATGCTAAAGTGTGCGCAGAGACATCCGGATAGTGTGATTGTTCCCAAAATCTATTACAGCGGCGATAGAAGGCGGATTTGGTCGGCGGGAGGGAGTGTATCCTCTGTGATCAAAAAAGTGCGCCACATCGGGCTGGATGAGACAGATGAAGGGCAGTATGACCGTGAAGCAAAAATTGGATTTGCGACAGGATGCTGTCTGTTGATTCCGGCTCCTGTCATTGGGAAAGCGGGGGTGCTGGACGAGCGGTTTTTCCTTTACTATGAGGATACGGAGTACAGTTTTCGTCTGTGCGGGCTGGGAATACCCATCTACTATTGCCCTAGGGCGGTCATGTACCACAAAGTGGGGGCGAGCACCAAGGGGGCGGACGGCCCGCTCTGCGCTTATTATATTGCCCGCAACTGGCTGCTGTGCAACAAGATGCACCTGGGGCGGCGGTATCCGATATTCCTTATGTACTATGCAGTCAACCGGACGGTGTGCTGTCTGCTGTGGCTATTGCAGGGAAAGGGGGCACTCGTCTGTGCGACCCTGCGGGGGATCCGGGACTATCGAAAGGGACGCTTTGGAAGATCTGCAGATTATCAGGGATAAGATAAAAGAGTATGCAGGTTACTTTTCCGTGTGAATATGATGCAAGCGCAGCGGGATATTCGTTGCATTTGCGCGAAAAAGGGAGTATGCTATTATGAAAAAAGGGTATTATATCCATTTTCAGGGACGTCTGTCTATCGGTGTCAGTAAGAAAATCGACATGCAGATGGAGGAGTTTGGCAAGACGTATGAGATACAGGAAATAGAAGTGGCGACGCCGGTTAGACCGCTGGCAGGAAGAATATGGGGACTATTTCCGACAGCGTCCATTCTGAGAGATTATGAGGGGGCTCTGAAGCGGATAGACAACCCTGATTTTCTTTATGTCAGGAGGTCGGTTGCGGACAGGGCGTATCTTAACTTTTGGAGGACGATTAAGGAGCGGTATCCTGACTGCAGGATTATCATAGAGCTGTTTACCTATCCCTATGATAAGGACGATTTTGGCAAATGGAATGCATGGCCTTTTTATATCAAAGAGCTGCTTTACCGTCCTAAACTAAAAAAATATGTGGATCGTTTTGTCACTTACACAGAGCATCGGGAGATCTTTGGAATTCCCACACTCCACTCGGCGAATGGGATCAATGTAGATGCGGTAAAGCAGGTGGAGGGAGTATTTCACGACAGGCAGGTTAATCTCATCGGCGTGGCTTTTATGCAGAGACACCATGGATATGAGCGCATAATAGAAGGGCTTAAAGCTTATTACAGCGGTAAAAAACCGGATTTTCAGGTGAATCTGAGGCTGGTGGGAGACGGGCCGGAGAAGGCGCGGTATCAGGAGCTTGTGAAGAAATACCGGCTGGAAGAGCATGTAACATTTTACCCGACGCTTACCGGCGATGAGCTGGATGCCTTATACAATGAGAGTGATATTGCTCTTATATCATTTGGTATGTATAAGCTTGGAGTCTACGGTAATTTATGTGCGCTTAAATCCCGCGAATGCCTTGCCAAGGGCATGCCGTTAATCACAGGCTGTACTATTGATGTGCTGACAGACAGCTATCCTTTCGCCCGGGTTTTTGCCAATGATGAGAGTACAGTGGATATAGAGGAGGTTGTGGCATTTTATAAACAGGTGAGAAGCATGGTGGAGAGCAAGAAGGAGCTGTCCGACAAAATCAGGCAGTTTGCGGCGGAGCATGTCAGCATGAAGGCGGTTATGAAACCGGTGGTTGATTATATAGAGTCTTAAACACAAAAGTATGTCGGAATGAAGAGAGAAAAAGAGGAAAAGAGGAAAAGAAGTATGATCACGCATATTGTGGGGAACCGTCCTCAGTTTATCAAGCTTGCGCCGCTCTATCATGCGTTGGAGGAAGCGGGCTGTCAGCAGAATATTATTCACAGCGGACAGCATTATGACGAGAATATGTCCGATATTTTTTTTGAGGAGCTGGGTATTCCGGCACCCTATGTTAATTTGGAGGCGGGCGGCGGCAGTCATGCTCAGGTGACGGCGAAGGCCATGGTTGGCTTGGAGGAAGAGCTTCTCGATAAAAAGCCGGAGCTGGTGATTCTCTACGGGGATACGAATACGACGCTGGCCGGCGCTGTGACGGCGTCGAAACTGTGCATTCCCATTGTCCATGTGGAGGCGGGGCCGAGGACGCATGTCAGGACTAATCCGGAAGAATGCAACCGTATTGTGACAGATCATCTCTCTGATGTTTTGTTTTGCCCCGATGCCGTATCTTTGGAAAATCTGAAGAGAGAGGGATTGGGAGAACAGGCTTGTGTGACGGGCGACATCATGTATGACACCTATCTGTCAATTGCAGGGCGGACGGGGCAGGCTGAGATATCTGGGGAACAGGAAGAGATTGTCTTGATGACTTGGCACAGGCAGGAAAATACTTCTAACAAAGAACGAATGGCAGCTATTCTGGACTTGGTGGAACGGCTGGGCGACAAAGTGGTTTGTCCGCTTCACCCACGCACCAGAAAATGCCTTTCACAGTTTGGGCTGCTTGAGAGGGCGGAATCGATTTCCAATCTGGAAATAATAAATCCTGTGGGGTATGTGGAGATGGTGCGGCTGATGAGCCGGGCGCGGTTGATTCTCACGGATTCTGGGGGCGTGTCTAAGGAATCTTCTTTTGCAGGGGCAAAATGCCTGTTTATGCTGAATCTGGATATCTGGGAGGATTTGATGCGGGACGACTGGCTTCACCGGGTCAATCCGGAGGATGCAAAGAGCGTGGAGAGTGCGCTGGCCTTTGCAAAGAAGGCGGTGCGGGCAGCACCGGAAGAGCGGCCAAGGTATTATGGGGACGGCTGTGCGGCAAAGAAAATGGTTCAGGTTCTGAAGGAAAAAGGCTTAATTTAAAAAGTAACAGATAAAAAGAAAAAAAGAGCAAAAGAGTAAAAAGAGTAAAGGACGATGGGAAATATGGAATTTCGCGATTTAAAAAAACAGTACCAGTGTCACAGACAGGCCATTGACGCCGCGATGCAGAGTGTGGTGGAGAATACGCATTTTATCAGCGGGCCCCAGGTTTCGCAGCTGGAGGAACGGCTTTCAGCGTTTGCGGGCGTGAAGCACTGTATTGCCTGCGGCAACGGGACAGATGCCCTGCAGTTGGCGCTTATGGCTTGGGAGATCGATGCCAGGGATGCGGTGTTTGTCCCGGACTTTACTTTTTTTTCCAGCGGGGAGGTCGTGCCGCTTACAGGAGGCGTGCCAGTTTTCGTGGATGTGGATCCCCTTACCTTCAATATAGATTGTGAAAGCTTAGAAAAGGCGATAACGTATGTGATAAATTGTACAGAGTTGAGACCCCGTGCAGTGGTGGTGGTTGACTTGTTTGGTCAGCCTGCAGAGTATGACAAGATCAGGGAGATTACAAAACGCTTCCATATGCTTCTTCTGGAAGACGCGGCGCAGTCCTTCGGCGGCACTCTGGGTGGACACAGGACAGGCAGCCTCGGCGATATCTCGACTACCTCGTTTTTCCCTTCAAAACCGCTGGGTTGCTATGGGGACGGCGGTGCGGTATTTACGGATAACGACGAGTGGGCGGACCGACTTCGGTCTCTGCATGTGCATGGCAAAGGCAGTGACAAGTATGACAATGTCCGAATTGGCATGAATTCCCGCCTGGATACTCTGCAGGCGGCAGTTCTGCTTGCGAAGCTTTCTTTCTTTGAGGAGGAGCTTGCGGCCTGTGAGCGGGTGGCGCAGAAGTATACAGAACTGCTCAAGGATGCTGTGCAGACGCCTCATATTTTGGAAAACAGACAGTCCGCCTGGGCGCAGTACACGATCTGCCTTAAGGATACGATGGAGCGTGAGCGGGTGATCGAGAGTTTAAATGAGGCGGGCATTCCCAGTGCAGTCTACTACAAAAAGACGATGCATCTGCAGGAGGCTTTTCGCGGCAGACAGGTGGAGGCTGTGTCCTGCAAGGCGGCACAGGAACTGTCCGAAAGATGTCTCTCCCTTCCGTTCCATCCGTATATGGAGGAGGGGCAGATTAAATTGGTGTGTGAAAGAGTGTTAAGAGGTGTTGCGGATGTCCAAAGATAAGGATTGGCGGCTGCGCGGCTTTCTCGCTGCAGGCAAAAATCTGAGAATAAATTGTCTGGGAGAGTATATGGACTTAGGGGTCTGTGTACACTATCGGAATCTTCTGAACAAGTTTCCACAGGATCAGATCTTTTTGTCGAATGCAGATCAGATATGTTTCCTGGACGGTTACGTGTATAATAAGGAGTCATTTCTCTGTCCCGAGGGTTTTGGTGAGTGGCCGGAATCTTTTGCCCATTCATTCAGGGGAGACAGGACTGCTCATTTTCAACAACTGCGGGGGGCCTTCTGCGGCTATTTTTACGACAAGAGAAATGATTTGATCACTGTCTATACAGATCAGATGTCAAATAAATCGATCTATTATTACTGCGATTCTGACAGCTTTATGGTGTCGGACCGGCTGGATTTTATGGTTCAGGTGCTGCGGGCAAACGGGATTCCCTATCATTTTAACGAGCAGGCCGCAAAATATATGTTGACCTGCGGTTATATGCTGGACGACAGTACCTTTGTCACAGAGATACGCAGACTTCTTCCTGGCCATTTCGCGGAACTTTCCGGAGGTAAAGTCACCCTTCACCGCTATTATGCGATTCCCTGTGGGGAGGAGGATATGAGCGAAGAGGAGGCGGTGGAGCGGATCGACGGCGCTTTCCGGCAGGCGGTGGAGAGAGAATTTTCCAAAGACCGCGAATACGGCTATCGGCACCTGGTGGATTTGAGCGGCGGTCTTGACAGCCGTATGGTGACTTGGATTGCCCATGAGCTGGGTTTTCGGGATCAGCTGAATATTGCTTACAGCAGATTAAATTATCTGGATCAGCGGATATCATCCCAGGTGGCGCGCACATTAAAGCATGAATATCTCCACAAACCGCTGGATGATTTGACATGGATGTATGATGTGGATGAGATGACCTGCAAAAATAACGCGGCGGCTGTCTGTCTGGGTATGACTGGAGGCAACCGTCTGCTTCGGGCGCTCAACACAGACGAATTCGGCATCGAACATACGGGAATGGTAGGGGATGCCATTGTGTCTACTTTTTATCAGGATAAGGGATTGAATAACGGCAGTCCAAAATTTGGTATGCACCAGTATTCTGATAAACTGCAGTATCAATTTAATGAAAATATATTGAAACAATACAAGACGCAGGAAATTTTTGCTCTGGTAACCAGAGGTCTTCTTGGGGCTCAGAGTTCTTATATGATCAGGCAAAACTATGTGGAGACAGGATCGCCCTTTTTGGATGTGGATTTTTTGGAGGCGGTTATGGCAGTGCCTTTTGCATACAGGAAAGGCCATCATATTTATTTGAAGTGGATTGCGGCAAAATATCCGGAAGCGGCGGAATTTGTATGGGAAAAATGGGGCGTGCGTCCAAAGGAGAGCGAGATCTTCAGAAGGAAAGTAAAGACCACGGGAAAGCTGGCAGGAGGATATGCGCGGAAGGCTTTGCACAGACCTGATCCCAATTCCATGAATCCTATGGATTACTGGTATGAGAATGACAGCGATGTCAGAAAAAATTTGGAGACGATGTACAGGGAGCGGATTGACAGTACGGTTTTGCCTAAGGAGCTTCGCGCAGATATGAAGCGGCTTTTTGCGGAGGGGAACTTTACGGAAAAAAGTCAGGTTCTCACGATTTTGAGTGCGATCTATTTATTTTTCAACATATAGCGGAATCAGGGAGGTTAGTGTGAAGAGAAGTTCTAAGGCTCACAGCAAGGGCTGTTTCGCCAAGAACTTCTAAAGCTTCACACTAAAGAATGCCCAAAATACGGGCATTCTTTATCCGGATTTGAGATTCCGCAAAGCGGAATCAGGGAGGTTAGGATGAAAAAAGATGTGCAGGAAGTGGACTTTCTCATCATCTATGAACACAAGGTGAGAGAACTTGAAAATATGTGTCTCATCAAATATGAGCTGGAAAAAAGAGGCTATAAAGTGCTGATTAAGCACATTGAGGATGAGGAGGCTTTGGAGGCCGTCAAGCCAATCTATCATGCGCGTGTGGTCATGACCATGGCCTGTTACCAAAATGCCTCTCTGGAATGGCACACGAAGGATTTTGTCTCCTTCGACAAAGTGATTGACATGCAGTGGGAAAATATCGTCTATCCGAAGGATGAACGGGAGGGTGTTTTTAAGAATTATACCGGCATCGGCAGAGAGGTAGTCAGGGTTTCCTGGGGTGAGGCAAATCGGAGGCGGCTTCTTTCGGCGGCGCATATGGATCCCAAAAATATCAAAGTGGTAGGCCATATAGGCATGGATTTTCTGCGGGATGAGCTGAAGGGTTACTATATGGGCAGAGATGAGCTTTTTGAGGAATACGGCCTGCCCACAGACAAAAAAGTACTGCTCTTTGCATCTCCCTTTTATGCGGACAACCTTTCCGAAGATTATATTGCAGGTATGTGCAAAAAACACGGGGACGACTGGCGGGATTACTATGATTTTATGATGCGTTCCGAACGGATCATTCTGGAGTGGATGGAAAAGCTGTGTGGAGAAAGAAATGACATACTTGTCATATACAGACCTCACCCGGGCCACATCGGGGTGCATATGTCCGAAGTGGAAAAGCGCTGCGAGAATTTTAAAGTGATCAGTGAAAAGTCTGTGAAGCAGTGGATTATTGCCAGCGATATCGTCTATACGGGCAACAGCTCCACTATTGTGGAGGCATACTTTGCGGGGCGGATGTGTCATCTGCTTTTCCCACTTGAAGTGACGGACGGCTTTGAGCTGAAGCTGATCAGTCAGGGGAAGAAAATCACTGACTATGAGGGCTTTGCCAGGACGGTGGATGAGGAAAATCCGGTGTTTCCCATCGACCGGAGCGCTATCAATGAGATATATCTGGTGGATGAGAAGGAGCCTAGTTACAAGAAGCTTGCCGATATGGCGGAGGAAGTGTATAAAGATCCTTCCTACAACTTGACGAAGGAACAGCTTGCCTCCTATCGCACCAAACAGCCGCCTCTCATTCAGGTGCAGAAGAAGCTGCAGCAATGGGATTGGTTTTATGACAAATATAAAGAAATCCTGGCGAATGAACATATTCACTGGCATTGGGTGGAGGGACAGCGCGCCCTGCGCCGGGAAAAGGCAAAGAGAAATGAGCGGTTTGCCATCGAGAGCACAAGTGAAGAAGAAATAGATGAGATTGTGAAAAAGATTGCCAGGCAGCTGGATCCGAAATCGTAAATTGATCAGAAAAGAGAGATAATAGTTATTGCAGGAAGAAAAGGAGGAAACGATATGAGTGATAAGGGCAATAAAGGCAATAAGGTTACAGCGGTGGTACCGGTGAAGGGCAGCAGTTCGAGACTGCCAAACAAGAATATACTGCCTTTTGGCAATTCCAATTTATTACAGCACAAGATTGAGCAGTTGAAGCAGGTGAAAGGACTTCATGAGATTATTGTCTCCTCCGACTCGGATGAGATGCTTGCTATCGGTGAAAAATGCGGGGTAAAAGCTATCAAACGGCCGAAGCAGTATGCGGATGAATCCGTGCCTTTCGGCATGTTTTTAGAGTATTTGTGCGATACTATTGAGGGAGACCATCTTCTCTATGCCTGCGCTACATCTCCCTGTGTGGAGCCCTATCTTTATGAAAAAGCGATCAACCTATATTTTGAGAAGCTGAAGGAAGGGTATGACTCCCTGATCACGGTGTCGCCTTATCAGACATATTTGATGGATGACAACGGCCCGCTGAATTTCAAGATGGGTTTGGAGCACAAGAATTCAGAGCAGCTGCCAATGATGTATCATTTTACCAACGGAATTGATTTGGCGCCCACGGAAAAGGTGAGGGAGTGGCATTATAATTACGGACCGAAATATTATCAGCTTGTGATTAACAAGCGAGAGGCGGCGGATATCGATGATCTCTACGATTATGAGATGGCAAAAGCTCTCTATGCCATGAAGGATCCGAATCCGACGGTTTAGAATGAAGATGTGGGGTGCGCATGACGAAGATTTTACTCGCAACGGAGAGTTTTCCCTATGGCAGGGGGGAAAAGACTTTTGTTCTGCCAGAGCTTAGTAGGCTTGCAAAAGAATATGACGTAACTGTCATTTCTCATGCGGATGAGAAGCAGATTGCGGAGGGATGGAAAGGAATAAAGCTGCCGGCAGGGGTGCATGTGGTTTCGCATCCCAGGCCGCAGTTTGCGGGGCGCGATAAGGGGAAAGCGTTGTTTCGGTTTTTGACGGACAGGGACGGGAGGGAAGAAATCCGGAGGATCCTGCGGGACAAAAAACAGCGCAGAGTGCGCCTCTACCAGTCCCTCTCTTTTTATGCACAGGCGTTAGCAGATCAAAGGCTGCTGCAGAAAAGCGGCCTGCTTTCCGGGGATGAGGAGATTGTATACTATTCTTTCTGGTACGACTATTACTGTTACAGTATGGTCCGGGAAAAGAGAAGGTATCCCAGCGTGCGGATTATTACAAGGACACATGGGCGCGATCTGTACCATGAGAGAGTACCGGGGGATAGACAGCCTCTTCGGGCACAGATGGAGAGGGGGCTTGACGGTATTGCTTTCGCCTGCGCTTATGGCAGGGATTATTATGACAGATATGTCAGAAACACGGATTTTCCGACTGACAGGCTTCAGGTATGCAGGCTGGGGACTGAAGCGGCTTCCCGTTTTATGCCGGCATATGCGGGTGGTGTGTGGCAGCTTTTAAGCTGCTCCAATGTGATTCCCATAAAGCGGGTTGAGCGGATCATAGATGGTCTTGCGCTCATAGATGGGCTGTCTCTTTGCTGGACCCATATAGGGGACGGCGGGAGTCTGGAAGAGATAAAAGCCTATGCCAGGGAGAAGCTTGGGAAAAAAGAGAATATAAGTTTTGAATTTGCTGGCTTTGTGGAGAATGCAGGTGCCTGGTATCGGAAAAATCAGGTCGACTGCTTTATCACCACCTCCGCTACGGAGGGAGGGTGTCCTGTTTCGATCCAGGAGGCTATGGCTTATGGCGTTCCCATCATCGGCACGGATGTGGGTGGGATCACGGAGATGATTGCGGGAAACGGTATCCTTTTAAGTTCGGACCCGGACGGGGAGGAAGTGGCCTCGGCGGTGTGCAGGCTTTGCAGCCTGGATGGGGAGAAGCTTTATAGGATGAAGGAGAAAAGTTTAAGTCTTTGGCGGGAAATGTTTTTTGCAGAAACGTGTTATCAGAAGATACGGGCAGTGCTGGGCGGTTGAGGAGGCGGCGTATGCGGGAGAAAAACAGCAATTTAAATTTGTCTGTTTTACGGATCATGGCTATGATGATGGTTTTTTCTATTCATACAGGCATGGCGGCGCACTGGACAAGGTTTACTTATTCCGGGAAATACGGGGTTCAGCTGTTTTTTATTTTGAGCGGATATCTGATCTGTCTTTCTCTTGAGAGAACAGATTCTATACGGGAATTTTACAGAAAACGGTTGAAGCGCATTCTGCCGGAGTATTACACAGCGCTTTTTATTTACTGGTTTATTGATCTGTGGCGGTATGCGAGAGAAGGGGGAATAGCCTGCGCGGTTGTGGGCTGGGATGCCCCGATGGGAATTCGTTATTTTTTGCGGTATTTTACTTTTTTACACGCCATTCTGCCGTCAGAGAATTTGAGTTTGTGGAATAATAGGAATGCGTGGTGGACGATGAGCTCCTTTATGGTGTTTTATCTGCTTTCGCCTTTGTTTTATAAATATCTGAAGGGATTTTTCCGATCTTTCACAGCATTAATTCTACTGCTTGCAGGAACGCCTGTGGCCAGGGCAGGGCTTTTACGGCTGCTGCAGACATTTCCTTTTCCGGCACAGGCACAGCTCGAAGACTATTGTGGGTATATGCCGTTGATGCAGCTCTACTGTTTCTTCCTCGGGATTGTAATATATTGGGCAGTCAGGGAAGGAAAAGAGATGATTTATGTGGTTTTTCTGGTGCTCAGCTTTATGGCTTTTAACGGGGAGGGATACCCGTTTGAAATTATTTTGACATTATTTGTTCTGGCCGCACTGAGGGCTAAGGAAATGCAGCTGCCTGCCTGGGGAAGGGAAATAGTTGACTTTATGGCGAGGGGGAGTTTCAGCGTTTATCTGGTTCATGGAGGCTTGATAGGGACGATAGGCGGATGGCTGGGGATGTCCGGTGCGATTGGATTCTGCCTTATCTTTTTGAGTACCCTTACAGTCTGTTATCTATATTACGCGTTATATGAGAGGGCTTGCTGCTATATAGCTAAGGCTGCGGGGAAATGCAAATGAGAGCGGTTATCTTGTTATGCCAAGGCTTCGGTGTTATACTGTAACTATTTACATGCGGCATTTTAGCTGTGCACTGCTATGCAGAACATCATAAGGAAGGATGGAGTGGATATAGATGTCATCTATCAAACTATTAGATTGTACGCTGCGCGACGGCGGTTACATCAATGACTGGCAGTTTGGTTATCATACCATAAGAAGCATTATTAAAAAGCTTACGGATTCCCAGGCGGATTATGTGGAAGTGGGATTTTTGCGCGACTGTGAATATGACCGGGAAAAAACGCTCTACAATAACTGTGAACAGATTGCGCCCATTCTTCCGGAGAAGCGCGGTAATACTGTTTTTACGGCGATGGCGCTGCACAATAAATATTCTGTGGAAAAATTGGAGCCTTATGACGGAAAGACGATCGATATCGTCCGTGTAACCTTCCATGACTACGACATCGATGAGGGGCTTGCCTTTATCAAAAAAGTTATGGATAAAGGCTATAAAGTGGCCTGCAATCCCATTAACATCATGGGTTACCCGGATGAAGCACTTCTGCAGCTGCTTAAGAAAGTCAATGAGATTCACCCTTTTGCTTTTTCTATCGTGGACACTTTCGGTTCTATGATGCGCTCGGATCTGGTGCGCATCTATTCTCTGGTGGAGCATAATTTGGATGGAGAGATCACGATTGGGCTTCATCTGCATGAGAATCTGGCCCTTTCTTACTCTCTGGCGCAGGAGTTTATTGCCATGAAAGCATCCGGGAGAAAAAGTATCATAGACGCTTCTATGCTGGGGATGGGACGGACGCCCGGCAATCTCTGTATGGAACTCATCATGGACTACATGAACAGAACGCAGGGGGGCGGTTATGATATCAACCCGATTCTGGATGGGATCGATGATCATATCGCGGCATTGAAGCGGATAGAACCGTGGGGGTACAGTATGCCCTATGCCATTTCAGCGAAATACAATCTTCACCGAAACTATGCGGAGTTTTTGATCGGAAAAGGGAGGCTTAGGGCGAAGCAGATCAATCAGATTCTGGCGGGTATTACGGAGGATAAGAAAACGGCCTACGATGAGGCCTATATAGAAAAGCTTTACAGAGAGTATCAGGATCATGAAGTGGATGACAGTGCGCTCAGGGATATGCTTCGGAGTGCCATGCAGGGCAGAAAGGTATTGGTGCTGGCGCCCGGGGCAAGTCTGAAAAGGCAGCAGGAGGAAATTGACCACTTTGTGGAGCAGGAACAGCCGTTTATCTTCTCAGCGAATTTTGTTTCACAGCGATATGAGACGGACTACATTTTCTGTTCCAATGCCATGCGCTATGACGATATGGGAGTGGAGCGCCGGGACAAAAAAATACTGGTTACCTCCAATCTTCTCGATGTGTGTGAGGAGGAGCACGTGTTAAATTACGCGGAACTCAATTTTGACGAGAAGGGAAATTGTGACAACTGTGTCATAATGCTTCTGAAACTGTTATATCAGCTTGGTGTGTCGCAGGTTTATGTGGCGGGATTCGACGGCTATCAGGAGAAGGAAGACAATTATATTTCTTCTTACATGGTGAACCAGCATACAAAGGGTATGGAAGAAAATGTGAAAATCCGCAAATACATGGAGGATGTGGGCAGACAGATCGAAGTTGTATTTTTGACGGATTCACTGTACAATGAATGAGCATTTGGAGGAAGGACGAGCAGGAGAATCAGTATGACAGATAAAGACCGATGGCATGACATTAAATATCTTGTGATCGATGTGGATGGCACTATGACGGATGCAGGGGTTTATTATGACGAGCACGGCAATGAACTGAAAAAATTCTGTACAAAAGATGCGGCGGGGTTTTTTGCCGCAAGGAAGGCCGGAATTCAGATTCTTGTTCTGACCGGCAGGGAGTGCGCCGCCACTGCGAGACGGATGGGTGAGATGAAAGTGGATTTTCTGGTGCAGAACTGCAAGGACAAAGTGCCTTACCTGGAATCCTTTCTGCAGGAGCAGGGTGTGACTTGGGAAGAATTGGGCTATCTGGGGGACGACTTGAATGATTTGGCCGGTATGCAAAAAAGCGGGTTTTCTGGCTGCCCTGCGGATGCCTGCGAGGAGGTTAAGGCACAGGCAGACTATATTTCTACAGTAAAAGGCGGCTATGGGGCTGTCAGGGATATCATATCGGCGCTTTTGAAAGAGCGCGGAGAGTGGAAAGACATTATAGAGGAGCTTTACAAAGCGGGAGTGTAGCGAGAAAAGTTTTTTGTAAACCGTATGCAGGGGACAGGATGATCGTTGTAAAAATAAAAGGCGGTCTGGGGAACCAGATGTTTGAGTACGCCATGGCGCGTAAAATGCAGATAGATCTTGGTGGAAGAGAAAAAATAGCGCTGGAAATGTCGGTGATCGGGTCAGATCAGCTGCGGCAGTTCGAGCTGTCCCATTTTGCTTTTTTTGATCGTGGGATGATTCTATCAGAACCCGGCAGAATCGTCCGCATACAGGAATGGTTCAGGAAAAAGCTGGTGTCGTATTTCATTGCGGGCCGGGCGGAGGAAATCGCCGGAAGGCGGGAAAATTTTTGGGGGACTTTTTTTGCTCTCTTGGGAATTGTGCAGAGAGATCACAGCCAGATGAGAGAAAGTTTCTGGCTGAGATTTCACAGAAATATTTATATCAACGGCTGGTTTCAGGATGCCTCACTTTTTGAGCCGATGCGGGAGGTTTTGCGGAAGGATTTTGCATACAGTGTACCCGCGCTTGCAGATACAGACATTTGCAGGAAAATACAGACGGTGAATTCTGTCTGCGTCCATGTGCGGAGAGGGGACTATGTAAATCATCCGATTTTTGATGTATGCAGCGAGGCATATTATGGCAGGGCGATGAAGTGTATCGCGAAAAAGGTTACTAATCCGGTTTTTTTTGTTTTTTCCGATGATATCGGGCAGGTGGAACGGGAGATGGCGTTTCCCTATCCGGTGATATATGTGCGCAAGCGGCATGAGGCCTGTGACGAAATGTTTTTGATGCGGCAGTGCAGACATTTTATTTTGTCAAACTCCACGTTCAGCTGGTGGGCCCAGTTTTTGGGGGAAGCATCAGACAAAGTAGTTGTGGCGCCTGCAAAGTGGCGGCGCCTTGATGAAACAGACAGAAAGATTTATATGGACGAATGGATATTGGTGGATGTGTAGTGTGAGAATGAGCCAAATGAAATGGAGAAAAGATGAGCAAAAACAGAGTGCAGGATGAAAGATACCAGAAGGAGAGGTGCCTGTGCGTCTATGTGTATACCGGCATAACAAGCAGATGCCTTTCTCTGATGCAGGCATATTATCTGGCAAAGAAATATCAGATAGATCATCTGATTGTCATATGGCGTCTGGAGGAGTGCTGCAATATCAGATATGAGGAAGTGTTTGACGAGAAACAGTTTGCGGATGTCAATTTAACTGTGCTGACGCATGGTTTTTTCCCGCCAGACTGGGGAAAAGGATTCAAGAAAAGCCTTTGCCAGGGTGATATAAAGAGCCTTTGGCAAAGCGTAAAAGAGTGGATTCGCTACTGCAGGTGGAAATGTCGCAACAGACAGGCGGAGCGGGTGATGAAGTATTTTCAGGAGAAAGATACTTATGTGAAATATCATCCGCCAAAAGAGATCGGGTGGAGCGGAGAAGCGTATCAGGAGTGGCTGGGGAAGTGCTGGAAACGTGTCAGGGGATATCTGGAGGATGGGACAAGCTGTTTGGCGGACGTCTATGCAGGGATGATGGCGGGTCAGAACAGGACAGCGCCTGTTGATCCGGGGAGTCTTATTTTTCAAAAAAAATATCACAGCAAAGCGGCGGAGCTGATAACAGACGGCGCCTGGGTTGGAGTGCATGTGAGACGCACAGATCATGATGGCTGTATTCGGGAGAGTCCGCTGTATCTTTTTATTGAAAAGATGCAAGAGATGAGGGAGAAAAATGAGAATGTAAAATTTTTCCTTGCGACAGATGATCCCGCTGTGGAGGAGGAACTTGGCAGAGAGTTTCCCGGGTGCATTGTTACGTACCGCGAGAAAGTGTGGGGACGGGACAGCAAATCCGGTATGGAGTCAGCGATTGTGGATTGTCTGTGTCTGGCTGCCTGTGACTGTATTCTTGGCTCCTACGGCAGTGTGTTTTCTCTGTTTTCAGCTATGTACGGAGGAAAGGAATTGATATCCTGCAGGAAGGAAGAGCGCGCGGAGTAATTGGGGAGGATTGTATGGAAGCGAAAATGATTTATGCTCCGGTGATGATTACGGCGTGTAACCGGTACAGACATTTAGAGCGGTGCATTGACTCTCTGAAAAAAAACAGCGGCGCAGAGGAAACCGAACTGTATATCAGCGTAGACTATCCGTGGGAAGAGCGATATGTGGAAGACTGGAAAAAAGTATGCGCTTTTTTGAAAAAGCCGATCGACGGATTTAAAGAGGTTATCATTTATTATCAGGAAGAAAATCTTGGCTTTTATAAAAATAAAACCTTTCTCTATGAAAAAGTTTATGAGCGGCATGACCGGGTTATTTTTACGGAAGACGACAACGAATTTTCACCAAATTTTCTCGAATATATAGACAAGGGCTTGATGCTGTATGAAAACGATCCTGCTGTTTTTGCCATCTGCGGCTACGGGTTTGACTACGCGTTCCATACTCACGGAAATAATGTGATTGCACTGACGAATTGCTGTGTGTGGGGATGCGGCTTCTGGCGTGAGAAAGAGAGAATGATGTCAAAGCAGCTGCATGTAAAGGTTTGGGAAAAGAAGGCGAGAAATCCGGTTTTGATGTATAAGCTGTATCGAAACAGAAAACGGCTTTTTTCCAGAATGCTGGGAGTTCTTTTGTCGGAGGGGCAGCCAGAGGTAATTGAGAGCAGAGACATCAGCAGGGCCGTGGTGATGGCGTTGAATGGCTGGTATACGGTAAATCCGGTGTTGTCTAAGGTCAGAAACTGGGGCTGGGACGGTACCGGGATGAATATTTCGGGAAGCAGGGAGAAGCAGAAGGAATATGAGGGACAAAAAATTGACACAGAAGCGCATTTTACGTATTTCGATACGAAATTGCAGTTAGACAGAACAAATGACCGTCAACTGGACGAGCATGGGGAGTGGAACAGCGAGAGGGCGAAATGGTACAGGGATCCGCTGACTTATTTGTTATACTGGGTGTTAGGAAGAGATTTGTTCAGGAAATTGGTACGGAAAGGTTCATAGCCGGCAGGATTTCTGGGAGTATCTACTATGGTGATAAATAAAATTCGTATTTTTAGTATTGTTAAAATGGTTTGCGCGCTAATGCTTTTTGCGCTAATTGCCAAAACAGTCAAATTTGATCTGATAGAAAAGGTCGATACAGATATCAGCATCTATGAGTTTAGTCAGGAATACCAGGAGACTTCAGTCAAACCGGGTGAAACAGTGGAATATGAGGTTTTGGCGGAGCGGACTTCGTTTGACTGCCTGGACTTTTTTATGGAAGAGGAGGGCAGAAATTTTCAGGTGGCCTTCCTTGACGAAGAAGGGCAGATTCTGTTTGATCAAGTGATATCTGAGGAGGATGTTTTTTATGACAATGCCGTGCAGAAGCCGGCAGTGCGGATCAAGACCGGGGAGGTATTTCCCAAGGGGCAGTATACAGTGCGGATTGCAAATTTGAGCAGAGAGACTCTCAGGATTGATGCTCTAAAAGAGGGGAATGTCTTGGATGTCCGCGTTGTCAAGTATTCTCGTGTGGGAGTGATAATGGCCCTTTTGGTGGGCCTGATTCTGATTGGATATGCTGCTGCTCTGTGGTACTTGCTCAGAAAAAAGAGCTTTTCGATGCCGCAATTTTTCTTAGTGTCGGTGATCCCGCTTTCGCTTGTCTATCTTTTGATGCTGGCACCGTGGAGTGCGCCGGATTCGAATTCGCATTTTACTGCTGCTTACAGATTTTCCAACCGCATTTTGGGGTGTCCTAGAGATGAGGAGTGGCTGGGAAGGGCGGATGATGCCGAGTTTTACCGGCTGCTATGGCGCAACGGTAATCCAAAGTTGAGAGATTATGTGGGACTAACGTCTGATATAAAAATTTTAGCAGACGATAAATCCCTTGTGGAAATGCCTTTTGATATAGAAAAAGGCGAGGCGATGAAGTACTATTCCATATTGAATTACTGGCCGCAGATTTTTGGACTGACAGTGGGAAGGCTTCTGGGATTAAGCTCGTTTTTGTGTATATATCTGGCGAGAGTCTGTATTTTGCTTTTTTATATTGCGGCGTGTTATCATGCGATTAAGCTTGTGCCGATTGGGAAAAGTATTTTTACATTGATTCCTTTACTGCCGATATCGTTGGTGATGAGCAGTGCGATCTCCTATGATTCGATGGTATTGCCGGTATCTCTGAATCTAGTGGCGAACATACTTGCTTTATACAAAACGCCTGAGGACAAAAGACGCATGTTCGAGACGATGATATGGGCATTTATGGCCGGGGCGGTAAAAGGCGGTGGATATTTGATTCTACTTCCCGCAGCGTTTATTCTGTACGACGGAGAGGAAAAAAGGAAGTCGACGGGACTCATTTTAAAGATTGTCTTGTCAGGGCTGATATCGGTGATACTGTTTGATGTGGTACTGCCTGCAGGGAGCACGCTGTTTCAGTTCGGAGTTTCGGGGAACGGGAAAATGACGGCAATGCTGGCACTTAGACAGCCGTTTCACTTTATGAAACTGTGTATCGAGGCATATTTGAAGTATGGAGATTATCTGATTTTAAGTATGCTGGGGACACAGCTGTCCTGGGTAGAGACAAGCCTTCCGGGGACACTGGTCACTGCGATGCCGTTAATCATGGGAGTGTCGGCATTTTACGAGCAAGACGAGATATCGCTTAAGAAAAAGGACAAATGGATTTTTTTGCTTGTGATATTAGTCACAGTGGTTTCTACTCCCATGATGCTGCTTAGCTGGACAGATGTAAGATCTGATTCTGTAGAAGGGCTGCAGGGCCGTTATTATCTTCCGGTTTTGTCGTTAGCCATGCTTGTTATCACTAAATTTTCGCTTTATAACAGAATGAGCGATGACAGGTTTGTCGCTGTCAGGCAGAAGTGTGCGGCCTGGTGTGGTATCTTGTCGTGCATCGCTGTTTACTATATGGAAAGGCTTTATTTGACAAGGTGAAATAGATGGACAGAGAGCTTCCCGTTGTGATTCCGGCCTATGAACCGGACAATAGAATTTTCCCATTGCTGAAGAACTTGATAGAGAGAGACTGCTTTATTATTGTTGTGGATGATGGCAGCGGAGCGGCCTGCCGGGACATATTTGAAAAGATTTCCGAACTGATAGCCGACAATGGGGTGGTTTTGCATCATGAGAAAAATTGCGGGAAAGGCAGAGCGCTTAAGACGGCCTTTTCGTATATTTTAGAACAGATGCCGGAGGCGATAGGTGCGGTGACGGCAGATTCAGACGGACAGCATACCGATAAGGCGATTCATGCAGTGAAACAGGCTATGCGGGAACATGGGAATGCGCTGATACTGGGGACACGCAGTTTTGAAAAAAGGGCGGATGAGAAGGGAAAAATTCCATGGAAAAGTGCTTTTGGCAACAAAGTGACAGTCACTGTGGTCTCCTATGTTTTGGGAATACGGATCAGCGATACGCAGACCGGATTAAGGGGAATACCTGTTTCGTTTCTAAAAGAACTTCTATATGTAAGGGGAGAACGGTTTGAGTTTGAGACGGAAATGCTGATCGCATCGTTAAATAAATATCCGATTGTGGAAGTACCTATCGAGACTATTTATGATTCCGCAACTGAGCATCAGACACATTTTAATCCGCTGATAGATTCAGGGAAAATTTATCTGGCCCTGGGACGGCATTTTATCAAATTTATGTTGTCGTCTATGTCAGCGACGATTTTGGATTTTACCGTGTTTACCATACTGTGTCATTTTCTGAGAAGAGCTGACAATGTGTTATATATATCCGTTTCGACGGTGCTTGCCAGAGTAATTTCGGCTGTATATAATTATCTGATCAATTATAAAGTTGTTTTTCGCAGTGAGGAAAACATGAAAAAGGCAGGGGCTAAGTATGCGGGACTGGCAGTTTTGCAGATGATCTGCAGTGCAATGCTTGTTACGGTGGGAATGCTTCTGCTGCCCGGCAGCCGGGAAGTAATCATGAAGGCATTTGTAGATACTTTGTTGTTTTTAATCAGTTATAAAATACAACAAAAATATGTGTTCAGGAAGAGAGAGGGCCGCAAAATATAGGCTGACAATAGTTGGAAGATATGATATAATCGTCGCAGGATCAGCATCCTGCGACCAAAGAATTGCGTTGCAATTCTTTCTTCAATGTTTCTCAATCGTGGCTTCTGTGCATGATATAATCGTCGCAGGATCGTGGTTGTCGCAGGATGGTGCGATTGTCTTCGGGAGGTTTCCATGAGTCAGAAAAGAAAAAATCAGTTAAAAGCAGTCGGGGCAGGACTGCTCTGTTTGGGGATTGCCGGTGCATTCACTCGAGTGCCTGATTTTGCACGTGATCTGTATATTTCTTTGTTTAATACGATTAATATACCTGCTTTTATGCTTGTATTGGGTTTGCTTATATGCGAAATATTTTTTCTAAGACAACGAAAATATGCTAAAAATCACATCTATATCTGTATGATCACCGCTTTTGTTGTGTCCTTATTTATGTTATTTCATGGACATGCCAGTCTGTATGAGAAGTTGATGCCGGGTCAGGATTTGACTTTGATCAGTATGACAGTTCGCGAACAGAATGATGGCAAAGAGGGGGAAGATACCCTGCTGCAGGTGTGGGACAGCGGTCTTGGAAAGCTGTCTTTTCTGCAGAATTATTTTGGCGACAGGAATTTGATCCGGGCAGATTCCGTTGACGAATCTGAGATTGACAGATATGTCATAACTTGTGTGGTTCCTCCTTCCCAGATGTTTACGGGAGAGGAAATAACAGTGACTGATGAAATGACGGACAAAATTCTCTCATATCCCTTCTGGCATAATGATTCTTATGATTATGTGGTGGATGAGTACTGGGAGGATTCTCCTGCTATCAGAATGATAAAAAGAGAAAAAGGGTATATTTTCTGTTCACAGGAACTGATAGAGGCGTGTCAGGATAATCCGGCGTTCACTTCTGAACAATATGAGGCTTCCTCGAGAATGAGCTATGAGCAAAAATGCAGTCTGGCAATTTCTTTGGTGCGTGATGCCGCAGAGGGGGTGCCATATAGGAATATCAAGCAGATCATAATTATGATCGCTTTTTTACTTTTAGGTCTGATCATCACGCTGCCGCTCTGGGGAGCGGGATACCCGGCGTTGGCCTTCTTTATGGGATTTCCCATGGGTGTGGCATTTTGGTGCATTTACAGTATGCTTCTTATGATATTACACATACCGTATAATCCTTATACGATTGGCATTGGTATGGTGTTTTTGATGGGAATTTGGGTGTACAGGCAAAGAGAAAAATATAGGGAACTGGACTGGACGTGTCTTTTTCATTTTTCGCTGGCGTCGCTGTGTGTGATTACGCTGTTTGTATATGCCAGAATTTGCTCTGTGTCAATGGATACTTATTCGAAAACTGCCATGGGATACCGCCTGGCGAAATTTGGCAGTCTGCGCGAGGTGTTGTCTGGGGCGGCACCCTTTGGAATGCTGGAACCGATAGTGACATCAGTTGGCTTTCTGTTTGGGTGTGATTTTATTTATGCGTTTTATCCTTTGATAGGCATAAGCGGCCTTGGAATTATGTTTGCCGGGATATACTATCTGTATCAAAAAAACGGGAAATCCGATGAGTCGATGTTGGCGTTTTGCATGGGAATTTTATTGCTGTTATCCAACTATGATTTCCTATTGAGCATCTTCTGTGGACTTGCACATGGCCCCACTTCCGTTTATACGCTGATTGTTGTCGTATTTATCACGCTGAAGAGACAGCTGGATCTGCCAGATTTTTCTTGCGCAGTTATCATGGCGTCGGCTATTATTACATTGGCCAGAGTGGAGGGTGCAGTGTATACGTTATTTATATTGGCCGCATCTCTCGGTCTGCAGGATGAACGCCTGAAAATGAAAAAGATTATTGTTTCCGAGGCGCTGATTGTTGCTGTCTGGAATGTTTATCAATGGATTTATGTCGGGCGCAGTGGTGTAGAAATGTTTTGGACGCCAGATAAAGGAATGATTCTGATTGTTGGATCGGCGACGGCAATACTCGCTGCAGTATTATATGACAGACAGTGGACGGTCATAGATTTTATCAAGAGGAAATACTATCTCTTGCTTATGGTGGCAGTTGTGGGCGGAGCGGTGCTCTCTTCTGTCCTTCTGAGAAAAGAGATGGCGTCAATTAATTTTCACATATATCTTACCCATTTTTCCAACAACGTCGAAAATGACACGAACTCGGCGGCACTATGGATCTTTTTGTTATTGATGTGCCCTGTTTTGTTGAGTATGCGTAATCGGATTTCCACATATTCCCTGACGATTGTCGGAGGCTATCTTGTCTTAATTTACTTTATTTGCCTGTTTAGGGGAGATCTGCCGCTGCGGCTGGGTTATTCTGATTCGTCACGCAGGACGATTGTACACATCATGTCGACTGCAGTGTGGTTGCTGGCGTGTGGCATTGCGAGTGGAGTTCCATGTGATAAAAAGACAGCTGAGACTAAATGATGTGGAGAGGATTAAACAAGGAAGAAGTTCGAGCCTGTGGATTTTCTAGGGCTACTTAATTGGATGGATGGGTAACATTGATCAGATTGAAACTGAGATTTTGTGGAGTGAAGAAGGAATAAAGAAAGATGAGATTGAAACAGCTGGTGTATAGTTTTTTATCGCATATCTGGAGAAATACATTATTAAAGTGGTACCGTGGTTTTACGGACGAAGACAGAAAGAAAAGGCGGCTAGGTAATGAAAACCCGGATAAAACCTTTTACGTGATAAGGCGACCGGGTATTGAGTATTGCGGTTTGTTTTCTGATTTTATTCTTTTTTTGGGGAAAATAGAAGCAGTTTTGAAGGATGGATATATCCCGGTCATTGATATGCAGAGTGAATTTAATATGTATCTTGACAGAGATAAGGTTGGAAAAGAAAATGCGTGGGAATATTTTTTTAAACAGCCGATGGGTTTTACGCTTGAGGATATCATGCACAGCCGTCATGTTATTTTTGGATCTACTGCGAGAAATTTGAAACTGTTTCCGTGGAATGATTTGCGTTTTCTGAGTGGAGAGACGGGGGAGCTTTCGTATTGGAGAAAACTGGCAAAGAAATATATGCAGTTGAGTGACAAGGCCAAGGAGCGTGTCGAGGTTGAGTATCAAAGATTGTTTGCAGGTGCAAATCAGGGAGAAGAGAGAGAGCGGATTCTCGGCGTGCTTTGCAGAGGTACAGATTACGTAATAAGCAAGCCAAGCCAGCATAATATTCAGCCAGCACCGGAAGAGATGTTTGACAAGGTAGATGAAATAATGCAGAGGCAGGAGTGCACGAAAATATTTCTTGCAACAGAAGACGGTCTGATTTATCAGAAATTCAAGGAGAGATATGGAAATGTCGTGATTACGAATAAGAAAAAGTATGCGGAATACCAGGGCGGTTATATCGGGAAAACGCTCTATGAAAGCGGAAATGGTGGCTATGAGGCCGGCATGGAATATCTGGTTACTATCCTTCTGCTCTCTAGATGTGACTGCTTGTGCGCCGGAATCGCTTCCGGTACAGGCAGTGCGGTTCTGCTGTCTGAAGGATACAAGGAAATGTACTTGTTCGACCAAGGATTTTATAATTAGATTTAGGTATAAATGAGAAAGTGGCGGTTTTACTGCTTTTTCCATACATATTTACTTATCATTTTATTTGTTAAGATGGAAAATATGATATAGGACATACTTGTTGCAAGTGCAGCACCGGTCAACTGCCACTTCAATATGAAAAAGTAATTAAATACAATATTGCTGACTATCGTACAGAATGTCACAAATGTGTCAATCATAGGTTTGCCACTTAGCGTGCATAAATTACCTGCAACAAAATATGGCGCCATAACTGAGCAGCCGATTATTACAATGGCAACGGGTATGATAGATACTTTATAGCTGGATTCTAAAAACACAATAACAAAAAGGGCATAGCATATTGTCACTATAATTGTCAGTCCGCCAAATAATATTTGTAATCTTTTTTTCAACCTATCATATAATGATCTTGCTTCAAAGATTCCTTTTTCATAGAAAAGTGATGAAAAAAGCGGATTGTAATTATTTCTAAAAACAAACAGGATTGCAAATAGTCCCTCCACAATAATTGTTACAAAAGAATAATATCCAACTAATGTCTCATCACATAGGATACCTAACATTGTCACATCTACTTTTGTATTCATATCGCTTATGATATTGCCCAGCACAGCTCTTCTTCCAAACTGGATGCCGTTCTTAATAAACTTTGCTTTAGGGAAGCTTATTTTTATTGCGTGAATCAGAAATATCATTCCTACAATAGCCACCGCTGTTTCAGAGAGAGTAAAAGCAAAAAAAACTTGAGTAAAATCACTGTACCACAAGACGCTTATACCTACATGTCCTACAATAAAAAAATATCGGAGACTCTGAAGTACTGCAAATTCCCGCATATGTCCTAATGCATTTATAAAACCTGACAGCATTTTATTAATCGAGAACAAAATAATCGCTAATGGCAGCCGCCGTAAACCTTCACATACAAATTGTGAGTGGAAGACGCCGGCGCCAATCATATCGGCCGTTAAAAAGACAGCACAACTTAATATGCCGCTGACCACCACTGAAATTATCAAAAAAGAAGTAAAACATTGTCCATATTCTTTTTTATCTTTTAATTGTGGAATGTAGTAGAGAGCCGCAGACTGTAAACCTAATACTCCCAAGTGTCCACTTATCATAAAAATAGACAATACAATATTATATGCTCCAAGAGCGGCTTCACCATACCTCCATGTAATAAGATAGTATGAAATAATGGTAAAAAGTCCTAAAAAGACATAACTAAATAAATTCCAAATAATTCCTATTGATATATTATTTTTTCGCATTTTTTTTAGTTGTACTTTTACTTGTTTTTACTCTCAAACCGGTATCTAAAGTATCACAATGTTTACAAAAATTATAACCTGCGCGTCCATTAGAAATTAATTTGCGAATCAATCTATAACTTGGCTCATTACCATTAAAATCTTCCCATATGGATTTAAGGGAGCTTTTCATGACATTTCCTAAACAGGTTTTTTCTGTTGCATCATTACAGCATATTCCGACATTCCCGTTTGAAAATATTGTCATATCTGTATAAGGAAATAAGCAGGGTTCATTAATGATTTTCATTGTGGCCTTTTTGTTGGGTGCTTCTCCAGCTCTGTTTGTCAAAACATCCCTTATATATCTAATATTAATTTTGATGTCTTTGTGCTGAAATTGGCTGGGATTTCTCTTTACATAATTATATATTTCCCTTATATTTTCATGCATCGCCATACTGTCGCTATAATTATTAATTACAACATAATCTACATAAGGAATAATTTCTAAAAATTTTTCTCTGCTTAATAACACTCCATTGGTAAAAAGTTTGATCCTACAATCTGGCAATTGACTTTTCACGTATTGGTGAAAATGTATGATCCTTTTGTCCAAAAAAGGTTCATTGTTTACATACAAAGAAATTATTCCTTTGTATCCCCAAATTTTCAGATCTTCAATTATTTTATAAAACATTTCATCACTCATCTGTGCAAATGGTCTTTTGTCATTGTTTCTGTTTGCTGGGCAAAAAGAACAATCGCTATTGCACCTATT
The DNA here is from genome assembly GCA_002493835.1 of Lachnospiraceae bacterium UBA7060. Lineage (GTDB taxonomy): Bacteria > Bacillota > Clostridia > Lachnospirales > Lachnospiraceae > UBA3282. Next base: position 54,076 of record DLAA01000160.1, on the reverse strand, counting down.
AATCGTCTCTATAGAAATAAATAGCGGTTTTGGTATATGCTTTTGATTCATAAACCAGTTTATATATTTTATGGAATTGCGCCTTCTGAGCCAAAAATTAGTCTTGATATATGCGAAAGCTGCTATATGTGGAAACTTTTTCTTAAAATACCAGCCTGCTTTTCCTCCGTAGCATGAAACAGTAATTGACATAATTCATCACACCTTTATTTTATAGTCTTACATTTGCTAAGTTTTCTTTTCTCATTTTGCTAATTTGTGCAATTGTTATTCCCCAAAAAAATATTTGCAGGCCAAATATGATTACTATTGCTGCAAGGGTTGGTATTCCCATTCCCTTTGTAAGTGCCTCACATACCCCATATACACATCCTAATAGTACAAAGAAAATACCTAATGGCCCAAAAAATCTCATTGGGTGGAAAAGCATAACAACATTTCCGATCAAAATAATTGTACGCATTCCATCTTTAATCTGCTTTACAGAGCTCTTTCCAGTTCTTTTCTGAACTTTTATTCCGACTTCATCCCCACTCCAATTTCCCTCCTGCATCAAAAGGGTAGTCACTGTAGATGCGCCAAATCGTTCGGGAAGTAATTTGATATATTGTTCTAATACCTCACGCCGAAATGCTCTTAATCCGGAATTAAAATCTGTGTCAACGCCGTTGGAAGCCCACTTGACAACATATTTTAAGACCAGTTTGCCCAAAACTCTATTTTTTTCCACATAAGAATCTGCTCCGCGAACTCCTATGCAATAGTCCAAATTGTTTTCCTGAAGTTTCTGAATTACATTTACTAAATCACAAGGACGGTGCTGCCCATCCGCATCATACCATGCGACTATTTCTCGAGAGCATTTTTTTACGCCGGATGCAATTGCAGAACCATATCCCCGATTTACCTTGTGCTGAATTATTGTTATTCTTTTTTCAAAACAGTCCAATATACAATGGGTAGAATCCGTGGAGCCATCATCAATGACAATGATCTCAGCTCCATATAGCGGCTCATATTCTAATAATTCTTCTATGGTTTTTTTAATCCCCTGCTCTTCATTATACGCTGGAATAATTATGCTCACATTGTTCATTGTATTACTTGTCATTTTAATCTTGCAATATCCTTTCCTCACACACGTTTGCTCGTCAACATATTAATTATGCTTTATTCCCACTGATATAATTTGTGGTGGAATTACACAAAATAGCGCATACTTTACAATAGTATTATATACCCTGCTGGCAAAAAATGAAAGATAAATAATTGAATGTAAGTCTCGACGGAAAAATTAGAGGTTGAGTCCCGTCTTCCGTCGAAGTACTAGGAAACTTCAAACAAACACGGGAAAACGGGGTTCACCAACCACTTCGGTGAACCCCTCTGCGCTCAATAATCCTTCTAAGCCATTCTTCAATACTTTTGCCCGTTAGTAACCAAATTTCTATGGCGTCATTTGAGAATAGCCGACTGTGCAAATATTCTGTTATGCCGCCTTTTCATAATCAATGATTGCGATTTCCTGCATCATTTTCTTAGCCTGTTCTACAATCTCTTCCATACACAGCATACCGTCAACGCTCCTTTCTGGTCTTAAGATCGTCTTCCCACTGATTACTATCCGGGAAATATGCTGTTATCAAATAGATAAATTCTTCATCTCTGCTTATCACTAAATGTAGAGGTTTATCCTCCACAGACTTCCCAAGTATCAGGCAGCTGGGCAGAAGCTTATCGTCCGCATATTCTTTTATAATTTCTCCATTACTGATTGCCTTTACAATATCATTCATACGTATCCAAGTTCTACCAGCCTTATCCTGGCATGTTTGGTTACAGCAATCTTATCAAGGCTGTATGTGAATATCACCTCGTTACTATATTACCACAAAACCCCGCATATAACCACTCATTTTTTTAAATCATTGAATTTACAGTATACATTTGAAAGAATAAGGATGAAGATACCGAACATCTTCACCCGCATTCCCCTATTATCATATCTCACTGCCATTAACCTTAGCCTTATCAAGGAATTTAAGCAACTGTTCTGGGAAAAGTAACATAAAAGTACCTTTCAAAGCTGAAATTAAGAGATGAAGGTTGTACTTTTTTTAAAAGTGCTATATAATATTGCCGTGGATACGATAAGGAAAACGAAAGATCTTCTCAACAAAATAACTTTTATGCTCACAGCCAGACAAAAAAGGTTCGCTTTGCTTGTCATGGTTTTGAGTATGGCAGCCGCTCTGCTTGAGACTGTTGGAGTAGCGGTCATTATGCCGGTTTTGGATATGATGCTGGACATTCAGGGTGTGAAAAGTAGGTGGTATATGGAGCCCTTTGTCCGGCTCTTTAATCTGGATACAAACGGAAAAGTCATATGGTTTGTATGTCTGGGCGTCATTGTAATTTATATTGTCAAGACGCTGTATTTTGTCTTTTATACGTGGGTCTCTACTAAATATTCCTATATGGTACAGCGAGAGTTGAGCGTCAGGATGCTGGAAGCCTATATGAAACAGGGATATCAATTCTTTTTGGATCACAACACGACAAGGCTTTTAAACGGTATTTCGTCGGATACGGCGAGTATTTATAATGTGCTAAAGACGATATTTACCTGCATTATGAAGCTTTTGACAATCATGTGTATTGTAGCATACATTATGCTGCAGTCGGTGCAGATGGCGTTTGTCCTTATGCTTCTTGCGGGTTTATGCCTGGTGGTCATACAGGTGATGTACAGAAAATCCATGAGTAGAAACGGAGTCCGCAGAAGAGAGCTCTTGTGTGAGATGAACCAGTATGCGATGGAGGCAATCCAAGGGCACAAAGAAGTCCTGGTTATGAATAAACAAAAGTATTTTTCTAAAGCCTATGAAGATGCACGGGCAAGATACAGCCGCGCAGCCGTGACGGTCGATATGGGGGCTTCCATTCCCGCATATTTGATCGAAGTGGTCTGCGTGGCGGGCGTTTTGATGGCGTTAGCGGTTAAAATGGAGAACACCGCCAATCCAGGTGAACTGATCACTCAGCTTTCTTCGATCGCAGCGGGCGCATTTCGTATTCTGCCGGCGCTTGGTGCGATTACGAGCGGTATCAATATGGTTGTGGTATGTATGCCGCAGCTGAATGCCTGCCATGAGACAATAAAACTGGTTACGGAACTGGAAAAAAAGGAGTCAGAGCGGGCAGAACGCAAGAGCAAATATCAACAGGCGCAGTTTCAGAAAGAAGTTTCTTTGCGGTCGGTGACTTTCCGTTATCCGGCGGGGCAGGAAAATGTGCTTGAAAATGTCAACCTCACCGTCAAAAAAGGGGAATCAATTGCCCTGATAGGTCCATCAGGCGCGGGCAAAACCACGGCTTCTGATATTATCCTTGCACTCTTAAAGCCGGTGGAAGGACAGGTTTTGATGGACGGGATCGATGTGGAAGATCTGGGAGAACAGTGGAATCGTATTATAGGATATGTACCGCAGTTTACCTATATCATAGACGCTACTATCAGACATAATATTGCATTTGGTGAAAAAGAAAAGGATATTGATGATGAGCAGATCTGGGAATGTCTCAAGACAGCCCAGCTGGACGAGTTTGTGAGAAGGCTGCCCAAGGGCCTTGATACGATGGTCGGCGAGCGGGGCGTGCGTTTCTCCGGAGGGCAGAGACAGAGACTTGCCATTGCAAGGACATTATATCGCAATCCGGATATTCTTGTTTTGGATGAGGCCACGGCCGCATTGGATAACGAGACGGAAGCAGAATTTATGCAGGCGATTGAGGCGCTGCAGGGGACGAAGACTTTGATTATTGTGGCGCACAGGCTTACGACGGTCAGAAACTGTGATGTGATATATGAAGTGAATGATAAGAAAATAACGGTTAAAGATAAAGCAGAAATATTTGGAGATGAATGAAAGAATTGGCAATGAGAAGGACAAAAACAGATGAAGAATTTGTTGATATCCATATATAGACATCTCATACCGGAACCTGTCAGACGAATATATTCTGAGGCGGTGAGGGATTGGAAAATAGAACAGTCGAACCGGAAAGAATTGAAGAGGTGTTCCTTCGGCAAACTGAATAGAGACCGGACATTTTATGTGATTCGTGTGGAACAGGAGCAGCAGTGGGGATTGTTTTCTGCCTATATGGCGGTGGTAAGCAGCATTAAATATGCCATGGATCATGGCTGGACTCCGGTGGTGGATTTTAAAAATTATTATCTGCCGCTTGTGCAGGATGTGGAAGACAGAGGCAGGGAGAACGCTTGGAACTACTATTTTGAAGATTTAGTGCCGGAATTTCCTTTAGAGCAAGTATACCAAAGTAGAAAAGTGATACTTGGGCCGCCAAGGGGGCTGCCCCACGGCGACGTGGAATGGAAATTCGGAATGGATCTATACGAGAAAGAATTTGATGTTTATCATGAGATTGTACAAAAATATATGCGGATAAGGCCAGAGCTGCTAAAAGAGGCGGAAGTTATGTACCGGGAGCTGTTTCCGGCGGGAGAGAAGGTACTGGGAGTTGCCATTCGGGCCGGAGCATATTGGGGAGCCGCCATAAAAATGAAAGTTTGGGAAAACCATACCAAGGGATGGGACGTAGAGGAGAGTATCAAACAGATTAAGCGGCATCTGCAGCAGTATGGTCTTCGGTATTTTTTCTTGTCCTGTGAAGATGAGTACTATATTAAAAGAATTAAAAAAGAGTTTGGGGATAAATGTCTGTACATGGAACGGCCAAGATATCGCTACTTTAATGAGGATGGCAGTATTAGGACGCAAAATTACAGGATTGAAGGCGGAAATTATACGAGAAAGGCTACGAACATTGACTATTTGAAAGAAACCTTATTATTGACGAAATGTGACAGCTTTTTTGGGACGAAGATGGGGGCTTCCAGAGTGGTTTTCTTTTTGAAGGAAGGCAAATATGAGCAGGCGGAAGTGCTGTGAGACCAGGGAGCGAAAGGCCGGATAGAGAGCATCTATTACTGGTGGAGATGGAGAGGCAGGAATGGAACAGTCAGGGAAAAGATTAGTACGGACAATGTCAGAACAATCAAAAAAATGGAGAGGCATTGTAGAACAATATATTATGCCGTATAAGTGGGAATATCTTGTCGGCAGTATATTTGTGCTTATTATTTTGTTTTCAACTATGTATTTTGATTTTTTTGCCACATTCAGACATGGAGTTAACTTCTGGTACGCTTTGTTTGAGGGACATCCTTTATCATTCTATTCTTACGCCAAGGCAATTCCCGGGGGAACACCGAATCGTACGATCAATGCCACTGCATCGTATGACTTTACTATCTATCTTTTTTTTGCGATATGGAATTTTCCCGCCTGGTTATACGAGCGGATATCAGGCAGTTATGCGGAATCCTGCTTCCTGTTTTTAGCCTGGGGAAAACTGATGCTTCCGGTCATCGCGATACTGACGGCCGGAGGTATGAAAAAAGTACTGGAATTTATTACAGGCGGCTGTAAAGATACAGCAGGCATGATTTATGCTTGGTCCTTTTCCGGAATCCTGATGATGGCGGCATATTCTATCGGACAGTATGACATCATTGGTGTTTTGTTTGCCGTTTATGGATTATATTATTTTTTGAGACAAGATTACAAACGGTTTTATTTATATTTCGGAGTGGCAGTCAGCTGTAAATATTTTGCCATATTTTTGTTTGTCTGTCTGGTTTTACTATATGAGAAGAGGATCTTGTATATCATAAGAAATCTGCTGGCCGGATGTTATCTGGTAGTGATTGAAAAAGTATTGTTCAGTTTGGGAAAAAGTTATGCTTCCATCCATGCGGAGGCAGGGCAGGCGGCATCTGCTGGAGTAAGCAGCTCAGAGATGGTGGCAACAGGTCTCTTGTCAACCCGCATCCACTATCTGTTCCATTTAAAAATCTTTATGGGCGTTGACTCAATCTCACTTTTTATCTTTCTCATTATTTTGATATGGGTGTACTGTTATCTGCAAAGGCGGGAGGAGAATTATCGTTTTTATTACAAAGTAATCTATATTGCTTTTTGCATCAATGCGGTGTTTATCCTGTATACGGCATCAACACCATATTGGGCTGTTGTGATGGTGCCTTATATGTTATTGGTGATTCATTGCAGAACCGGGAACAGAAAAATTAATATGCTGTTGGAAACCGCTGGGATAGGATGTTTTCTTGTATGGCATCTGGCCAGGGAACCTTACTTTTTCAACAGCGAGAGCTGTGAAGGTATGCTCCTCTATTACTTGTTTGGGAAACCATACTTTTATTCGCAGGGATTATCACCTGCGCTGGCCAAACTGATAGAGGAGGGAGGCATACTGACTGCTCCAATGAACATGGTGCGCTCTCTATTTTATGCTTGTATGCTTGTCTTTTTGATAATAAATTTTCCGACGTTCAATAAGGGGGAAAATGATTTCGCAAACAGGCAGGAAGAGGTTGGCATGAGAGGGCTGTTAGCATTTCGGACGGTGTGTATGGTGGGCGTACTGTTACTTCCTCTTGCGGGGTATGCGGTTCAGGTATTTTTTGGAGAATACCTCAGTACTCTGCAGACGCAGAATCAGAATTTAAATGCGATTCTGCCATATTTAATTAACTAGTACAACGAATAGTAATTAATTGACCATTGGCCTGCCTGATTTTTCGTTTGTTTCGTTGTACTTGTGATAAAGAGAAAGAGCGGCCATTTATAGAATGAGACATACAGAGGTTGAACGAAAACAAGATTATATATGGAATGCGGCAGCAGGAATGATCAATGCGGCGGAAGCGGTTGTGATGTCTATGGTAGTCACTAGGATTACAGGACTTGCCGATGCAGGCATGCTGACGATAGCGTTTGCTGTAGGCAATTTAATGATGTCAGTTGGAAAATTTGGGGTGAGAAACTACCAAGTAACTGATGTTGAAAATACATTTTCTTTTGCGGTTTATCTAAAGACCCGATTGTGTACCGTTTTTCTAATGATTCTGACTGTGATTGGATATTTGGGTGCTGCTTATGCGAGATTGGGATATAGTCGGGATAAAATTATCATTATTTTTATGGTCTGCATGATTTATGTGGTAGAATCAGTAGAAGACGTATTTTGGGGGTATTACCAGCAGAAAAATAGAATGTATGCGGGGGCTCGAATGTTTTGTTTCCGGTGGCTTGGAATTTTGATTGTGTTTCCTGCTGTATTGTGGCTTTGCCAAGATCTGGGAGCGACACTTATGATATGCCTTGCCGTTTCTTTTGCGCTTTTTATTTTGTTGTTGTGCGGCTCTTATGGCAGAATTTGTGAGGATGAGGACCGCAGTATAAAAGCAGTTTTGCGGCGGGGTGATTTAGGACAGGCCTGGCAGTTGATAAAAACGGTTTGGCCGTTGTTTGGGATTTTATTCTTGTCTTTCTATGTGAATAATGCGCCTAAGTATGCGATAGATGCATGTCTTGCAGAGGAAGTGCAGGCCTGTTATGGGTTTGTGGCAATGCCTGTTTTTGTGATAGGCCTGCTGAATTCCTTTGTCTATCAGCCGACGCTTGTGCCGATGGCAATAGAATGGGAGAGCGGGGAAAAAAGTATATTTGTGCACAGAGTATTAAAGCAGATTATAGTGATAGTGGTGATTTCCATAATATGCTTGGCTGGGGCATACGGGATCGGCATTCCCGTTTTATCATGGCTTTATCACACGGATTTGACGGCATATAAGGCTGAACTGATGCTTTTGCTGGCGGCGGGAGGATTTCTTGCTATTTCAGGTTATCTGAATGTAGTATTGACGATTATGCGTTATCAGAAGGAATTGCTATGGCCTTATGGACTTGTTGCACTGTTAGCCGTGATGAGTTTGAAAAAAATAGTCGTTTTATATGGCACATTTGGTGCAGCATTTTGTTATCTACAATTGATGATGCTGTTGTGTTTGTTATATGGCGGTATATTGATCGTTCGACTTCGAAATCATTTTGGGAGGGAAATCTGCAAATGAAGGTAGTCATCTTGGCAGGGGGAAAGAAAAGTACAATCAGTAATGATCAGGAAGGCATTCCAAAGCCTATGGCAGAAATCGGTGGGAAACCGATTTTGTGGCATATTATGAAAAGTTTTGCGGCATACGGATTGAATGAGTTTATCATATGCGGCGGCTACAAGGTTGATATGATTAAGACATATTTTATGGATTATTATATCTATCAATCGGATATTACGGTTGACTTAAAGACGAACACGGTAGAGATCTATAAAAACCGCACAGAGGATTGGAAAGTGACAGTGGTCGATACGGGATTGTACAGTGAGACCGGGCTCCGTGTAGCACAAATAGAGAAATATATATTGGACGATACTTTCATTGTCACATACGGGGACTGCCTTTCAAATATTAATATGAATGAAATGCTTGCATATCACAAAAAGTATGGCAGGACAGCTACGATGGCGGTGGCGAGACCGACGGGACGTAATGAGGCAGTCAAGATAGACTCCGAGGGGTTTCTGGTCAGAAATTCGACGCTCAGCGATGATCAGGCTTGGATTAACGCCTGCCTATATGTGTTTGATCGGAGAGTGTTTAACGCCCTGAATGGCAATTATGATTTAAATCGCTTACTAAAAGAGAAACTGGCAGATGAGGGCCAGTTGATTACGTATAAGCATGGGGGATTCTGGGCTTCGGTGGAAACGTATCATGACAGATTTAATATGGAAAATTTATGGAATGCGGGAGTTGCACCGTGGCTGCCATAAAAAATTTATCTGGAAATCTATTAATAGAGAAAATTAGGAGGAACTGTTTGTGAAACAACGTGTTGCAGATTATATTGCAGATTATTTAGTGGAGCATAATGTAACCAGATTATTCGAAGTGGTCGGCGGAGGCGCTATGCACTTGAATGACGCATTTGGCCATAAAGATGGATTGCAGGTGATCTATCATCATCACGAACAGGCGGCTGCGATTGCAGCAGAGGCGTATGCTAGAATGCATAATCAGATGGCGGCAGTCTGTGTGACATCTGGCCCTGGTGCGACGAATGCGATTACCGGATGCCTATGTGCTTATATGGGTTCGATCCCAATGATTTTATTTTCCGGGCAGGTGCGTTATCCGATCACAGTGCGCGGGATGGGGCTTGATCTAAGGACAAATGGAGAACAGGAGTACGATATCTGCAGATCCGCGGCGGGTATGACGAAGTTTTGTGAGATGGTGTCGGATCCTGCAAGGATAAGATATGTGCTGGAGAAAGCCTGCTTCCTTGCGAAGGCCGGCCGGCCGGGGCCGGTATGGCTGGATATTCCATTGGATATTCAGGCGGCGGTCATTGAGACAGATGATTTATATGGATTCGATGCGCAAAAAGAGGGATATTGCGAAAAACCGGACTTTGACAGGGCAGTGATACCGGTGATCTTAAATAAACTAATGACGGCTAAACGGCCGGTTCTGTACTGCGGGATGGGTGTACGGCTTTCAGGCGCATACGAAAAATTTATGGAGTTGATAGATCTGCTTGGCATTCCGGTGACTACAGGTATGACGACACAAGACTGTATCCCGAATGATCACCCATTGTATGCGGGGCGTCCCGGGGCTACAGGAGACCGGGCGGGGAATTTTGCGGTCCAAAACAGTGATTTCTTCCTTTCCATCGGCAGCCGCTTGAGCTATAAACAGACGGGGTATCATACGCAGACATGGGCGAGAGCAGCATATAAGGTGATGGTTGATATTGATCCGGAAGAGCTGAAGAGGAAGTATCTGCATATTGATCTGCCAGTTAATGCTGATGCGTTGGACTTTATTGAGAGCATGATCGCGGGGATACATCATATGGAGGAAAATTTCCCCGATCGGAGTGGATGGATTGCACAATGCAGAACTTGGGTAGAAAAATATCCGGTAGTCACGCCGGATAAATATGTGACGCCTGATGGGAGAGGAAGCATATATGTATTCTATAAAGTGCTGTCTGAGTTAATGCCGGAGAATGCCGTTTACGTTACGACATCCGGGAACTCTCGGGTGATATGCAGACAGGCTGCGGTGATGAAGCGGGGACAGCGTGTGATTACCAATCATTCTACTTCTCCTATGGGGTACTGTTTACCTGCGTCAATCGGCGCCTGCCTGGCTAATGAAGGCAGGCCGGTGGTGTTGGTTACGGGCGAGGGAGGCTTTCAGATGAATCTGCAGGAGCTTCAGACGATTAAACAGAACAGGCTTCCGATTCACATTGTGGTCATCAATAATGAGGGGTATCATTCTATCCGAATTACGCAGGATTCATTTTTTAAGGAGCATACACATGTGGGGATTGGGGAGGAGAGTGGAGATTTGAGCTTCCCGGATATTTCAAAAATTGCGTATGCCTATGAATACCCCTATTTTGAATCCAGAAATATAGATGATTTGGAAGAAACTCTGAAAAAATTCTTGTCCTGTGAAACATATGCGATTTGCCAGGTATTTGTTACTAAGACACAGGTTACGATGCCGAAGGCGTCAAGCCGTAAGCTGGCCGACGGCAGGATGGTATCTGCGCCGCTTGAAGATATGGCACCATTTCTGGATAGAGATGAATTAAAGGAGAATATGTATATCCCGTTAGTTGAGGACAGTGAAGGGTGAGGGAAGACGATGAGATACGATGCAGACTTTCTGGACAACCATATCATACGTGAAGATATGCAGATGATTTATCAGTCCCTGAAGGCATGGAATTTGCTGGAGAGGTCAGGAATATATATAACCGGGGCAACAGGTATGATCGCGTCCTATTTTGTGATGTTTCTTATCTTTTTGAATGAAGTATATGGGAGCTGTATAGAAATATATGCTGGGATCCGCAGTGTGGAAAAGGCGCGCAGACGGTTTGGAAAATACTGCGACAGAGAATATTTGCATCTGATATGCAGTGATATTAACACGCCGCTTGTGATACAGGATCCGATTCACTATATTGTTCACGCGGCCAGTCTGGCAAGCCCTCAGTATTATGGGAAAATGCCGGTGGAAACTATGCTTCCGAATGTAATCGGAACTTGCGAACTATTAAAATATGGAGCGGAGAATCCGCTAAAGGGATTTCTCTTTTTCAGCAGCGGCAGTGTATATGGCAGTGTGGGAAAGACAGCGGATATTGTGGAGACAACGGTAGGCAGCATGGACTGGATGGCCGCAGGCAATGTATATGGTGAGAGCAAGCGATGTGGTGAAGCAATGTGCAGTGCGTATTTCCGGGAATATGGCGTTCCAGTCAAAATTGCGAGAATCCATCACACGTATGGCCCAACCATGGATGTACAAAATGATAAGAGAGTCTTTGCTGAATTTGCCAATAATATTCTAAATAATAACAATATCGTATTGAAGAGTGATGGGGAGGACAAGAGAGCGTTCTGTTATCTGGGAGATACGACAGCGGCGCTGTTTCAGATTTTGCTGAATGGTGAGGCGGGGGAGTGTTATAATGTCGGCAATCCGGATCAGTATGTCAGCATTCGGGAATTGGCAGAGCTTTTGACAGGCGTTTTTCCAGAGAAGGGTTTGAGAGTTGAGTTTCAGAAAAGAGAGGATGCAGGATATTGTGCCAGTCCTGTCAGAAGAATGACCCCGGTTAATGTGGACAAGCTAAAGGAACTAGGATGGAATGCGAAGGTGACTGTGGCGGACGGCTTTACTAGAAGTCTGCAGTATCTTTCTGAGATGAAGGATGGGTGAAAAATTCTGAGGCGGAGCTTGGACGTGGATGGAAGGGATATCTATGAGGAAAAAGATTAGTGTTGTCGTGCCTTGTTATAACGAGGAAGACAATGTGAAGCCTATGGCAGATAAATTGACTGAGATTATGCAGGGGTTAGATTATGATTACGAGATTATTTTTACGGATAACTGTTCTAAGGATGCAACCAGACAGCATTTAAGAGAACTTGCCGCCGCAGATTCTCATATCAAAGTTTTGATGAATAACCGTAATTACGGGGCCGGTGGTCGCTCGGGACACAACACGGGAAAGTATTGCAGCGGGGATATCTATATTCATATTGCCTGTGATTTTCAGGAACCGCCAGAATTGATACCTGAATTTGTTAAATATTGGGAAGAAGGCTATAAGGTTGTAGCGGGACAAAAGATTGCGTCAGAAGAAGGCAAAGTCAAATATTTTTTGCGCAGTTTGTTTTACCGGATCATTAACTTGTTTTCAGATATACCACAATATGCGCATATGTCAGGGCTTTTACTGGTAGATCGGGAAGTGCTGGACGAGTGGGTTAAAACGGATGATGACATTATATTGAGAAACGCGATTGCAGATATGGGCTATCAGGTAAAATTGATACAATATGTGCAGAAGAAGAGGCGAAGTGGAAAATCCAGCTACAATGTCTGGAGATATCTGACGTTTGCACTCAATTCCATGATTAACACTTCTACCACACCTTTGCGCCTGATGACGATATTGGGGTTCGCTATGTCTATAATCAGCTTTATAATAGGTGTTGTGTATTTGATTATGAAGCTGACTATGTGGTATTATTTTCCGACAGGATCGGCTCCTACGTTAATTGGCATGCTTTTTTTGGGATCGGTCCAGCTGCTGTTTATGGGGATTTTGGGTGAATATATCGGGGTCATTTTGCGAAAGGTGTCAAATCAGCCGGGTGTGATAGTGGGTGAAAAGTTGAACTTTGAGGAGGAGACTTCCGAGGAGAAAGAGGAGCAGGAGGAGAAAGATGGCGTACTATAATGAGCAGGCACATTTTGTTGAATATCAATTAGATTCTTTCGATCAGGATAGAAGGGAAGCTGTCCTGGAATTGTTGAAGATGCCAGATTCCTTTGAGGTCAAACGTAAGTTCTACGACCGGTTCGCAGATAGAACGCGTGAGGATACTAAATTCTGGAATGATATGGATTTGGCATTCGAACAGTTTGCCCCGAAATTGGATGGGGAAAAGAAAAAAATGCTGGAAGTGGATATTTACGCATGTTGTGAAATATATGGAATTGCACCGGAGGAATATTTTCAATTTCAGTTTTACTGGAAGAATGATCAGGGGCGTAATCAATATATGGGTGATAAAGAGCGCTTTGTGGTATTTAGACCTTGCTACCATTTTGACGAGTACGAGAAGATTCGAAATAAATGGCAGATGTATCAGCAGATCGGACAGTACTTTGGCAGACAATGTATTCTGGTAGGAGCTGAATCAGATAAGGATGCAGGATACGAGGAGTTTTGCAGGTACACTGACGGCAAGTCGGAATTTGTGTTTAAACCGCTGCGCGCTTCCTGCGGGAAGGGCGTCCGCAGGATCAGTCTCTCCAAGACGGCAGATAGGAAAGTGCTGTATGAGAAATTGTGTGCGGAGGGAGGCGGTATTGCGGACGAGCTGATCTGCCAGGATGAGACGCTGGCAAAATTTCACAGACAGTCGGCCAATTCGGTTAGACTGATTACACTGCGTGACCGGCAAGGCGGGAATCATTTTGTACAGTCCATGTTTCGCATGGGCCAGCGGGGCAGTTTTGTAGACAATGACAGTGGGGCGATCAGAGCCAGAATCGATGAGACCAATGGGTATGTATTTACGTGTGGATATGATTCCTATGGAAATCAATATATACTTCATCCCGACAGCGGGGAAGTCATTCCGGGATTTCAGATTCCCGCCTGGGAGGAATTGCTTGGTTTGGCGGACAGAGTGATGAATGAAATATCCTCCTATGCCAGATTTATAGGTTTTGACCTTGCGCTGACAGCGCAAGGATGGTCGGTTATCGAAGTGAATCCGTTCCCGCAGCTGGTCGTTCAGCAGATTATTACAGGCCAGGGAATCAGGAAGGATATGCTTCGTCTGGCAAATGAATGTGTATGATGAGGGGTGAGGGAGGATTTAGCGATGAATTTTATGATGGCCTTTGGCTGGGCGAGTATTATGCTGTGTATAGGCATGCTGCTGCGGGCTAAAATACCAGCGTTTCGAAATATGCTGGTGCCCACAAGTGTGATTGCAGGGATACTGGGTATCGTTTTTATGAATGTCACGATGGAGGCGGGTGTTACCATTGGTACGGACATGGAAATGTTTACTTCGATTGTAAATCACTTGTTTACTGTGTCTTTTATTTCAATCAGTTTGACGAGCACGCCTCAAGGAGAGAAAAGTAATGCGGGGAATGTGCTAAAGGGGGCTGTATCCATGGGGCTGGTCTGGTGTCTGCTGTATGGACTAACGCCGGTAATATCCTCTGGGATTTTATATCTTATGGGCGGTATGACTGATATGAGTCCTGGATACGGCATGCTGATTCCGTTTGCTTTTTGTCAGGGACCAGGGCAGTCAGCAGCCTATGGTGCGATTTTTGAGCAGTATGGATGGGAAAATGCGTCTATGGTTGCTATTACATTTGCTTCCATTGGATTTATCGTGGCATTTTTAATTGGTATTCCTGCGGCAAAGCTAGGTGTGAAACGCGGTATTGCCAAGAACTGCGGAAAGATAGATGAGGCAATTTTAAAGGGATATTTCCGCAAAGAGGAACAGACGGAATACATGGTAAAAGATACCACATGCAGCAGCAACATAGAGACATTGGCTTTTCATTTTGCACTGATCGGTGTGTGCTATGTGCTGGCGGTGGGAATTGGAAATATATTATCATACATACCGGGATTTTTAGGGACATCTATGAGCAGCATGATGTTTATGAATGGTATGTATGCCGCATATATTGTGAAATGGCTTATGAAGAAGCTGCATTTGGATTTTCTGCAGGAAAATGTGCTGCAGGGCAAGATTACGGGATGGACGGCGGATTATCTGGTTGTGTGTGCTTTCATGGCAGTGTCAGTCAATATTATCAGTCAGTGGCTTTTGCCAATTATTGTAGTGGTAGTGCTCGTAACTGCTGTCACTTTTGTAGTCTGCTTCTACTTTGGTCAGAGAATTGGGGGCAGCAACGATTTTGAGAGAACGCTTGGCCTGTATGGCACTTGTACTGGCACGGTTCCAAGTGGTATCGCGCTGGTCAGAATTGTGGATCCAGAGTTTAGGACGACGACAAGTGTTGAGCTGGGTGCCATGAATTTGGTTATGCTGGCTTGTACGCCGGTTTATATATTGATTTTGGCATATGCATCCGATAGTTTGACGCTGACTGCTACTATGCTTGGATTGTTGGTCTGTGTGGTGCTTTATCTGATCTTATTAAAAGTTACGAAATCCTGGGGTAAGAAATCATATTATTGGAAATAAGATAGAGGTGGAGACAAGATTATAAATAAAATTTTCCATTGCGAGATTTGTGTCTGCGCGCTGCTTGCCACAAACTCGGTTTATGCACCGTTTCAGTATAGCTGAAACGAAAGCAGCGCAGAAATGAGGGAAAAATGGAACAATTGTATTATAATGGGAAAATTATAACAATGTCTGGACAGGATTTTGGAGAGAGTCCGATAGAAGCTGTGCTTGTACGTGACGGTGTCATAGTGGCTGCAGGAAGTTTGAACGATGTCAGAGATATGTCTGAAGAAGCGGCTGCTATGATAGATCTGGAAGGGAAATGCCTGATGCCTTCATTTATTGACTCGCACAGTCATATGGTGATGAACGGACAGATGTCGCTTTGCACAGATTTGACAGAGTGTACGTCATTTGATGATATTATTGAGGCGTTGAAGCGTTCTATTGCTGCTGGTCAGCCGGCAGACGATGCGCTGCTGATTGGGTATGGCTATGACCATAATTTCCTGAAGGAAGAGACACATCCGGACAGAAATGTGCTGGATCAGGTGAATGCGGAAATTCCTATCATGATATTGCATGTTTCCGGGCATTTGGCATGCGCAAATTCATCGGCATTACGGTTAGCCGGAATTCAGGCGGATACGCCGGATCCGGAAGGGGGAAGGATTGGACGTTTCCCGGGCGGGCGGGAGCCTGATGGATATTTGGAAGAGACTGCGATGCAGCAGCTTCAAAAAGCGCTAGCGGGACGAATGCGGTTTGATGTGGCAAAAATGATGCAGGGCATGCAGCAGATTTATATTGAGAATGGGATAACGACTGTCCAGGATGGGGCTTCCTCCATGCAGGATGTCGTGCTGCTGGATCAAATGAACAGACAAAAGCAGCTTCTGGTAGATGTGGTTTCTTATCCTCTTTTGACGGCAGGGGGGAAAGAGATTCACAGGCAATTTTCTCATCTGGCTGGCCGGTACAGCGGACATCTTAAGATCGGCGGATACAAGCTTATCCTTGATGGTTCACCTCAGGGACGGTCAGCATGGATGTCTGAGCCGTATCTGAACGGGGCGGAGGGATACTGCGGATATCCATGGCTTTCTGATCAGGAGGCAGAGCAGGGGATTAGAACTGCAGTGGAAGAAAGACAACAGCTGCTTTCGCACTGCAATGGAGATGCCGCGAGTGAGCAGTTTTTAGAACTGTATGAGAAGGTAAAGAGGGAAACGGGTTGTGAAGAGGACTTAAGGCCGGTTATGATTCACTGCCAGACAGTGAGAAATGACCAGCTGGACAGAATGGCGCGCCTTAAAATGATTGCTTCTATTTTTGTCGGGCATGTATGGTACTGGGGAGATATTCACATGAAAAACTTTGGCAGTGAGCGTGGCAGCAGGATCAGCCCGGTAAGGGATGCTCTGGACAGAGGAGTGGCAGTAAATTTCCACCAGGATACGCCGGTGACGAAACCGAATATGCTCCATTCCATCTGGTGTGCGGTCAACCGAATCAGCCGGAGCGGGGCGGTGATCGGGGAAAAGCAGAAGATATCTGTGTATGAGGCATTGAAGGCGGTAACGACGGGGGCGGCGTATCAATATTTTGAGGAGGACTCAAAGGGGAGTATTGAGGCAGGGAAACGCGCCGATCTGGTTGTTTTGGACAGATCACCGCTGGAAACTCCACCTATGGATATCAAGGATATACAAGTTATCATGACGATTAAGGATGGCAATGTGATATACCGCAGGACGCAGGAGTAACTTGTGGAACAGTTGGAAACAGAAGAGGGGAACGCAGATGACAGAGAGAAAAGATTATCTGGATGTGGCGAAATTGTTTGCTGTGCTAAGCGTAGTTTATGTGCATTCTTCTATTACGTATAATCCCGTGCGTAGGACGATTGCCGCCTTTATTATGCCGATCTTTTTTCTTATTTACGGAATTGCTGCTTCAGGGAGAACGATAGACTCCAGATCGGAGTTGTGGGAATTTATTTTGAAAAAAGGGAAGGCGTTGCTTGTACCTTATGTGTTATGGGCATGTGTTTATGCGGGAAGTGGAAATATTAATCTGACTTTCGTCAAAGGTGTGGTATTTGGAAGTAATTCCTCTCTTGGAAGAGCCGGCAGCAGTCCTGTATTATGGTTTCTCCCATGCATGTTCGTCACAACACTCTTGTTTCAGCTATATGTAAACATACGTTCAAAGATTGACAGCGGGAGAGGCAGGATTGCATTTGCCTTATCTGTGATGATGCTATGTGGTTTCGTGAGTCTGCTGTTTGACGGGGTGTCTTCGGGTGGGCGTTTTTTTGGAAGCGATATTGCCTTTTCCGGCTGTCTGTTGATGATTGTCGGGAGAGGAGTTGGACAAAAATTTGCAGATTATTTGGAGAAGAGAGCATCTTATGTTAAGATTCTTGTAATGGCGGCATTGTTCATGCTCACATATATAGTGGCAACGTTAAATTTGCCTTATGTGGAACGTTGGGGGTGGCACGGTGTGGTAATGGCACTCGGTATTTATGGCAGATATGATCTGTTTTTAGGCGGGGCTATTGCGGGCAGTGCGGGGCTTCTTCTGATTGCGATGTTGTTTCAAAAAGTTAAACTGTTTGCCTGCATGGGCAGGTTTTCACTTGTTATCATGGCGGTTCATAACCTTCTATTTACGTTTGTAAAACCGTTATGTAATGGTATTGCCGATTTGCAGTACGGGGAATACTTGTATCCGACGGCAGTTACAATCGTTTGTTTTGTGCTCTGCATTCCGTTATGCTTCCTTATCAATTGGGCTGTCCCGGAGTTGAATGGTAAGTTTGTCCCTATGGAGGGTTACCTGACAGGAAAGGTCAGAATGGAGGAAAACAAGAATCATCTATGAAAGTAGTTATTTTAGCCGGCGGCAAAGGAAGCCGCATCAGTGAAGAGTCGGTCCTAAAACCCAAACCGATGGTAGAAATTGGGGACAAGCCGATTCTTTGGCATATTATGAAAATATATTCTGCCTATGGATATCATGATTTTATCATCTGTTGTGGCTATAAGGGTCACATGATTAAGGACTATTTTATCCATTATTACATGTATCAGTCGGACGCCACATTCAGCCTGTTAGACAGGACAAGGGAATATCACCATTCCACAGCGGAACCGTGGCGGGTGACCTTGGCAAATACCGGATTAGATACGCTGACAGCCGGCCGGATTTTGCAGATACGCGATTATATTGGAGAAGACGAGAACTTTATGCTGACCTATGGGGACGGCGTGGCGGACATAGATATTCCGGCGCTGCTTGCGTTTCATGAAGAGCATGGGAAAACAGCCACGATCACAACGACGCAGCCGGCCGGCAGATTTGGAGCGATCAAGATCAATGAAGAAGGCATTATTGAAAATTTTAAAGAGAAGGCCAGAAAAGACCAGTCCTGGGTGAATGCCGGTTTTATGGTGCTGAATCGGAAGGTCTTTGATTATCTCGGAGACGGGAAAGAGATGCTGGAAGCATCGCCTTTTGAACGGATGGCGAGGGAAGGGCAGATGGCTGCCTATAGACATCCGGGTTTTTGGTCGCCTATGGATACAGTACATGATCGGGCATATTTGGAGGGGCTGTGGAGCGAAGGAAAGGCACCGTGGAAAATATGGTGATTATTTTGAATCAGGGCTGTTTTAATAAGGCTTCACACCTTTTACATAATCTGTTATGATTAAGATGTAACAATCAGTATAGATTGAAAGAAAGCAAGGTGATTGTATGTCAGATGAAGAAATGATGCAAAAAAATGTGGAAGAATTTGCAAGATTACAAAAGTATATGCTTTTAGTTGAAAGTAGAGAATCGGCAGTATATAAAGAAATGAAAGATAGATACGTTGAACTAAAAGTAATACTTACCGCATCCGGCGTAAATCTCACAGAATTAGACAAAATAAAAGAATAACGGCTAAACAGTAACCACTAATCCAAAAAGAAGGTGTAAAGCCTGCTGAAATTATAAAGGCATTACACCTTAACTTTATTCTATTATTTCAGACGGGAGGAGTAGATGAATATGGAGCAGCAAACCGAACAACAAGCCAGACAGCAGATTCTGGAACAGGTAAAAGCTTATTGCGATACCTATCACAATAGAAAAAAACCATTTGAGGAGGGGCAGCGTATCCCTTATGCGTCCAGAGTTTACGACAGCGCGGAGATGGTCAATCTGGTGGACAGCGCGCTGGAATTTTGGCTGACGGCGGGACGGTATACGGAAGAATTTGAACAGAAGATGGCGGAATATCTTGGTGTGAAATTCTGCTCTCTTGTCAATTCCGGCTCATCGGCAAACCTTCTTGCGTTTATGGCGCTCACATCGCCGCTTCTGGGAGAGCGGGCAGTCAGACGGGGAGATGAGGTTATCACTGTGGCGGCGGGATTTCCAACCACGGTTGCACCGATTATCCAGTTTGGGGCGGTGCCTGTATTTTTGGATGTGACGATCCCACAGTACAATATAGATGTGTCAATGCTGGAGGAGGCGCTGTCCGAGAGGACAAAGGCAGTTATGCTTGCGCATACATTAGGTAACCCCTTCGATTTGAAAACAGTCAGTGAATTTTGCAAAAAGCATCATCTATGGCTGGTGGAAGATAACTGTGATGCTCTGGGCTCTGAATATACAATTGACGGCGTGACAAAACTGACAGGTACCGTCGGTGATATCGGGACTTCCAGTTTTTATCCTCCTCATCATATGACGATGGGAGAGGGCGGCGCGGTGTATACAGACAATCCGCTGCTGCATAAGTGCATTCGTTCTTTCAGGGACTGGGGACGCGACTGTGTCTGTCCATCGGGACGTGACAACTTATGTGGACATCGGTTTGACAGGCAGTATGGTGAGCTGCCGCTTGGGTATGATCATAAGTATGTGTATTCCCATTTTGGATATAATTTAAAGGCCACAGATATGCAGGCGGCGGTTGGCTGCGCACAGTTAGAGAAATTTCCCTCTTTCGTGGAGAGAAGGCGGCATAATTTTGACCGGTTAAAGGCGGCGCTTTTGTCGGAAGAAGAGAGGCTGCATATTACAGACAAGCTGATTCTGCCGGAGCCTTGTGAACATGCTAATCCGAGCTGGTTTGGGTTTATGGTTACTTGCAGAGAGGGAGTCAGCCGGAATCAGGTGGTGCCTTATATGGAAGCGCACGGTATTCAGACCAGAATGCTCTTTGCGGGTAATCTGACGAAGCATCCATGTTTCGATGAGATGAGAGCGAAAGGCGAGGGATATCGGATTGTAGGTAATCTGACGAACACGGACCGAATTATGGAAGACACGTTCTGGATCGGAGTTTACCCGGGAATGACGGATGAGATGATTGATTACATGGCAAAAACATTGATAGAAGCAATCAAGGCTTAGCAGTAAGAAGCATTATGTACTGCAGTTATTTCAAATAGGCAAGAGAATCCGCTTTGCAGAAGGGAGAGAAGCCATGCCGGTGATGACAAATAATTTGCTTGGGAAGTATGTAGAAGAAGTAAAGAAAATTTATGGAGAACGGCTAAAATCTGTAATCCTGTACGGCTCTTATGCAAGGGGTGATTTTGAACCGGATTCAGATATTGACATTATGATTTTGGTAGATTTGGCGGATATGGAGATTGAAAAGTACAGCAAACAATTGTCATGGTCTACCTATGATTTCAATGAGGAACACGGCACGGATATTAAACCCATAGCAAAGAGCAATAGCCATTTTAAGAAGTGGTTGGGAATTTATCCCTTTTATACAAATGTGCAAAAGGAAGGGGTGGAATTGTATGGAACAGCCTGTAGGGGGGAGCACTGGTGATTTAGTGCGCTATCGTATTGAAACAGCACAGAGCGATTTGCTGTCAGCCAATATCCTGCTGAAAGAGGGAGCATATCGTGGAGCGAATAACCGAGCTTATTATGCGGTTTATCATGCTATATCGGCTGTTCATGCGTTAGATGGGAAGTCATATAAGCGTCACAAAGACACATTAGCCAATTTTAACAAGGATTATATAAAGACGGAAGTGTTTCCTAAAACGTTTGGAAGACGGATTGCACGGGTAGAAGAAATCCGTCATGCCAGTGATTATGATGATTTTTATATTGCTACCAAAGAGAAAGCGGAAGAACAGATTTTAACGGCAAAAGAACTGATTGAACAGATAGAGACTTTCTGCTTAAACAGATTGAAAGATAGGAAAGAGAGCAATAATAATGAAATTTGACTTTGGATTAGATTTTTATAAAGGAAAAAAAGTGTTGGTTACAGGCCATACTGGATTTAAAGGCACATGGATGTGTATGATGCTGGTGCAGGCCGGCGCACAGGTGACAGGCTATGCGCTAACGCCGCCGACGGAACCGAGTGTGTTCGCGCTGAGTGGGATCGAGGATAAAATAAATTCTGTGGTGGGAGATGTCCGGGATTTGGCGCATTTACAGCAGGTATTTGATGAGACGGAGCCGGAGATTGTCATTCATATGGCGGCCCAGCCCATTGTCAGAGAGTCCTACCGCAATCCGGTCTACACCTACGAGGTGAATGTCATGGGAACCGTCAATGTGCTGGAGTGCGTTCGAACACATGCGTGTGTGCGCTCGTTTGTGAATGTGACCACCGATAAAGTGTATTTAAACAGAGAATGGGAGTGGGGATATCGAGAGAATGAGGAGCTGAACGGATATGATCCCTATTCAAATTCTAAGTCGTGTTCAGAACTGGTCACGAGCAGTTACAGAAATTCTTTTATGAACCCGGCGGATTTTGATGAGAATACGGCGGAGCGCCCTGCGGCTGTGTCTACTGTGAGAGCAGGGAATGTGATTGGCGGCGGAGACTTCGCGGCGGATCGGATTATTCCTGATTGTGTGCGGGCGGTTCTGTCGGGACAGGAGATTATTGTCAGAAATCCCTATTCCACAAGGCCATATCAGCATGTATTGGAGCCGGTTGCGGTGTATCTGATGCTGGCGGCGAGGCAGTGTGTGGAGCCTGCGTTTGCAGGGTGTTACAATGTGGGACCGGATGAGACAGACTGTTATACGACAGGGGAGATCGTTACACTTTTTTGTGAGAAGTGGAACCAAAGGACCGGACAGAATGTGACGTGGCGCAATGAATATGACGGCGGTCCTCATGAGGCCGGATTCTTGAAGCTGGACTGTGCTAAATTGAAGAGAACGTTTGGCTGGAAGCCGGTCTGGAATGTGGAGAGGGCCATGGAGATGATCGTAGAGTGGACGGCCGCATACAGTAAGGGAGAAGATGTTGCAGTAGTGATGGAAAGACAGACGAATGCTTTCCTTTCCGGACAAAAGATTTCGGTATAAGCAAAAGACCATGGTAGAAGTTGTTTCAGTTATCATATAGAGTCTGGCTATATCTTGCAATTGAAGGTGGAATACTTTATACTATTGGCTATGTTAAACCTATTTGAGACCCTGCTTGTTGATAATGTGATGGGTATGCAGCCGAAGTTGGACAGTTATAGGGGCATGAAATACTGTGAGCCGATATACTGCATGGGGGAATAATGGAGAACACATGTCTATATCATTTTTACGAATATATTTTCAATAATTGGATTCATGGACAGCTTACATTACCGGATTTCGAAAGCGAATTTCACGATAATAAAAGTGATGCAGGCGGGGGAATGTCATCTGTGTTTTGTATGCCGGAAGTGTGAGACAGAATATTGGCAGGAACTGAAAGACTATCTTTTTCATGATGAGAATGAATATACTTTAACAAAATCGGATTTTCTGATACCAGAGGAAGTGAAAGACCTGCTCAAGCAAAAAGAACGTCCGGTAGATGTCTATTTGGACTATTATAGACGAAATATAATGCATGAAAGAAATATTATAGTTATGTTAAAGGGCTTCAGTTCTTCAACTCCGATTCTTTTAAATTATGCCCGGAATACGAATTTTTACAGTGGAGGTGGCTTTTACATCCGTTGGAATGGAGTGGGGATAGCTGTTGATCCAGGATATTTGTTTGTGCAGAATTTACATGATTATGGTTTGAGTATTTTGGACATAGATGTAGTTGTTATTACGCATGAGCATATTGATCATTCGAGTGATATGAGAATCATAGATGATTTACATTATAATGTTGCATCGCACTGTTCAGAGAAGATGATCGAATGGGATGAAGAACAGTTTTTGATTTCAAGGGGACGGAACAAGAGGCATGAGATCAAATGGTATATGGATTCAGTTACGTGCGAAGAAGCTATTTTGCTGTCTATGAAGGAGAGTGGGTTCAACAATAAGTTTAACCGGTTGTTTTGTATAAATACAGCTGATGAAGACGATTCTGTTTTAAGAGATAGATTTCATGGGCATGCGGAGATAATTTCCACGAGAAATATTGAAATTAGTCAGGGGATACGTATGCATGTTTTTCGTACTGCACATGAACAGTATAAAAAAGGTGACGATAAAGAATATTTTTTGCATACGTATGGATGCGCTTTTGAATGCGGACAATCAAATGATGAGAAAAGATGGATTGGTTATACTTCTGATACTTCTGTACAGGAGGAGTTTTATTCCGACATGCAGGAAGTGCTGGCAAGGTGCCACATAATTATAGCAAATATAAGCGGTATATATCAAAAGGATATATTATTCAGACGATTGAAGGAGAGGCATATAGGCTATTATGGATGTTATAAGATTCTCTATGATATTGTAACGAAAAAGGATTATGCATTGAAGTGTTTTTTGTTGTCTGAATTTTCTAATCAGGTATCAGATATTCGGTTTGGAGTTTCAAAGTATTTGCAGGAGGAAATAAATGATCTTGTAAAGAAAAACGGGGAGCCGGCAATTCGAGTTTTGCCGACAGAAATAGCATTGACAATGGATATACATGAATTTCAGACAAGATGTACAATCTGTGGAAAATATTCTGATCAGGTCCATATATTACGACCACATAGCGAAAACAATAAGCTGCAATACATTTGCCCGGAATGTATATATACAAGTATATAGTGGTGGAGAGAACAGATGACAAAAGATGAATTTATATTTGAGTTGATAGACCAGTGTATGTATTTGGCATGCCTGGACAATATAATGGTGGAAAATTTTGAATTACGGGATGATACACAGTTCTATGTACATATTGAAAAACAATTTTATTTGTGCATTAATTTTTATGAAGAAATGGTCGATTTATGTTGTAAAAGCAGGATCAGTGAACAAACATTAAATGAAGAGCTAAGGGAAGTGCTGGCATTAATGAATCAGAAACTATTACAGCAGCTATTTGATGACTTTGTAGTTTATTTAGATGCGGCAAAATTATCACCGGAGAAGAAAGTATCAGGCATTAAAAAAATAAAATCAGAACTTATAGAGAAAGTGGTTGATACGGAATTCCTGTTGAATAAGATACAGGAGTTTAGGAAGCTGGAACAGGAGAGTTTAGTTTAAGCATAGAAAAATCTAAAGAAAGCTGGGGCGGCGAATATGGAGGGTTTAGTGATTAACAGTTTTTTTTCGAAAGAGGATAAGGAGTTTAACAGGGAAATGGTGCGACGATCGTTGGGCAAAGAAAAATCCTTCCTGTCTTCTGAGCATCGTGGAGGGAAAATGTCGATGAACAGCATGTTAGAGAATCGATTATTTCAAAATAGACAATATGATTTCGCTAGTGGGATATTGAGTGATTACCGTAGAAAGTGGGGGCTGTCAGAGTGATGCAGCAGGTAAGCAAGGGAGTTGGCTGCCAGGAAGATATTAGGAAAGAATGTGCAGACACGATAGTGGAATTTGGGTATCAGTTTCAGACTCTGCAGAAAATATATGATGAATTTGGCCTTTACTACCCTAGTGAATGTCATACCAACTATAGGGATGCGTGGTTTCATTATAGGAAATTATATAATAAGAAAGAGGATATTTCTGTTCTGAATGAAAAATATGGTTTGGAAGAACATTTGCTTCGGGCTGCGAAAGATGCGCAGATTAACCTTTTACAGCAAATAGGACAATGGTTGGAAATATGGTATCATTGCGAAGACATGCTTCCCGCTCAAGATGGGAAACAGGTAGAAGAGGCTTTATTTGAGGGGATGAGTGAGAACTGGGTAATGAGTTTGTGGAAGGCGTCAGGTAATAATGAGAAAATTTTTTCTAATGCGTGTGTGTATTGGTACAGAGAGCATATACAATCTATTGAACTCAATATGAAACTGCAGAACTTAATTCATAGTCTCAAAAATTTAGTTTTAGATATCAGATTAGGGGGTATAAATATATTTCGACCTATTGATCACGTGAAGTATATAAAGCAAAGTATTATGGTGTATGAAGAGGTTTGCTGTTCATTGCAGGAATCGGGAATGATTTACTTACTTTCGGCGACGACGTTGATTTATAGAAATCTTAATTCGGTGAAGGAATGAGAATGTCTGTGGAAAGGTTTCCATAGGCATTTTTGTTACACAGTTTAGCTGAATGTAGGCGACAGGGCTAAATGTTTTGATTCACGAGAAAGAAAGAGGAAATAATGTATCGAGTAGAAGATAAATACAACTGCACAGAGCCGGAGCTTTATATGCTCCAGCAGCGAATGGAAGCTGTTCTTCGCCCGGACAGTAATGAGGGTGGTCCGGAAGGCTACAGCATTGTCAGCCTTTATTTTGACGACCTTCGGGATTCCTGTCTGCAGGATACGGTGGACGGCGTGAATAGGAGGAGTAAATATCGGATCCGGATTTACAATGATTCGTTGGAAACCATAAAGCTGGAAGTAAAGACAAAAAAAGATAGTCGAATTCTAAAGCGCTCAAAAAATATATCGAGGAAACAGATGGAAAGCCTAATGCACGGAGAATGTATTGCGGATAGTGATTCAACGGAAGATCCGGCGACACTTTTTAATTTGGCGATAAATGCACAGGGACTTCGCCCAAAAGTGATTGTGGCTTATGAGCGCAAGGCTTATGTGTATGAGCCGGGTAATGTGCGGATTACGTTTGACCGTAATGTGCGGGCGAGCAGCCGGGTGGCAATGTTTGGTCAGAAAAATATCTGCTATGATTTTTTGCAGGAATATGATAAAGTGTTAGAGGTGAAATACGATGAGTTTATACCGGATTTTCTGGTACAGCTTTTGGAGGTTGGCAATATGCAGCAGTCGGCATACTCAAAATATCAGTTATGCCGGGAAAGGGAAATGATTGAAAAGTATGGTCTGTCTTATTAATTATGCCGATGAAAAATATATACGGGCACAACGGTTTAATACCATGATGGCAAAAAGACATGGTGTAGATAAAGTCATTGAGTATGGCCCTGCAGATATAGATAAGGAGTTTAAAGAGAAAAACGCCTCCATTTGGAATGCAAAACGAGGGGCTGGATATTGGATTTGGAAACCCTATATTATCGAAAAAACACTAGAAAAACTTGATGATATTGACTATTTACTGTATATGGACGGGGGGGGGGTTCCTGGAAGCGGATGTCCATTGGCTGATCGATGCAATGGAGGAGCAGGAAACT
The DNA here is from genome assembly GCA_002493835.1 of Lachnospiraceae bacterium UBA7060. Lineage (GTDB taxonomy): Bacteria > Bacillota > Clostridia > Lachnospirales > Lachnospiraceae > UBA3282. The sequence goes on along the minus strand of DLAA01000160.1, from coordinate 27,229 downwards.
GATATTATGATATTTGCACTTCCTTATTTGGAAAGGCATTTTACGAAGCGGGATGCTTTTATTCTGATGGATTGTGATACACCTGCATTTACAGAAACAAAGCAGCGGCTGGCCAGTTTTGACAAGGATGTGCTTGACAGAAGCCCCTATAAGAGAGTAATTTGTTTGCATAGAAATAAGAAAATGCCAAAAACATATTTCATTTACAAGTTGTGTCCTATGATCTGGCAGGAGCGGTGGATGCAGCGGACTTGGCAGAAACTTTACAGACAGATGTATCAGAGCTATTGTGCTGTCAGAGATACTATATTTAAAAAAGTATAAGATAAAGGAGTGTAGTCATGTCAATTAAGGATGTAATTAAAGCCAGTGTGTATGAAAGTTTAGGCGGCGGTACAAATTTATCGGCTAAAAGCATTTTACTACTTATTGCTATCGCAGCTCTGGTAGGTATTTACATTTTCGCGGTGTACAAGCTGTCCTCCAAATCCGCGTTTTATTCTAAGGATTTGAATGTGACGATTGCGGGGATGCCGATTATCGTGGCGGCTATCATGATTGCGATGCAGTCAAACCTTCTTGTCTCACTAGGCATGGTGGGTGCACTTTCCATTGTCCGCTTTCGTAATGCGGTAAAAAATCCAATAGATCTTCTGTATCTCTTCTGGTCTATCAGTGCCGGTATTATAGTGGGTGTAGGGCTTTATGTGCTTTCCTTTGTGCTTTGCATCGTGATGACGATACTGCTTCTCGTGTTGGATCTTGTGCCAAACGCCAAAGCACCTGACCTTCTGGTTCTCCGGGCGCAGGCTTCTGAGATTGACTACGATGAAGTGGAGACACTTCTAAAAAACAATTGTAAATATCACAAGGAAAAGTCCAGGAGCATCAAAAACGGAGAAACAGAGCTGATTATTGAGATTCGGACAGCGAAGAAGGAGGAACTGTTGGAGGGCTTCTCCAAGATCAAGTGCATGACGCAGATCAATTGCATTTCTCACGATGGAGAGTGCAGGGTATAGTAGGAGATATAAGTATGCTGTTTGCTTTAGCGGCGCTGTATGGCAATATCTACATTTATAAAAAAAGAAAGCGGATAGAAGACACAGGCCTCGGATCTTATATGGAGGCCTGTTCTTTGTGGATGCTGTTCCTCTTTGTGCTGACAGAAACGCTGTCGGCGGGCCATGCTATGCGTTTTCGATTTTTGTTTATGGCGTGGGGGGCATTTGACGCACTTCTTCTTCTCTTTTTTGTTGTGCAGTGCCGATGGTCAGACATTCGCCTGAGGGATATGTGGCGCGGTCATCTGGCTGGATGGAGTATAAGAGGAGTCCTCTGCTATGGTATTTTATTTGTGATCGGCGGTGTGGTTTGTTGTCTCTCACTTATCACTACGCCCTACAACTGGGATTCCATGACTTATCATCTGCCTCGGATTGCTTACTGGGCGCAGAACCGGTCGGTGGCGCATTATGCCACAAACTGTATCCGACAGGTATCAAGTCCTGTGCTAGCGGAGTTTGTCAATTTGCATGTCTATATTTTGTGCAGGGGGCATGATCTGTTATTTAATCTTTTGCAGGGAACTTCCTATATCACATGCGCTGTTTTGGTGGGCGGCATTGCGGAAAAACTTTCCTGCAGCAGACCTTTACGCTGGCTGACGATGCTTTTATATATGACCATGCCCATTGCTTTTGCAGAGGCATTGACCACTCAGGTCGATAATTTTGCGGCAATTTGGCTTTTATTTTTTGTGTATCGTCTTTTGGATTATGTGGATCCGGAAATTCCCATGCGGTTTGAAGCGGTTACAGTGAGCCGAATCTGCTTTATGGGACTGTGCACAGCTTGGGGATATCTGGCAAAGCCCTCGGTCTGTGTGGGAATGGTAATTTTTGCTTTATGGCTTTTGCTTGTGTGTATCAAAAGAAGAGATCGTGTGCGGGAACTGGCAGGTATATTTTTCAGCGCACTTCCCTGTGTGGTGCTTCCGCTGCTTCCAGAAATTTTGCGTAATTTTAAAACGTTTGGCGCATATGCCAGTCCAACTGCCGGGGCTGCACAGCTTGTGGGTACGCTGAAGCCAAACTATCTGTTTGTCAATTTTCTCAAAAACCTTTCCTTCAATATGCCCACGATATTCGTGAAGAACGCAGAGGCGTATTTTGCAAAGATTGCGGTAAAGGCGGCTGAACTTTTGAAAGTGGAGCTGGACGCAGTTTCTATCTCGGAGAACGGCGGGGCTTACAGCCTACATGAGGCTGGCAGCTATGGCTGTGATACGGCGGTCAATGCGATTGTGCTTTGGCTGTTTCTCTTCTGTGTCCTGTGGACGCTTCTTAGTCTAGGGAGAAACCGGTGGGAGAAAAAGGAGAGGGGATATTTTTTGGCGGCGTCCTTTTCCTTTGCGGTATTCTGTACAGTGCTCCGCTGGGAGCCCTATGTGAGCAGATACATGATCTCCTATCTTGCGCTTTTGTGTCCTATGATCACTGCAGGCATACAGAGAGGAATGAAAAAGGAATGGGGAAGAATGCCGTGCTGGGGAATCATCGGTCTGGTGGGCATTTTGTGTGTGCTGCAGGCGTTTGCACTTACCCGTTATCATTATGATATTTGGAAAGGGCCTGCGCGGAACAGACCCTATGGCTATTTTACTGCCAGGTGGGATGAGGTGGCCGTCTATGCATCACTGACAGATGAGATTAAGTCACGGGGGTATGACAAGGTGGGACTTCGTCTGATGAAGGCGGATGATTTTGAGTATCCTCTTTGGGAAATGCTGGAAGACTGTCGGCTGGAGCACGTGCAGGTAAAAAATAAGACAGCAGGTTACGCGGACGTTGATTTTGTCCCGGATTGTATTATTTGGTTTGGGGAACTGCCCGGGGAATCGGTACAGATCGGGGATATGAGTTATAATAAAATAACAGAATTTGGCAGTAAACAGTACTTATTGGAGAATTGACAGAGATTTACTTGTGTCAATTCTCTTTTTTATGTTATGATAGAAAACAAATTGGTAGACATAACATTTTGACAATTCTGTCAGATGAACAACATTTTTAGTATGCGCAATCAATCAGCGCGGAAATGAGGTAACTGATGCTTAATTACATAAAACGAAACAAGGGGAAAGAGATTATGCAGAAGAGAAACGGCAGAGTACTGGCATTGTTGTTATGTGCCGCTCTTTGTATGGAGAGTATGTCGTTTACAACACTGGCAAAAGAAGCGGAGCCAGAGTCCACAGAAAAAGTAGGGCACACAGCCCCAGAGGCAGATGAAGGGGACGTGAAAGAGGAGGCACAGAATCCGGAAGAGGCTGGGGCAAGTGCAAAGGAGGAAGCGCAGAATCCGGAAGAGCCTGGGACAAGTGTAGAGGAGGAAGCGCAGAATCCCGAAGAGCCTGGTATGGGTGTGAAGGAGGAGACACAGAATCCCGAAGAGCCTGGTACGGGTGTGGAGGAGGAGACACAGAATCCCGAAGAGTCTGGTACGGGTGTGGAGGAGGAGACGCAAAATCCTGAAGGGACTGGAATAGGTGCAGAGGACAAAGAAGCGCCGCAGGAGCCAGAGCAAATTTCTGGGAATGACATAGTTACGGGTTCCGTGTCTGAGAACGAGCTTCCCAGCATTTCGGATAATCATCTGCAGTCTGTTTCGGAAAACAGTCTGGATGGGGAGTGGCAGGAAGCTAAGGAGGCTTTTGACGCACTGCTTGCAAAAAAAACGCTGATGGCACTGCTTTATCGTACGGACAGCTATGATGTCCGCAGTGAGGCGGATGAAGACAGCAGGAGCGTGGCAACGCTGGAGATCGGTCAGACGCTTTATTTGCAAGGAGTCGATATCACGGAGGAGGATGTATGGTATCAGGTGCAGTACTGGCTGGACGGCGCAGCGGGCACCGGGTACGTGCAAGGCTATTATCTGGCCTACTCCGATGAGGACTGGATTGCCTGGGAGGAGGAGTATCTGCAGGCGTATTCTTTGATGCCTTATGGGCTTAATGACTCAGAGATAGAAGCGTTTCCGGCATCTTATCAGTCTGCCCTCCGAAGCCTGAAAAATGCGCATCCGAATTGGACCTTTGTCCCATCAAATACAGGTTTGGATTTCAACACAGCTGTCTCCAATGAGATGGGAGATAAGAGCCTGATCCAAAAAACGACAGGCAATTCGGAAAAGGGCTGGGTAGGCGAGGCTTGTCCCAGTGAGAGCGGCTGGTATTACGCAACGAAACCGGCGGTGTCTTATCATATGGACCCGCGAAATTTTCTGACGGAGACTTATATTTTCCAATTTGAGCAGTTGACCTTTAACAAATCTTATCACACCGAGTCGGCGGTACAGACTTTTTTAAATGGTACATTTATGAAGGGAACGCTTCCGGATGATTCGAAGGGGCGTACATATGCCCAGGCATTTTATGAGATTGGCAGCAACAGAAAGCTGAGTCCGATACATCTGTCGTCACGCGTTTATCAGGAACAGGGGAAGGGGACTTCCGGTTTGATTTCCGGAAATTACCCAGGATATGAAGGGTATTACAATTTCTTTAACGTGGGTGTGAATGGAGCTTCCACAACGGAAAAAATTGTGAAGGGTTTAACCTATGCAAAGGAGAAAGGATGGAATAGTCGCTATAAATCTTTGGAAGGCGGCGCGGCGACCATCGGCAATAATTATATTTTAAAGGGCCAGGATACCATTTATCTGGAGAAATTCAATGTCAGTAAGGACAGTCAGCACGCTGTCTATACGCATCAGTATATGCAGAATATTCAGGCGCCGGCAAGCGAAGCTTCCAGTACTAAAAAGATGTACAGCAGCGCAGGTTCTCTAAACAGTGCTTTTGTATTCAAGATTCCCGTTTACAGCAATATGCCAAAGGAGGAGTCTGATAATCCTGAGATTTTGCTGCAGAGCATTTCTCTGGACAAAGAGGAAGTTATTCTGCGCAGGCCGGATACGGTGGTGACAGATACCACGGGTTTAAGCGCACAGGAGAAGGCGCAGAACACAGCTACCGCTGCTTTGCAGGTAATTTTTGTTCCGGCCGACACCACATCGGACAAATCCATTGTCTGGAGCAGCTCGAATCAAAAAATTGTGAAGGTGGAGGCGGATCCCGCGGATTCTTCCAAGGCGGTGGTCACGGCAGTTGGGACGGGTGAGGCAGACATTACGGCAAAAGCTTCCATGGCGGGCAATTTGACGGCGGTATGTTCTGTGAAAGTGACTGCGCCGATCTATCGTCTGGAAGTGTCCGATGCCAGTGCGGGGGAAGGAGCCGGAAAGAGTGTTTTGTATGTGGGGCAGAGTGTCAGTTTAAGTGCAGAGTACTGGCCGAAAGACACCACATCGGATCATACGATTTCCTGGGCTAGCTCTAATGAGAATGTGGCGGCCGTGCAAAATGGTAAGGTGACTGCGCAGGGAGAAGGGACCGCAAAGATTACTGCTTCGGCAGCTGGATATACGGCGTCTTGGAACGTGGAAGTGAGGGCTTGCAGTGTGACATTCCATCAGGCGGATGGAACTGCTTTAGAGAGAGTCGTTCTTGGTTATGGAGATTGCATTGCAGACACTGATATGGGAGAGCTGCCACAGGCACAGAAACTTACAGGAAGTATTTTCCGGGGATGGTATACAGAAGCGCACGGCCAGGGCAGTGTTTTTACAGAGAATACGGCTGTTTATGCAGAGGAGATCCATATTTATCCCCATTATCAAAAGATCGGTGAAGGATTTTATGTGATTCCCGTGGGGGATCAGATATATACAGGGAGCGCGATTAAGCCCAAAGTGCGGGTTTTTGATGGCACAGCAGCCCCGGATGGAAGCCTGATTGAAAAGGATAATGAGGAGGTATTGGAGCTTGTGGAGGGAAGGGACTATACTCTCTCCTATAAGAACAACAGGAATGTAAATACGGAGGGGGCAGTCCGCCCCACGATTGTTGTAAAGGGTAAGGGAAATTATGCGGGATCGCAGGAAATATATTTTGATATCCTTCCAAAGGCTCTGTCGAGCCGGGATATTACGGTGCAGAATATCACGGCGGCTTACAGCGGCAGGGTGATCAAGGGTGCTCCTGTTTTATATAGAGGCGGACAAAAGCTTGCCTTAAATAGGGATTATACTGTGAGTTATCCTCAGACAGGGGATGGTGCCTACCGTGAGAAAGGCGTATATCCTGTAGTGATTACAGGAAAGGGCGGCTATACGGGAAAAGTCACTGTCTACGAGACTATCACGACAGATATCCTTCTTGGTCAGGTCACTGTGGCTAAAATTCCCAACCAGAGCTACAGCAGTGAACAGCTGGCAAAAGAAGGCGGTATCCGTCCCAAAGCTTTAAAGGTTACCTATAAGAATCAGCCATTGACTGAGGGAGTAGATTATACCGTCTCCTACAGTGCGGATCAGAGTATCGGAAAGGCGACTGCCACGCTCACAGCGGTGAAGGGAAGCGGCTATGCTGGCAGCAGGAGCGTGACCTACCAGATTGTGGGGTCGTCTCTCTCTGGAGCAAAAGTGGAGGGAATTGTCAATAAGACGTACACGGGAACAGAGAGCGACGTATGGCAAAGCGGTTATACGCTGACGCTCAAGGATGAGACGCTGGTTGAGAGTAAAGACGGCGGCAGAACGGGGGATTACACGGTCTCCTATCTGAAGACGGACAAGGCCGGAACAGCGACGATTATGTTTAAGGGAGTGAATGCGTACAGCGGACAGTTAAAGAAAACATACCGAATTCTGCCCTATGAATTTCAGATGGATGGGATTGGGAGCGGAAAGGATATGACAGCAGCTTATTATACCCAGGACGAACCGGATAGGAAGATAGAACTGTCGAATTTAAACGGAGTGACTACGCCTTATATGAAAGGGGGAAGTAAGCCGGTGATTCTGCTTCGCTTTCGAGGAAGAGAGCTGACGCCCGGCAAGGATTACAGCATTAGCTATAAGAATAATAAAATTCTCACTACGGCGGATATGGAGGAGAGCAAACGGCCGGCCTTTACGATCACTGGTAAGGGAAATTTTGCGGGAAAGCTGGCGGGGTATTTCTCCATTACAGATGGACAGTTTGATAAACGGCTGGGCGATAAACAGAAGATAACCGTGGTGCTTAAGGATGTGGTTTACCGTGAGAAAAAGGGCGCCTGGAAGACGAAAGCATCGCTTAAGGACGTGGACGGAGCTGTCCTGACAGCGGGCCGTGATTATGATAAAAATCTGCAGTACACTTACGAGACAGAGACGGAAGTGATGACCTTGGAGGAGGGAGAGCTCATTCGAACGAAACGCGGGGCAGGGGAAGCTGTGCGGGAGGAGGATATTCCGCAGGCGGGCACATGTATTCGCGTGACAGCACGGGGAATCGATGCTTATGCTGGCGAGGAAAAGGTGCCGCCGGAAATCTATGGGGTCTATCGTATTGTTTCCGCTGATCTTGCCAAAGCAAAAGTGAAGACCGCGACAAAGAGTTACCAGGATGGCAGACCTGTGACATTGACGGCAGAAGAACTGGCTGTGACCATGAGTGGTATGGAAAGGCCACTGCAGTATGGTCTGGACTATGTGATAGAGGAGGAAAGCTATGTAAATAATATGCAAAAGGGCAAGGCAAAGGTGACGCTGCGGGGGATCGGAAATTATGGCGGTGTAAAGACCATTACCTATACGATTGGCACGAAAATGTTGTGGTGGCAGTAGACATAATAAAGTAGACATAATATTTAAGAAATTCTTAAAACACAAGATGTTGTATACTTTTTTCTTGCATAATACAATTACAGATGTTATAATCAGAACCATCATAGGGTGACATAATAAAATGTTATGAAACTTAATGTGCGCGTAAGAAACGACAGAGAAAAGATGATGTACACATGGAAAAAGGTGGAGGATGATGAGAAAGAGAAGAGTATTGGCATTATTGATAGCGCTCAGTCTGGTGGTGAGCGGAAACGGCATGACGACTTCTGCGGCGGAGCAGGGGACGGACATGCCCGTTTTGACTTCTCAGGAAGCGCCGGCGTCTGAGGATCACCAGCAGGAAGTGCAAACAGAAGGAAACACAGAGGATCTCACTGCAAATCAGGGTAAAATGGAAGAAGAGAAACCAGCGGAGGGTGACAGT
>DLAA01000160.1:14195-18724 GCA_002493835.1 Lachnospiraceae bacterium UBA7060 | reverse complement strand
GAGGAGAAACCAGCGGAGGGTGACGGCTCTATAGAGGAAAAACCAGTCGAAGGTGACAGTTTTATAGAAGAAGAGAAACCAGCGGAAGGGGACAACTCTACGGGAGAGGAGGAACCAGCGGAGGGTGAGGACCCTGATGAGGCTGATTCGTCTGAACCAAAAGGGGAGGACGGTATAGAGGAACTTCCCGGCGGCGATGAAGCGGCAGACTCAGGGGAGCAGGTGCCTGCTGTCAGTAAGGAAGAGGCTGTGGCGGAGAAATCTGAGGAGAAGCAGGAAGAGACATCCGTTGAGAAGACAGCTGAGGCCCGGGTTTACACGAGCAGAATCGTGACTTTTGTGGACGATACCGGGATGCAGGTACGGTTTGATGCCAATGCGGAACAGCAGTACAATTATGTGGTAGATGAGAATGGTGTTCTCACGAAAGTCACTGAGAAGAGTGAGGATGTAAGCGGAAATACCATAGAATCCCCTGTCAAGTTCAGCGGCAATGTGGAGTTGAAGCAGCCGGAAGAGGGAAAGCAGTACACTTCCATCGCTTCAGGTGTGTTCGGCCAAAATACAGATGTTACCTATGTAAAGCTTCCGGAGGGCGTGGAGACGATCGAGACGGAGGCATTTAAGGGCTGCACAAGTTTGAAGGGCATCTATCTGCCTGCAGGATTAAAGAAAATTGGAAACAGCGCCTTTGAAGGCTGTACGGCATTGAGCCAGATCGCAATGCCCAAGACAGTGACCCAGATCGGGGACAGTGCCTTTAAGGGAGATGCAAGACTGCATCTGGTATATATGAAAGATGTGGATTACTGCGATCTGCAGTCGATCGGGGCACATGCGTTTGAGGGATGTTCTGTTTTGGCGGAATTCTGTTCAGACAGTGAATTTTTGCTGCCTTCTAAACTGGAAAGTATCGGTGAAGCGGCTTTCAAAGGCTGTAAGACAATAGCAAAAGTGAATTTGGCGAATACCAAGGTTACGACAATGGGGGCTAGTGCGTTTATGGAGTGCACGGGCCTGACAGAACTGTGGCCTGGTAAAACACTTCCGCTTATTCCGGAACACGCTTTTGACGGGTGCCGGGCATTGACAGCGATTTATTTTGAGCATGGACAGCAAATGACCATCGACAGATGGGCGTTTGCCAATTGCTACAATTTAAAGCAGCTGGAGCTCCCGCAGACAGTGTCAGAAGTCAGGGATTATGCCTTTCAGGGCTGCACGAAGCTGACGAGGGTGCAAATCAATTGTTATCTCATAAAGCTTGGTGAGAAAGCCTTCCCCGTGGGGGAGGCGCCGGGAATGGTGATCAGCGCGGATCCCGGAAGCGAGGGCTATAAATACGCCGTGCTGAACGGGTGTCAGCCTGATGAGGATACCTATTATAAATACACGGTGGAAGATACGGCGGGCAGTCAGGTTGCGGACGGCAAGTTCCCGGGCGGCACGATCTGGGTGGCCAATGAGTCGGATGGAAAAAATATCAATGAATTAAATCAAAAACAGGGTGTCAAGAAGGGGACGGCATGTTACATTGTCTGTGAGCAGACGGAGGAGCAGAGAAAACAATATACCTTTCTCACAGATTCCCTGCGCTGCAATGGGCAGACTCTGCAGAGAGTAAATGGCAAATACAGCTTCACCATGCCTGAGGGCGGTGTCGTTATCACGGCGCAGTTCCAGGCGGATACGCCTGAGAACATTAAGGGCACGAAAGTGACCGTGGAATTTTCGGCGGGAACACCTTTGCAAAACGGCATGATGGATGAGTATGGCTATCTTGGCGTGAGGCTGAAGGTGGGACAGACGACGCGGATGTTCCTGCTGGATGAGGACGGCCAGGCGATTCCGGCGGCTAAGATCCATGGCATTTCTTCCGGCGATGAGAAGGTGGCGACGGTCACGAAGGGCGGTGTGATTACCGCTGTGGGGACAGGCGGCAGAGAAGGGGCTACTACAACAATCCAGGTTACTGTGAAAGGCCAGGACGGTCAGGATATTGTGATTAACAGAGACGTCAGTGTGGTCGCGGCGGATGCGTATGCAATCACGCTGAAGGCCATGACGGCAGCTGACGATGCCTTTAAGGTAGAATTTTCCGGGGAGCCTGATGGAAGACAGTTTGCCGATATCCAGAAGGGTAATGTACGGGACAAGGATCTGGTTATCACTTTGAAAGCGAATGTTTATGACGACACGGAGGATATCAGTAAGCAACTCACCTGGACGACCAGCAATGCCAAAGTGGCAGTCCTTTCGCTTGGAACGACAAAAGAACAGGATTCTTCCAATGTGATAACGGTGCAAAAGGGCTGCGAGGGAGAAGCAACCATCACTGTGACGGCTAAGAATGCCGCGGGCGCTGAAAAGGAAGAGGTGACGCAGAAATTTGTGATTCGGGTGTACCAGGCTGGATATCGGCTTGGATCCTCCACAGTGACGTTGAATCCGAATCTGGAAGCCGGTTGCACGATAGACCTGATTTCGTCTTACAGCAAGGGATTAAATGATGCAGAGATAAAGCTGTATAAGAAAGAAGACACAGGGACAACACCGTTTAGCACGGTATTAGACGAGAAGGCCAGCAGCAGCAATTGCAGAAAATTTGTTATCAAGCCGAATGCATCAGAAATTCGTGATGGAAAATACGAGATAAGAGTATGTGTAAATAATGAAACAAAGCAGGAAAATTGGCTTCCCCTTACCATAAACGTGAGTCGGAATGCACCTACGCCGACTATCAAGTTTAATACAAAAAATACAAAGTTTAATTTGTTTTACAAGGACGGCCGCAGCAGTGCGGGCGGCGAACCCACAGTGGTCACTACAGAGATTACAAAATTGGGTTCTGCGAAGATAGAGAAGGTGAGTCTGGAGGCGCTTACGAAAAACGCAGACGACAGGCTTTTTGAGGAAAATTTTGTGATCGATGAGACGGGCACCAATCTTACTGCGGGCAGGGTGGTTATCAAGCGCAGTGATAAGAATTTGCGGTATACAAGCCAAAAGAAGCCGGCGGTGACAGGATATCTTGCGATCTACTATAAGGGATATGAGGACAGTGCGGCAAAAAAGATGAAGGTGACGATGCCTACTTGCACTACAGCGCCTTCCTATGCACTGCGGGAGGCAAAGGGCACTTACAGCTCATATGCTGGGAAGCAGAATGCCGTCTTTGAACTCTATGATAAAAAGTCTAAGACGAAGGAAAGGGTAGTGCTTGGTGCTGAGGATACGGTGACAGTGGACCAGAGTCAGACGGATATTACCCTTGCAGAAGGCCCTGTCATCCGGTCGGACGGTACCATTGGACTCAGTTTTATCCCCTATAAAGGCAAGTTAAAGCTGGTTTTGAAAAACGAGAGCTGGGATTTGGATAAGGATGGTAAGGCGCAGGAATTAAATTATATTTATACATTGAATGTCAGCAGTGCAAAGCCTGCTATCAAGGCGAACTTGAATACGATAACGCTGAATCTAAACTATCCGGAACGGGATGCAGTTTTTGAGCTGGTTTCCAATCCCAAGGGTGTGCAGATCGACCCAGAGCAGACGTTTAAACCGGTGTATACCAGGAACAATGGGTCGGAAATTGATAAGCTTGTTGTGAGTTACAAAGACGGTAAGGGAGTTGTCGCCTATAGTGACGAAGTAAAAAGCGGTCAGATTCCGATGGTGAAGGCTGGAACTTATAAATTTGAATGCGAGTTTCCTCAGACAAACTGGCCGGAGGAACTGAAAAAAGTCACGCTGACGGTCAAAGTGGTGGATAAGAAACCGACGATTAAGCTTGGCAAAGGAGCGCTGCAGTTAAATCTGTTCGCTTATGATGGCGGTCAGGAAAGTTCCGAAGAGCAGGAAAGAGCAGAGGTATCTTTCTCAGTAAGTGAGAAACCGGAAGGCTACACATTGGCCCAGGCAGGGAAAGGAGAGAAGGAGACAGAAATTACCTGCACAAATAATACAGGGGCGGAGTCCCACTTTAATTTCCATGTATCGGAAGAAAACTTGGACAATATACTCAGAGTGTCTCTAAAGGATAAGAACCTGAATGCCGGCACGTACAGGTTCCGTATGACAGCCAGATATCTGAACGGGAAATTGACACCTGTATCGACTAAACCAGTGAATTTTAGTGTAAAGGTTTATAATAACCGTGATATCAGTTTAACGGTAACGGCGAAAGGTAAGATTAATCTTGTGAACAGAGAAGGTGAGGCGAACGATAAAAACGGCATTGTTTATACGCCTAAGCTGAAAAATCTTACCGGAAAGATTACGGATGTCAAAATATATGATGTAAGATCAGGCGAGGAGAGCGTTTATTTTGATATCGAGATGATCAAAGAAGGTAAGGATGCAGGCAAATTCTTTGTGTCGCCAAAGATCACGTTAAAGGCCGTTGATATTCCAAAACCACCGGTAACACCGGAGAAGCCGCCGGTATCGGATGATACGACCAAACCAGATGATCCGTCGATGTCGGACAACACGACCAAACCAGATGATCCGTCGGTGTCGGACAATAC
>DLAA01000160.1:0-13860 GCA_002493835.1 Lachnospiraceae bacterium UBA7060 | reverse complement strand
GGGTGATCCGTCGGTGTCGGACAACACGACCAAACCAGGTGATCCATCGGTATCGGACAATACGACCAAACCGGGTGATCCGTCGGTATCAGATAATACGACCAAACCAGGTGATCCGTCGGTATCGGACAATACGACCAAACCAGGTGATCCGTCGGTGTCGGATAACACGACGACACCGGAGAAGCCAACGGTATCGGACAACACGACAGCACCGGAGAGGCCAACAGTATCGGACAACACGACAACACCGGGAAAGCCGGATACGCCGATTCCACCGACAGATTCAGATAATACGCCAGCTGAGGGAACTGCGGAATATGAGTATGCACAGCTTGTCAATAATATTGAGTATTCGGTGATGATTTGGGTGAAAGTGGAAGGTTATGCAGGAGCACCAAATGCAAATAAAGGTGTATTTACAAATCCGATCAAGATTAAAACCGCACAGACGCTGCCTAAAGTAACCACAGATAAATCTTTGCTGGATGTATACCTCTCCTCGAAAGATTATGACGCTTCCTTTATTGTCAGACCAAAGGAAGGCTCTGTAGGAAAGATAGAAGAGGTCTACTTTGCGGAGAGTGACAAGGATTTCGTAGAAAGTTTCAAACTGAAGTCGGTGCCGCAGGCGGATGGTTCTTTGAAGGTAATTGTACATTTGCAGGAGGCGGTTTCATTTGCGAATGATACAACCAATGATGTGAAGATGTATGTGAAATTTAAGGGACAGGGTACAAATACACCTAAGACTGCTACAAGTTTTACGATAAAGATTCGTGTCAACTGATTAGAGAATGACATAGGAATTGACACAGCCGTCACTATATAGATGATAGTGGCGGCTGTTATCGTTATCCGAGATTTCGTTCAGCAGACTATGCCGTTTCCGAAAACAATTATTCGTCCAGAGAAAAGGGATAAATATCTTTTGGATAGATGGTAAATGTACTCGTCGCTTTTCCGCTGTAATTGTAAACGCCGCTTACGATTACTTTACCGTTCTTCCCCTTTGCGGTATTGGGGCCGTAGGAGAGGATATAATCCCCGGCGCCATCCTTGTATTCCTGAAGTTTGGTAAGACCGTAGGCGTAATCCGGGTTCGGGTTATCTCTGCTGGGCAGCGTTTTCTCCTCAGTGAGTAAGTATTCGTTTGTTTCCTGTTCTCTTTTTGCCTTGCTGATATCCGCAGCCTTCCCATAGTAGATGGCTTTGATTTTCGGACAAATCTGCTCTCCTGTGTAGGAGGAAATCGGCTCACCCGTGTCGGAGAACTCTGTACTTTCATCATAGACGACATAAACAGTGCCGCTCGAAAGTGAATACTGGTAGATGCTCAGCGGTATGGTGAACGACTCATCCCGCTCACCGAGGAGCCCGGCGTAATTCCCGATGCCTGAGATGGATGCCTCAGGGGTGCCGCCTCCGTTTTCCAGGGCACCTCTTGAATTGCCGCTGTAACTGACCTCATAATCCGTGCCCTGTTTCAGCGTCTGTTTTCCATGCTTTATCGTGATGGCAGGTTCGTAATCACAGTCTATCAATTCATAGTCTTCGATTTCAGAAGACCACCGTTTAGGAAAGGTCGCTCTGACTGCTCTGGGGGTTACGGATACGGCCCCGGCTTCATAAAGTGCTGAGAGGGAAGCTTTTCGGATGTCAAAATATACGGTCAGGCTTCCCGCAAAGTTTCCTTTGCCTGTAAGCGTCATGCAGGCTTTCCCCTCTGAAATCTCTGTGTTGTCCTTATACTTGATCGTATAGTCTTTACCGGCCGTTAGGAAAGCGCCGGTTTTACTCAACTGCAGTTTCAATTTGTCGGACGGTGTGGAACCGCCTTTTTGATAAGGTACGCTCTCTGTGAGGGTCCACCGGGAAGAGCCATCGTTCTTTTGGGCGCCCTGCAGCAGGATGTCAGAGGAATCCAGATTCAGAGGATTGATCTTGAAGGTCTTTTTAAAGCTGCCGCTGTAGCCGGAGGAGGGCTTTGCTGTGAACGTGACCGCCGCCGTACCCTTTTTTACATTGTTTTTGTAACTTATGGTGTAGTCTTCCCCGTAAATCAGGGGCTTGCCGTTTTTGCTGAGCACAACGTCATTCTGTGTCAGGGGGGCGCCCGTGTACGTCATATCCTGCAGGGCGACTGTTCCAAACTCGGTCTCCTTAAATGCGATGCCTTTGATCTTAAAGGTGGCGCTTTTGGAGCCGAAATAGCCATTGATGCCTTTCACGGTTACGGTTGCAGTGCCTATGGCCTTGTTATCCGTATAGGTTACCGTATAATCCGTATCCTTTGTGAGCGTGCTTCCCGCCATGCTTACCTGAAGGTTTTGCGCTTCCACGCCGGCTGTGAGCTGTTCTTTGCTGACATCGGCGATGGTGCCTGTGCAGGTGATTTTTGCGTTCTTGATTAACTGTGATTTGGCGGCGACATATAGCTCCTTTTCGATAGAACCGGCATAATTGTCTTTTCCTGTGATAGTGAGGTTGTATGTGCCGGAATTTAATGGAAGCTGGCCTTTCTCGTTCAGTGTCACGGCGGAGCCGTCCGCGGCTTTGTTTACGGTCAGAGTGTAGTCGGTTCCGTACTTGAGCCTTGCCGTTTTGGTCTTTAACTGTGTCACAATGGCAGCTGTCTTCCCGCTCTTTTCTTCAAAGGATTCCGTATACTTTAAGGTGATGCCGGAAGCGGGGTTGGATACGTCTGAGAGAGCGACGGGACTGATATGGAAATTCATATAAATGGTTCCCGTGTAATTTCCCTTTCCGGTAATTATGGCGTAGGCCAGGCGGGAGTCGAAGCCTTTGGAAGTGTCCGACTCGCCGGAGCCGATGCCGCCGGCCGGTATGGTAGCCTGGCTGCTGAATTTCTTGGTGTCGGCGTCTGTGTTATTTTTATAGGTAACACTGTAATCCGTGTTGTTCTTTAAGACCGTCTTGCCGTCTGCGGCAAATACGGTGACAGCAGGTTTGAGCGCTTTCCCGGTATAAGTCTGGGGCAGGATCTCCTGTACATAGATCTGCATCCCGTCGTATGGATCCGTGGAGAGATCCTGTGACCATCCCGCATAGAGCGTAATGTCGCCCTGAATGGTATCCACGGCAAAATTCCAGGTTTTGGCGAGCGTCTCGTCAAGATACCAGCCGAGGAATTTGAACCCTTTCACGACCGGGTCGGCGGGTCTTGGAAGGGTGCTTCCCGCCGCGATTCCGGAACGCCGGATGTCAGTGCCCTTTCCGGAGAGACAGTAAATGACCGTACAGCTTCCCTGTTTCGGTTCCTCAATATGAAGCGTGCCCTCTCTGCCGGTGATGTGATAATTTGCCGTCACATCTTTTCCATTGGCATTTATGATCTGCACCAGCAGCTTGTTAGTCGGATCCACCAGGGCGACATGAATCGGATAATTTGCCACAGTTTCCGTACTCTGTATGTCGGAGGTCAAAACAGGCGCGCCATTTACCGTATCGCCAATTACCAGCCCTTCCACCGCGTAATCATATTCATAGGACGCAGGAATTGTGTCATTTACATAGCGGGTGACATCTTTTGCCGTAAACACCGCTTCCCGTTGCGTGATCTTGAAAGTCCCCACATCATTCCAGTCCGATTTGTAGAGGGTATTATCCCGGGAAACCATCGCCTGCAGTTTGTAAGTGCCGACGGTAACCGGAGGCGTCTCCGAATCATACATGGTGCCCTCTGTCCCGGCATAGCGGTAGGACAGGGTGCCTTTTATGGAGTCGAGGATAGCCGCTGTTTCTTCTGCGCTCGGCGCCGCTCCATTTTTGGAGATCACCTGCAAGCCTTCCGGATTCGGTACAAACTCCATGCTGTCATATACTTTGTCGTTCGCGAGGCTTCCGCCAAGCACGAGGGTGTCTCTCTTTACCAGATGTAAAGAGAGCTTAAGGTGGTTGTTTTCGTAATTATCGAAGAAAGTGTTGATCGTAATTTGTGCCGGCGCGGAATTGATGTCAGCGTCTTTCCGGATGCTGTAAGTAATTGTAGTCCCGTTAATGACCGGGTCGGCGCTCAGGATACCGCCTTTGTCACAACTGAACAGTTCGCCTCCGACCGGTTTGACATTTTTGTCGTAGGTCCCTTCAAAGGACAGCTCGGAAAGATCTGTCTGCGGCGATTCCACATCTACATTGACGCTTGTATCCGGCAGGACAAAAGACTTTGCCTTACGGATAGTAAAATGGTAGACATACTGTCCCCTGCACTTTGTGGAATCCGGTTTGGCCGTGATGGTAAGGGTAGCCTGGCCCGCGTTGATATTGTCGGAATAGACCGCGGTATAGTCGCTGCTGTCAAGAGTTCTAAATCTGCGTCTGCCGGTGGTGCTTTCCGTGTAGAATATCGTTACGGACATCTTGTCTAAGGTAATCGGTTCGTTCCTGTAGGCGAGAGGCTTCTTTTTATTCTCTTTATATTCTACCTGCACATGATTATTGGGATCCGCAAGAGACAGCCTGTTTTTGGGGTCTTCGGCGTTAATATTGATTTTGGCGATATCGTAGAGCCGCGATGCCAAATCATTGACCGTAATGGTCCATCTTCCTTCGCCCTCGTCTTTAAGTGACGCGATTCCCTCGGTTTCTCCGTTTCCCTCCACAGAGATCCCTTTCATGGTCAGCTCTTCATTCAGAGTAAAGCTGATGGAGAAGCTGTCTCCGTTGTGCACTTCAATTGTATGCAGATCCTCCGAGAACTGGATGCCCTCGGTGTTTGCTGTAAGGTTTGTAATGTCCCCGTCCGGGTATGAGAGTTCTATTTTGTGGGGAGCCAGTTCGATCAAAACAGCCTTGTATCCGTTTGATGGGTCGAGCCTCCATACGTCTCCGCTGATACCATCGATGGTGTAGGTCGTTGCAGGGAAGTAATCGTCAGCACTATCGTCGACACGCTTGTGCAATACCTGCAGTCTGCACCATTTATGCGCGCCGGATGAATCATCCCACCTGGGCTGGATGAGAAGATCGCCTTCGTCGCTGCCGATTTCGATTTCTTCGCCGCAGATCTGTTCCTCGTATACGTAGTAGCTGTCATAATCTTTTTTGACATAACGGACGATCTGGGCATTTTCCGGGAATCCTTTCATCATAAGCTTTACGCGGTACATTTCCCGGCCCCAGATCTCTATCTCTGCCTTCCTGTAAATCCTTCCCAGCCGCACTACATAATAGCCGCCCTCTGAAAATTCCTTTTCTTCAGCGGTTAGGGAATCCGCATTTGTCTCACTATAGAAAGTATGTTGAACATAGGTGCCGTTTGCTTCCAGCGTGGTTAAATCCACTGCGGGCAGCAGATAATCTGCGTTGCTGCCTTCCGAGGGCGCGAGGGGCTTGGCATAAACCGTTATGTCATAATTGTTGTCCACTGGTCTGGATATTGGCAAATTGTCCTCATGATCCGCATATTCCGCCAGCTTTTTGCCATTCGCAACGACAAAATAGTCCGCAATAGACCAATTGTAGTACTCGATTTCCACCGGGTTTGTGGCGGGTGTCGCCACGGTTACCGTTATGATTTCGTCCTGGACATAGCCCTGCTCCGGATCCTTTGGCGTCACAGTATACTGATAGGGATTCCCATCCTGCGTACGTGTAATTTTGACGGTGTCGAATTCAGACGCAACAGTGGGCGTGACCGTGTAGCCTTCATCCGGTACGATGGTGAAAGTAAAACCTTCCTTCGATCCCTTGGGGAACACTTTTTCGATGTCCTCGATCGTCGTCTCAGGGTACTCGGCCAGCGTATAATGCGCCCCCTTAAAGCGGATGCCCGCATGGCTGCCAGTGCTCAAGGTGATACCGCCCTCAAGCTTTTTGTCGAAACTTGAAATCCTTGTGCCGTCCGGGGCGCGCCAGGAGCAGAAGTCAGGCGTCCAGGGAAGCCGGATCGTGGTATAGGGATTAGTAATTTCCTTTGGCGTTTTGATCTCCCGCAGCTTGGGACCGCAATTGACCATGTTTTCGACATCAATGTAACCGCCGTTAAACTGATAGCCGATCACGAAGCTGCTCAAATCCAGCGTCTCCAAAGAGGGACAGTAATTAAACATCCGGATCAGGTAACGTGCGTTCGTGGTGTCGAAGCTGCTCACATTGATCTCTTTCAGAGAGCTACAGTACTCGACCAGATACCCCATGTTTGTTACCTTGGATGTGTCAAAGCTGCTCAAGTCAAGCTTCGTCAAGGAGGTACAGCCATCAAACATGCCGCAAATACTGGTTACGTTGGAGGTGTCAAAAGTGCTGACATCTATTTCCTTCAGGGAACTGCAGCTACGGAACATATAGGACATATCAGTCACTTTCGATGTATCAAATTCCTTTAAATCCACGGTTTCAAGTTTGGTGCAGTCCTTAAACAGTCCCCAGGCCGTAGTTGCACCTGTCACGCGGACGGTGGCGGAGAGAATTTCTTCGTGGTAGTCATACCAGGGAGCCCTGCTGTCACTGTTGTATTCAAAATTCTCCTCTTTGATGATAATCTCGCCAGTGCCCTCCACTACAAGTTCTCCGTTCGTATAGAGGGTCCAGGTGACGGAAGGATTATCGGGGTTGACGTTACTAGCGTGAATACCCGGGGCGTCTGCACGCGGTTCGGTTTCCTGTTCCTGCACAACAGCCGTGTTTTCCGACACAGTGTTTTCCGACACAGTCTCCTCCTGCACGGTGTCAGCGGGAAGTGTTTCTTCCGGGGTGGATTCCTCCGGTGTCTCCGTTCCCGGCTCTGTGGTTGGCGGTAAGCTGTCTTTCGGGGTGCTTCCTTCCGGAGCCGTATCTTCCGGGCCGTTTTCCTCCGGAGCTGTGCCTCCGGGGATGTTTCCTTCCGGAGTTGTGCCTTCCGGTGGGATATCGGCCGGGGGTGTTATTGTTATTTCCGGCAGACTGTCATCAG
The DNA here is from genome assembly GCA_002493835.1 of Lachnospiraceae bacterium UBA7060. Lineage (GTDB taxonomy): Bacteria > Bacillota > Clostridia > Lachnospirales > Lachnospiraceae > UBA3282. Next base: position 6,947 of record DLAA01000160.1, on the reverse strand, counting down.
GAGCCGTGGATTCCGGCGCAGTTTCATCCGTCTGCCCATCTTCCGGGGCTGATCCTTCCGGAAGAATTTCTGCCGGCGCTGTCTCTTTGTCAGAACCGGGATCGGTCTCTTTGTCCAATGCAGCCAGACCCGCAGCATCTGTATTTTCAGTGGCAGTTATAGCCGGGGAAAGTGTAGAATCCGACCCGGATAATTCGGCCGCATCTGTGGTCAATACCGACTGTGGCACTGAGGTGACGAGCATTGCCGACGCAAGAAGAACAGATAAGATTCTGCCTATGTGTTTCGTGATGGATCTCATCAATTTAATAGCCTCCTCTTCAATAATGAAACAATGTTGTGCGTACTATATAAAGGGAGTCTATGCTGCGTTCATATGGCACGCTGTTGCCTGAGAAAAATTTTCCTGTAATTGCGGCGTTACTATGAATTTTTAGAAGAAAAATTATCTCTATATTAATAATACAGGTGAGAGCCTGTTTATGTCAATTTATATTTGATAGGAGTCTCTGTTTTGGGGGCATGAATAAATGCTGCATATCAGCATGTTCCAATGTCAGCAGTTTTACTTTTTTGTCAATTCCTCCAGCATATCCCGTCAGACTTCCGTTAGTTCCGACTACTCTGTGACAGGGGACGATAATAGATATTTTATTATGTCCTACTGCGCCGCCTACTGCTTGTGCAGACATTTGCAAAATTCCTTTTTGGAGGGCTGTTTCTTTTGCAATTTCACCGTATGTGACGGTTTTTCCATAGGGTATTTTTTGGAGAATTTTCCAAACTGTAAGCTGAAAAGGAGTGCCGACCATGTGAAGCGGCGGCAAAAAACCTGGCTCTTTGCCCGAAAAATAGATAGTCAGCCATTCCCTTGTCTGTTCAAGAATAGGCGAGTCTTTTTCTTCATAGTCCAAATCAAGGTGATTTGCAAAATATTTTGCTCCGTCAAACCATAGCCCGGTCAGCCCTGTTTCATCAGCAGCAAGAAGAATGCCGCCAATAGGTGATTGAAAATGAGTTATATATTGCATTTTTATTCCTCCATTCTATAGTTCTGCGGTTAAGGAAATTTTTTCAAACTTTTCTTTCGTTATATGCAAAGATCCTATATTCTGTCGGCCTTTTTGTGAGACAAGCTTGACGACAGTTACCATTTACCATATAATTTTATCACTTTAAGCAAATGAAACATATAGAAATATGTAATTTGGGGGATGGATATGGAATTTTATATCAATGCGCATATGCAGCGGTTCAATTTATTAATGTCAGAAATTGATACTGCTTACCATGACGCGGCGCTCAAATTGGGAATGTCTGATAGTGTCATGCTGGTTCTCTATACGCTATGTTCCTGCGGAGGGGAATGTATGCTCGGCGATATTACATCCGGGGCCAGTAAGCAGACAATCAATTCTGCGCTTCGAAAATTAGAGTCAGAAGGAATTATTTATCTGGAAGTCTTTGAGGGAAGGAAAAAGAAAGTGTACCTTACTGAAAAAGGCAGGCAGTTTGCCAAAGATACGGTACTTCGGGTAATCGAGGCAGAAAATGAGATATTTTCATTATGGTCCGATGAAGAGAAAAGTATTTATATTGATTTGACGCAGCGGTATCTGGCAGATTTTAAAGAAAAAGTAAAGAAATTTTGATCATGAAGATTATTGCCATGCAGGCAGCGGCTTTGGAAAGGAAATATAATGTTCTACAAAATGATTGAAAACGCGCGGGACAGATGGTATGCGTCTGATGAATGTACAATAAAATCAATGACGGATTACATAGAATCGAAAGGCATGCTGCGTGATGCGCAAATCAATGCAATTAAAACATATCTCTTTTTGAAAATTTCATGTGAATGCAGACCGCTTGCAGATTTATTCAGCAAGGGAAAATTTAATACACTTGATTTAGATGGCGTGGAAATATCGAATACTGCCCGCAGATATTTGGAGCAAAATACAGCCGCGGCAGCACTGTTCGAGTATTCCTGTTTAAAAAACGATCAGGGTGAACAGGTTTCAAAAAAAATAGAGGAGATCATAAAAAAGACACCGGAAAATGTTGATTGTAATAATTTCTTCAGGAATGTGTTTTATGGCATTTCATATACGGATTACCTTTTTAGTCTGCCGATGGGAGCAGGAAAAACATATTTAATGGCGGCATTTATTTACCTGGACTTGTATTTTGCGCGGAACGAACCTGAGAACCCGTCATTTGCCCATAATTTCATTATATTTGCACCGTCAGGCCTAAAATCTTCTGTGGTGCCAAGTTTAAGGACAATACAAAAGTTTGATCCATCATGGGTGCTTCCGGAACCTGCGGCGTCAGATATAAAAAGAATGATATCATTTGAAGTGCTTGACCAGAGTAAAACTTCTAAAAAATCAAATAAAATCCATAATCCTAATGTACAGAAAATTGCAAACCATCAACCGTTATCGGAATTGTTTGGTCTGATAGCTGTTACCAATGCAGAAAAAGTAATTCTTGACCGTATTCAGGAAAAAAGCGGACAAATTACACTATTTGATGAAAGTGACGATGACAGGGACAGACAGGCAAATGAACTTCGAAATCTGATTGGGAAACTACCCTTCCTGTCGATTTTTATTGATGAAGTGCATCACGCTGTCAAGGATGAAATCAAGCTCCGGGCTGTGGTGAACAAATGGGCAGAAAATACTACAATAAATTCAGTAATTGGTTTTTCTGGTACACCATATCTGGAGAAAACGGAAAAAATAGCTGTTGCAGAGAAACTGTCTGTTGCGACTGCCGAAATTTCGAATATTGTGTATTATTATCCTTTGGTGAAAGGTATCGGAAATTTTTTGAAATGTCCGATTGTGAAAATTTCGGAAATCGCTGACAGCAGCAGGATTATCGAAAAAGGGGTAAGGGAATTTCTGGATCAATATAAGGATACCATGTATGATGGCGGTCTTACAGCGAAACTAGGTATTTATTGTGGAAGCATTGAAAAATTGGAAGAGACAGTATATCCACTTGTATCCTGCATTGTAACGGAATATGGGATGCACAGTAATGTAATTTTGAAATTTCATAAAGGGAATAAGAAATACCCGCAGGCAGCCGATAGTCAAATGCAGTTTGACACGCTTGACACACCTTTGTCAACAATAAGGATTGTTCTTTTAGTTCAGATCGGAAAGGAAGGCTGGGACTGTCGAAGCCTGACAGGCATTGTTCTTTCTCAGGAGGGCGACTGTCCGAAGAATATGGTTTTACAGACATCCTGCAGGTGTCTGCGTCAAGTGGTGAAGGGCAATGTGGAAACGGCGATTATCTATTTAAATCAAGATAATGCAGAAAAGTTAGAATTCCAATTGAGACAACAGCATCATATTTCTTTGCACGAATTTATCAAAGGAAGTGACAATGGTATTACACTGCAAAGATATGACCGCACAAAATATTTGAAGCTTCCAAAGATTGATTATTATCAGCTTTGCGTAAAGTATGATACGATTATTGCCTGTGAAGCAATGCCTGAAGTGCAAATACCGTTATCAGTGAAATACGCGAAAAAAGATTTGGAGATGACAAAAGTTACGGATTTTTCTATGCAGATATCGGACAGAGAATTTGATAATGCGGAACGGGGCAAAAGACAGGCAACGTTTGTCTCGTGGCTTTATGAGATAGCGAAGGAAAGTTTTGGTACACTGCGAATTGAAGACCTGCTGCAATATAAGGAACTGTTGCAGGAAGTATATTTGATGATAACTTATCAGGAAGGCGTCCGGTATTATAGTTCTAAATATGACATTTCAGCTGTAAATGCTAATATTCGAAAAGCTTTTATCGGGAAACGTGATTTTACTTCTTATGAAGAGGTGATACCACAGCAGTCGGGATTATTGAACATTAAAAACTTTACAAGTGAAATACATACAGACAACATAAAAGAATACTATCCCGAGCAGGAAGCAGTTACAAATATTATTTTGGACGATAAGGGAAAGAGGAAGATTGATCCTAAGATTATTGATGCAATTGAAGCGTTAGAGAGTACAGGAAATTCAGCAAATATGATGGCAGCAGCTTTACTGCGTAAACAGACAAGTTCTCATCCGCAAAAGAATCGCTCTTTTCATTATCTGCCTTATCATATGGACAGCGGATTTGAGTTGACATTTTTAACGGAGGTGCTGACTCTGCCGGAGATAGAGAGCTTTAATCTTGAGGTTTATTATAACGGGGATAACACTATGACAGAGTTCAAGATTAAATGCTATAAGAGATTACATAGCAAATGGGTATATATAGGAATTTATACGCCGGATTTTCTAATCATACAGCGTCAGAAGGGACGGATTCATAAAATTGTTATTGTCGAAACAAAAGGCAGCATTTACAAAGACGATCCGAGATTCAGGGATAAGCGTATTTTTATGGAAACGGAGTTTGCAAAACAGAATAATGAAGTATTCGGTTACGAACGGTTTGACTATTTGTATCTTGAAGATATGCTGCCAGAAAATGAGAGAATATTAATTACACGCCAGAAGATAGTGAGCTTTTTTGAGGAGGAAAAGAAAAATGCCGATTAAGTATGTTCCTTTTGTACCGGAACCGATCAAAGGACAGGCAGTTCTTGGTAATTTTAATAGAATACTGAAATATCGCGGTGCAGATGATGTGTCTATGGTTTTACAACGTGGCATGCCGCTTTACGAGATGGAGAAGAAAGAGACTGTTGGCAAAAGCGGTAGTGGCAGCATGGTTATCCGGGGTGAATGTGTATCGGCGTGTGCATATCTTAAGGAGAATGGTATACAGGTTGACCTTATATATATTGATCCGCCATTTGCGAGCGGGGCTGATTATGCGAAAAAAGTTTATGTTCGCCGGAATCCCAAAATTGCGGAAGCGATGCGTCAGGCAGAGGGAGAGATTGCTATTGATGAACTGAAATCATTTGAAGAGAAAATGTATGGAGACATCTGGGACAAGGAAAAATATTTGAATTGGATGTATGAAAATCTAATGGCGATCAAGAGCGTTATGAGTGAGACGGCATCTATTTATGTGCATTTGGATTATCATATAGGGCATTATGTGAAAATTTTGATGGATGAGATTTTTGGGGAGGATAATTTTAGAAACGAAATAATTTGGAAAAGAGCTACCGCTCACAGCGATGCAGAATTTTATGGAAATAATTTTGACTGTATATATTTTTATACAAAATCACAGTCGGATTATATTTTTAATACGGTATATCAACCGTACGATGATGCGTACATTGCCAGGTTTAATCGATCTGATCCTGATGGCCGAAAGTGGGATAGTGGAAATCTTACGGCTAAAGGATTACAAGGTGGCGGCTATGATTACGAATACAAAGGACATCGTTCCTTATGGCGTATGCCGCTTGAAACGATGGAAAGGATGGATCAAGAAGGCAGATTACATATTACGAAAACAGGAGGGATTCGCTCTAAAGTTTATTTGGATGAACTACAGGGAATGCCTGCACAGTCAATGTGGTTAGATATTAACCCAATTAATTCACAGGCAAATGAAAAAGCTGACTACGCAACTCAAAAACCGGGAGCATTACTGGAACGTATTATTAGTGCATCTTCCAATCCAAATATGATAGTTGCTGATTTTTTCGGTGGCAGCGGCGTGACTTCGGCAGTTGCACATAAGCTTGGCAGAAAGTTTATTCATTGTGATATAGGTATCAATTCTATCCAGACAACCCGCGATCGTCTTGCTGCGAATGGGGCGCAATTTGATGTGCTTGAGATTAAAGACGGCGTACAGCTTTATCGGAATCCTGTGCAGACGATGGATAAGATAAAATCGCTGATTCCAGGGTTAAAACAGGATGATACTTTAGATTCTTTCTGGGCAGGGTCAATCTCTGACAGCAGGATTGGCACGATTCCTGTGTATATTCCCAATTTGGAGGATAGTGCCTCAAAGTTACTGGATACCGTTTCGATGAATCGCATTATCCATCAGGCAATACCTGAATTGGAGAGTAATGTAAAAAAAGTAATGGTATATTATATCGACATTGCTGATCAAAAAGAAATCGAAGAATTTATTGAGAATGATGACAGTACTACAGTTGAGATAGAAATGCGTGACTTAAAAAGCATTTTGGATGATGTGGTGATTGGGGATTATGCAGAGTTTCATTGCGAGGAAATACAGGAGGATATATTTCATCAGGCAAAGAGTCAAGCGAACACACCTGTGTATTCATTTGACGAGTGTTGTGAGAGACAAATTGCTCAAGGTATTCGACCGGGCGGTTATGCCGTCACAATAGATAGATTTGTCAGTGACCGTGTGATACAAAAAATAATGGAATTTAACCAAAAGGCATTTCTCAATTCTTCAAGTAAAAAGCCGTATAAACCGATTGAAATCAGCGAAGAAGGGTTGGAACTTATTGAATTTTTGAGCCTTGACTGCACTGCATCGGAGGGTAAATGGCATTCTGACAGTGAAATCAAGATTGATAAAAATGGATATGTCGTAAAAAACGACGTCAAAACAAAGGATTTTTGGGATGCGAGAATATGCAGCAGTGAGAAACCATTGAGAATAAAAATCCGTAATATTTGTGGAGATGAGACGGAATGGGCAGTGGAATAATGTGAGAAGTACTTCTAGCCACTCACAGCAAAGGCTGTTTCGTGGAGAACTTTTAGGAGTCGCTCTTTCAGAAGGGCACCGCGACAGCCGCTGGGCGTTCAAGAAAAAATCCCTGTTTAACATTTTAGAAACAAATGTTAAACAGGGGAAAGGGCATAGTTTGAAACCTTGAAGAAAAATTGGTGTCAAAAATGGTGTACAAATCTGACTGATGAAATGATGTATTTGTGTGAAGAAACGATTTAAAATTATTGTTTACAGGAAACACAATTTTTATCAGTTGGTCGGGTTTGGGATTT
>DLAA01000103.1 GCA_002493835.1 Lachnospiraceae bacterium UBA7060 | reverse complement strand
AGCATCTTATGAATGGCACGGCTCACAAAAGGTAACCGCGGCTCATATATTATATAAGGAGAATAGTACATATGAATGACCTTACTAATTTATCTGCCTACACGGATTATATGACGGATACAAACCGCATGGCTGCGGAGCAGATTCAAAAGAACCTGACAAATGCTGATCAGGCGGCAAAGAAGAAAGAAAATGATGCTCTTTTCGATGCCTGCAAGCAGTTTGAGGCTTATCTTTGGGAGCAGGTTTATAAAGAGATGCAGAAAACAGTGGATCTTTTTGGAGATGAAGAGGATGGTTACGCCTCCAATATGGTGAACTACTTCAAAGATTCTTTTGTCCAGAACATTTCCGAGCAGACTGCGACGCAGGGTTCCAATTCTCTGGCGCAGATGCTGTATGAGCAGGCGAAGAGAAATTACGGTCTATAATTCATATAACATTCTATGGAAACAATCAAGGGATTTATCGATCATATAATTTACCGAAACAGAGATAATGGATATACAGTCTTAAATCTTCTCACGCAGGGCGATGAGCTTACCTGCGTGGGCTTTTTTAAAACCATGGATCAAGGGGAAACAATTGAGGCTGAGGGCGAGTATATCCAGCATCAACTATATGGGAAACAGTTCAAAATAGAACATTATAAAATACTGCCGCCCAGTGATGAGGCGAGTGTGGAGAGATATTTGTCTTCCGGCGCAGTGAAAGGTGTGGGGGAGGCTCTGGCCAGACGGATTGTGAAGGCTTTTGGTGCGGACACTTACCGTATCATCGAGGAGGAACCGGAGCGTTTATCGGAGGTAAAGGGAATCAGCATGAAAAAAGCGCGGGAAATTGCCGCTTCCCTTTATGAAAAGCGGGATGCCAGAGACGCCATGACCTTTTTGCAGAGCTATGGCATTTCTAATACACTGGCGCTTCGCATTTATGAAACATATGGCATGGGGCTTTATGGCATCATGAAGGAAAATCCCTACCGGCTGGCAGAGGATATTCAGGGCATTGGTTTTCGCATCGCGGATGAAATTGCAGCGAAAATCGGTATTCATACGGATTCTGACTACCGTATTAGGAGCGGCCTTCTCTATACTTTACAGCGGGCGGGAGGCGAGGGACATTGCTATCTGCCTGCGGACCGCCTCTTAGCTGAGGCGGGAGAGCTCTTGGGGATTGAGCCTTCCTTGATGGAACCTCAGCTTCAAAATCTCGCTATGGATAAGAAGCTGGTGATTAAGATGCCTGCTCCGGGAGAGGCACAACGCAGGGTTTACGCTTCCCTTTTCTATTATGCAGAATGTAATTGTGCCAGAATGCTCCGTGAGCTGAATATCAAAGAGACGATACTTCCGGCTGAGGAGGAGGCTCTTCTCAAAAAAATAGATCAAGTGGAAAAGGAGCTGGGGATCGGGCTTGATTCCCTGCAGAAGCATTCGGTCCTGGAGAGTATTCGAAACGGTGTATTCATTCTTTCCGGTGGTCCTGGCACGGGAAAAACCACTACTATTAATGCCATTATCCGATATTTTCTCACGCAGGGCATGGATATCAGTCTGGCTGCTCCCACGGGCAGAGCTGCCAAGCGCATGTCGGAGGCTACGGGCTATGAGGCGCGTACGATTCACAGACTTCTGGAACTTTCTGGAGCATCCTCTCTGGAGGGAAAGACGGCGCACTTTGAGCGTAATGAGGAAAATCCGCTGGAATCCGACGTGATTATTATTGATGAGATGTCTATGGTAGATATTTTTCTCTTTCAATCTCTGTTAAAGGCTATCCCTGTGGGCGCACGGTTGATCATGGTGGGGGATGTAAACCAGCTGCCTTCTGTTGGACCCGGGCAGGTGCTTGCAGATTTGATTAAGAGCCAGGCGTTTCAGACGGTGACACTGGAGAAAATTTTCCGTCAGGCACAGGAGAGCGATATTGTACTGAATGCCCACCGGATTCATGCGGGCAAGGAGCCTGTTCTCGATAACAAAAGCAAAGATTTTTTCTTTTTGGAAAGAAATGACGTGAATGTCATATATAAGCATATGATTCAGTTGATTTTGGAAAAACTTCCCCGCTATGTGGATGCCACTCCTTTTGACATCCAAGTGCTTACCCCCATGCGCAAGGGGAAATTGGGGGTGGAAACATTAAATGGTATTCTACAAAGATATCTAAATCCGCCGGATGGTAAAAAACGCGAGTGTCAGACAGGCAATACTCTCTTTCGGGAGGGGGATAAGGTGATGCAGATCAAGAATAATTATCAGCTTCCATGGGAGGTAGTGAGCCGCTATAACATTCCGATTGACCAGGGAATGGGTGTCTTTAATGGAGACATTGGTATTATCCGTTCCATTGATGAGTATGCGAAAGAGGTGGTGGTGGAGTTTGATGAGCACAGGCGGGTCACTTATCCTTTTTCCGGCCTTGACGAAATTGAACCTGCTTACGCTGTAACCATTCATAAATCACAGGGCAGTGAGTATCCTGCAGTCATTATGCCCCTCCTGACAGGACCGCATATGCTTTTTAACCGCAATCTGCTCTATACAGGTATTACCCGTGCCAGAGCATGTGTCACTATTTTGGGAAGCCGTGCCACTGTTTTGGAAATGATCGCTAACAACCAGGAAAATCGGCGCTTCACAGGCTTTTCTGATCAAATTGCAGGAAAGGAAATTTTATGACTCCATTTCTTAATACGCTTCAGACTCTTTTTTTTCCCCGCCGCTGTCCTGTCTGTGACAAGCCGGTCAAACCTTGGAATGCTTTGATCTGTAAGGAATGTGTGTCTGCTTTGCGTTATATTGGACCTCCGCGGTGTATGAAGTGTGGCAAATATATCGGAGAGAACGAAAAGGAATATTGCAGCGACTGCCTGTCCCACCCCCATCTTTACGACAGCGGACGTGCTCTCTTTTCTTATCGAAGCGTATCAGATTCCCTGGCACGTTTTAAATATCACGGCAGGCAGGAGTATGCTGCCTTTTATGCCGCTTGTATAGCGGAATATTTAGGAAATTTTATAAAGGCCTGTCGGGCGGACGCCTTGGTTCCTGTACCTCTTCACAAAAGCAGATTGAGGAAAAGAGGCTACAACCAGGCACTGGTTTTAGCGAAGGAACTTTCCAGGATTACCGGTATTCCTGTCTATGCGGATTGGATTGGGAGAGTGAAAAAAACGGTGCCCATGAAAGATTTACCTGCTGCAGAGAGACAAAATAATTTGAAAAAGGCTTTCAAAATTCTCCGTAATGATGTAAAATTAAATACGATTATAATTATAGATGATATCTACACGACGGGCAGTACCATAGATGCCATGAGTCACGAACTCAGAAACGCGGGTGTAGAACATATTCATTTTGTAACTTTGGCTGTTGGCAGGGGCATATGAGCAAAAATAGTTTGAAGGAGGATGAGATATGAATGTAAGAAATTGTAGAAAGTGCGGCAACCTCTTTAATTATGTTTCCGGACCGCCAATTTGTATGGCGTGCAGGGAGAAGATGGAAGAGAAGTTTCAGGAGGTTAAGAAATATATTCAGGATAATGGTCATGCATCCATTCCTCAGGTAGCGGAGGCATGTGATGTTTCCACGAACCAAATCCACCAGTGGCTCAGGGAGGAAAGACTGGAGCTTTCCGCAGAATCCGGCATTACGCTCACTTGTGAAAATTGTGGTGCGCCTATCATGACGGGACGTTTCTGCAGTAAATGCAAGAACTCGATGGCGAGTGAATTGAACAGCAGTATCAAGAAACCGGAAGCCCCCAAGCTGCAAAAGAAAAAAGATACAAGGGAGAATCCGAAAATGCGGTTCTTGAACTGACGTGCATTTTGGAAGCTGGAGAGGCATATGTTAAATGGAGAGAGAGTTGTTCTGATGACCAAGATGGCCTCCTACGAAGCAAACGAGGGGAAAAGAAATCTTGCCATCGGCAGTTTCTTTCGGAGCGACTATATAGGCTGGCAGGTGCTTAAATCCATTATAAGTGCAACCATCGCATTTGTAGTGGTTTTTGCCATGTACATTTTTTATGATTTTGAAATTTTTATGACGAAGATCTATAAGATGGATCTTTTGGAATTCGCTAAAAATGTACTGTTCTTTTATTTGGGAACAGTGAGTGTTTACGCTGTCATTTCTTATGTGGTTTACTCTGTAAAATATAGTCGCGCAAGGAAGAGCCTGCGAGCATATCATATGAATCTGCAGCGTCTTTCTTCCATGTACAAGAGCGAGAAGAACGGACAATATAAGGACTAATTTACATGACAACTTTACTGGTTATCAAACAGGCGCTGTTGACAATATACAGCAAATACGAGGTGTACATAACGCCCCTTTTGAAGTTTATTTTGGCATTTATTACGCTGGTTTTAATCAATTCCCGCCTGGGATATATGGAGAGCATTGAGAGGATGACGGTAGTGCTGATTGTGGCGCTTATGTGCTCTTTCATGCCGATGAATTTTATCGCTTTGATGGGAGCGGTTTTTGTACTGCTGCATCTTTATACCTTCAGCCTTGAGTGCGCAGCGGTGATCGGCGCTGGCTTTCTTTTGCTATTTTTATTATATTTGCGGTTTTCCCCCAAGGATACGCTGGTAGTGGTGCTTTTACCGATCTGCTTTCTTATGCGGATTCCCTATATCATTCCCATCTCCATGGGCTTGATCGGGACACCCGCGTCGGCTGTATCTGTGGCCTGCGGCGTGATTGTCTATTACATGCTTCACTATGTGTCACAGAATACGACAGTAATTGCAGCCATGGCGGATGAGGAGACAGCGGCCAGATTCAGGTTTATTATTGACGGCCTGATTCAAAACAGGGAGATGGTGGTGACTATTGCGGCATTTGTTGCTACTGTAATCGTGGTGTATCTCTTACGGCGTATGAGCGTGGACTATGCGTGGACCATCGCTATGACGGCAGGTGCTGTGGTGAACATTATGGTACTTTTGGTAGGAGATCTGATTTTTGATATCAATGAATCCCTTATAAGCGTGATTTTGGGGACAGTGATATCCTTTCTTTTGGCACTGATTTTACAGTTCTTTGTGTTTTATGTAGATTACAGTCGAACGGAAAAGGTTCAGTTTGAAGACGATGAATACTATTATTATGTGAAGGCGGTACCTAAGGTTACCGTGGCAAAACCGGAGAAGAAAGTAAAGCAGATAAGTTCTGCCAGATCCGGGCAGACAAGAAATTCCCGGCAGGTACATCATTAAGGACGATAATGTTACAGAGGGCAGGTGATAAGAGATGGAACAATTGAATAGCTGGATCGGCGTCTATCTCGCAAGGCTGCATATGCCGACTATCCATTGGAATGATGTGGCGGAGATCGCTATTTTGACCTTTGTGGCCTATCATATTTTGGTATGGATCAAGAATACCAGGGCCTGGGCGCTGCTAAAGGGCGTTATAGTAATCATGATTTTCATAGTGATTGCTGCTCTATGTAAAATGAATACCATTCTCTGGATCGTACCGAATATTATCAGTATTGCGGCAACTGCTTTTGTAGTGGTTTTGCAGCCGGAGCTTAGGGCAGCTTTGGAGGAGCTTGGGCGCAAAAACTTTTTTGTTTCTCTTTTAGACTCGAACAAACGGGAAGACGGGCGCTTTTCGGACCGTACCGTCAATGAGATTGTAAAAGCTTCCGTGGAAATGGGAAAGGTAAAGACAGGTGCACTGATCGTGATTGAGCATGAGCAGTCCCTCAAAGAATACGAGAGAACGGGTATCGATGTGGACGGCATTATATCAAGCCAGCTTCTCATCAATATTTTCGAACACAATACGCCTCTGCACGACGGTGCGGTGATTGTCCGCGGAAACAGGATCGTGTCCGCCACTTGCTATCTGCCTTTATCTGATAATATGGCGCTTAGCAAGGAGCTTGGCACCAGACACAGGGCAGGCGTGGGTATTTCAGAAGTGACAGATTCCCTGACTGTGATCGTCTCTGAGGAGACGGGTAAGATCAGCGTTGCTTATGGCGGCGTACTGGAACGCAGTTTGGACGCGGCGCGATTAAAGGAAAGGCTTTTTGAGATCCAGGATAAGCCGGTGGAGGAAAAAAAGCGCAGGCGTTGGAAAGGCAAGAGCATAGGAAAGGCAGGCGTTAAGGATGAAGAGTAGGCTTACCCAGAACTGGGGTTTAAAGATCGCGTCCTTCCTTTGTGCGGCGGTTCTCTGGTTGGTTGTCACTAATATAAATGACCCCCTTGCAACCTACCGTGTGCTGGATGTGCCCGTCTCTATCAAAAACGCGAATCTGATCACAGATAGAGGGCAGGTCTATGAGGTGTTGAATGGCACGGACATGATCGATGTGGTTACGATATCTGCCCCGCGCTCCATTATAGATTCTCTGGATAAGAGTAACATTGTGGCGGAGGCGGACATCAACGATTTGACCAGTGTAGATACCGTGCCTATCAAGCTTTCTACGAATAAGTACAGTGATAAGCTGGACAGTATACGCGGTAATATTGACAGTGTGCGACTGAGCATTGAGGAAAAACAGATCCGTAATTTGGCTTTGAAATCTGTTACCACAGGCGAGGTGCGCGAGGGTTATATGGTGGGAAGCGTCAGTTCAGATCAAAATTTGATCCGAATTTCCGGTCCCCAGTCTATCATCTCACAGGTCAGCAAGGCACAGGCGGAGGTGGATATTTCCGGTTTTGCAAGCAATATCAGCACAGACTGTGACGTTCGTCTCTACAATGATGCAGGGGAAGAGATTACCGCTGAAAATATTGAGAAAAATATTTCAAAGGTACGAGTGAGCGTGGAGATTCTGGAGTATAGGACGGTGCCCTTTGTATGTGAGGTGACAGGTACGCCTGCAGATGGGTATCAGTTTACGGGTGAAGTTACATTCAGCAAAGCAAGCGCAAGAGTGGCGGCCAGATCAAAAATTTTGGAAAACGTAGATGCCATTGAGATACCACAGGGTGTTTTGGATGTGACGGGCGCTACTGAGGATGTAACGGTGCTTGTGGATATCAATGAGTATCTGCCAGACGGTGTGTCATTAGTGGAGGATAACTTCGTAGGGAGAATCAATGTTACTGCAAAGATTGAGGCAGAGCGGGAACGGTCTATACGGATTCCTGTGGGACAGATTCGGTTTGACGGTCTTCCTGCAGGTTATCAGGCTGTTATCACAGAGCCCGCTAATGAGTGCAGTCTCATGTTCTCCGGACTGCAGGCGGCTTTGAATGAGCTTACGTCAGAAGAGATTTCGGCCGTAGTGGACTTGAAATCGTGGAAGTCCAGTGAGGGGCTGGAGGAAGTTGTCGAAGGCAGCTATTGGATGCCCGTAAACGCTGTAGTGGAAGGAAAAAATGTCAGACAGAGCAGTATTACAGAAGTGCGGGTACATATTCTGGCTGACAATGAGGAATGATTGCTAGAAAGAATTTTATATGGAAGAATGCCGGACAACGTGCATTCTTTGCAAAACATGGAGGTGTATATGAGCAGATTGTTTGGCACGGACGGTGTCCGTGGAATAGCGAATGAGGAATTGTCTCCGCTTTTGGCTATGCAGCTGGGGCAGGCAGGCGCTTATGTTCTTACCAGGGAAAACGCGCATAAACCCACGCTTATGGTGGGATGCGACACGAGAATCTCTGGGGATATGCTGGCTAATGCCTTGATGGCCGGTGTATGTTCTGTTGGAGCAAATGCAGTGTATGTGGGTGTAGTTCCAACACCGGCGGTAGCTTATTTGACCAGAAAGTATAAGGTGGACGCAGGAGTTGTGATCTCCGCATCACATAATACTGTGGAATTTAACGGCATTAAATTTTTTGACGGGGATGGCTATAAGCTTCCCGATTCTCTGGAAGATGAAATAGAAGAGCTGATAAAGAGCGATATGCAGGGTGTTAAGTTCCCAACCGGGGCAAGCGTAGGTAAGATCAAGTACCGTACGGATGCCAGAGAGGAATACATCAATCATGCGATGAAGGCTGTAAACGTGGATCTGACCGGTATGAAGATTGTGCTGGACTGCGCCGAGGGCGCTTCCTTTTACACTTCCGTTGAGACGATGAAGGAGCTGGGGGCAGAAGTTGTAGCGATCCACAACAATCCTGACGGCACTAATATCAATGCCAACTGTGGTTCCACTCATATGGAAGAACTGCAGGCGAGAGTAGTTTATGAGAAAGCCCATTTAGGTCTTGCTTTTGATGGCGATGCGGACAGACTGCTGGCGGTGGATGAGCTGGGTCATATTGTGAACGGCGACCAGATCATGGCTATTGTTGGAAACCACATGAAAGCCCAGGGGAAGTTGAACAAAAACACGATCGTAGCCACTGTCATGAGCAATCTTGGGTTTTTCTTGATGGGCGAAAAGAACGGCATTAAGATTGAGCAGACCAAGGTGGGAGACCGCTATGTGTTGGAACGTATGCGTGAGATTAGCGCAAGTTTGGGTGGCGAACAGTCTGGCCATGTGATTTTTTTGGATGAAAATACAACGGGAGACGGCCTTTTAAGCGCTTTACACCTGTTACAGGTGGTTGTTGAGACCGGGAAGCCGCTCTCTGAGCTCGCTTCTATTATGGAGGTGATGCCACAGGCGCTCGTGGGTGCTAAGGTACCCAACCACAAGAAGGAAAACTTTATGGATTATCCGGAGATTGCGGAGGCTATCGCTGCTCTGGATAAGAAGTTCGCAGGAGAAGGCCGCGTGCTGATTCGTCCTTCCGGCACGGAACCTCTTGTAAGGGTTATGATTGAAGGCAAGGATCAGAAAGTTATCATGGCGGAGGCCCAAAAGCTGGCGGAACTAATACAGAATATTATGTTATAAAGCTTGAGATAAGCATGAAAAAGTGGTATACTCATACTAACCGCCATGCCAAAGCAGATTACTGCGATGACATGCGCCGGAAATAAGAAAGAGGAATAGGCTATGGTAAGTCAAAAAGTAGTCATCAAAAACCCGACAGGGCTACATCTGAGGCCTGCAGGCATTCTATGTAAGGAAGCGATGCAGTTTAAATCACTGATAACCTTTACGTTTCGTGAAAATACAGCGAACGCCAAGAGTGTTCTGAGCGTGCTCGGAGCATGTGTTAAGTGTGGCGATGAAATTGAGTTTGTTTGTGATGGTGAGGATGAGGAGGAAGCTCTGAAAACGCTTGTAAATGCGATTGAGAGTGGTCTTGGAGAATAATGTCACAAATCGAACCAGACCCGCTGTAATTCAGCGGGTCTTTTTGTAGAGGAGGGAAAACATATGTTGAATTATAAAAGGTATCGCAGAAATCCAGTAGTGGATTATCCGGAGAGAGAGTGGCCGAATAGGCAGATTGAGAAGGCGCCCATTTGGTGCAGTGTGGATTTGAGGGACGGCAATCAGGCTTTGATAGATCCCATGGTAGTTTCGGAAAAAATAGAGTTTTTTAATTACTTGATTAAGCTCGGGTTTAAGGAGATCGAGATTGGGTTTCCCGCAGCCAGTCAGATTGAGTTTGATTTCTTGAGACAGCTTGTGGACAGGAAGCTGATTCCGGATGATGTGGTAGTACAGGTTCTGACGCAGTGCCGGGAGGAACTCTTGGAACGCACCTTCGAGGCGATTGAGGGCTGTAAACAGGCGATTGTACATATTTATAACTCAACCTCTACTTTGCAGAGGGATGTAGTTTTCAACATGAACCGAGAGGAGATCACCAATATTGCCGTAGAGGGCACTAAAATGGTGAAACGTCACGCGGCAAAATTCCCGGGCAGAATTATTTTTGAATACTCTCCCGAAAGCTTTACAGGTACTGAGCTGGATTATGCCCTTGAAGTCTGCAATGCCGTGCAGAGAGAGTGGGGGCCGACGAAAGAAAATCCCATGATTATTAATCTGCCTTCCACGGTGGAGATGACTACACCGAATGTGTTTGCTGACCGCATTGAGTGGATGAATAAGCATCTGGAAAACAGAGAGAGTATTATCTTAAGTGTCCATCCCCACAATGACAGGGGGACGGGCGTCGCCACGGCAGAGCTTGCCCTGCTTGCGGGGGCGGATCGTGTGGAAGGCACTCTCTTTGGCAATGGTGAGCGTACCGGAAATGTGGATATTCTGAATATTGCTTATAATATGTTTTCTCAGGGTATTGATCCGAAGCTTGCCATCGAGCATGTAAATGAGAGTATCGAAATCTATGAGAGATGCTGTAAGTTACCAGTACATCCCAGACACCCTTATGCAGGTAAACTGGTATTTACCGCTTTTTCCGGTTCCCATCAGGATGCCATCAACAAAGGGACAAAGGCGATGAAGGAGCGAAATAATGAATATTGGGAGGTTCCTTATCTGCCTATTGATCCCGCAGATATCGGCAGGGAGTACGAACCTATTGTGCGCATTAATTCCCAGTCCGGCAAAGGCGGTGTCGCTTTTGTGATGGATACTTATTTTGGATTCAAGCTGCCTAAGGGCATGCACAGAGAGTTTGCCAATGTGATTCAGGCTATCTCTGAGAAGCAGGGCGAGGTGAGTCCTGATCAGATTATGGAGAGTTTCCGTCAGGAGTATTTGATGAAGAAAGAGCCCATTCATTTCAGAAAGCTCCGAGTGGATGATTTAAGTGATGAGGTCAAATCCGAGTTCGATACCAAAGTGACGGTAATATACACGGATGAAGGTAAAGAGAAGCGCTTTGAGGCGGTAGGCAATGGCCCAATTGACGCGGTCAAACGCGGCCTGCAGGAGGAGCTGAATATTTCTATCAAGATACTGGACTACGAGGAGCACGCACTTCAGAGCGGTTCCAATTCTCAGGCGGCGGCTTATATTCATCTGCTCGATGCGGAGAGCGGCAGAGTGACTTACGGCGTGGGCGTCAGTTCGAATATCACTAGAGCTTCCGTGCGTGCGATCTTTTCTGCGGTGAACCGATTGGAGCTGGGGAAGGAGGCACGGTTATGAACCAGATCGAACAGTTGAGAAAGTGGGTAAACGAATCGGATAATATTGTCTTTTTTGGGGGTGCGGGTGTGTCCACAGAGAGCGGTATCCCGGATTTTCGGAGTGTGGACGGTCTTTATAATCAACAGTATGATTATCCTCCGGAAACCATATTGAGTCATACTTTTTACAGAAGAAATACGGAGGAGTTTTACCGCTTTTACCGAAATAAGATGTTGTGCCTTGATGCGAAGCCGAATGCGGCTCACTTGAAACTTGCACAGTGGGAACGGGAGGGCAAGCTCAAGGCGGTAGTGACCCAGAATATCGATGGCCTGCATCAGGCGGCCGGCAGTGAAAAGGTATATGAGCTTCACGGCTCTGTTTTGCGCAATTTCTGTGAGTCCTGCCATAAGTTCTATGATGTGAATTATATTGCAGATTCGGAGGGCGTGCCAAAATGCAGCTGCGGCGGTTCTATCAAGCCTGATGTGGTTCTCTATGAGGAGGGGCTTGACCAAGAAACCCTTAAGGGAGCGATACGTGCAATCAGCGAGGCAGAAGTACTGATTGTGGGCGGCACTTCTTTGGCAGTATATCCCGCAGCTGGACTTTTGGATTACTATAATGGTAATAAACTTGTGCTTGTGAATAAGACGCCGACAGCCAGGGACGGGATAGCAGATCTCGTGGTGCAGGGAAGTATCGGGGAGATATTTTCGCAACTCGATTAGTGTGAATTTTGGGAGTCAGATATGGATATTCAGGTCGGGGATATTTTAAAGATGAAAAAGCAGCATCCGTGCGGTTCTCTGGAGTGGAAGGTGCTGCGCATCGGAGCGGATTTTCGATTAAAGTGTGTGGGATGCGGGCATCAAATTATGATTCCGCGCCCTAAAGTGGAGAAGAATGTGCGTGGGATTACCCGCAAATAACGGTTTCCATTTTTGATAGTTTTTGTTTCCACAATAAATACAAAGCATTTTTAAGGGTGGAAGGGTGTTCGAAAATCCTTGCATATTTTTCCGGACTGTGTTATCATAAATACCCGTGATATATTAATTTTGGCGAAAAGCCATACATCCTTGCTCCTTCCTGGTATGAAGAAGGGGCCAGAGACCAAAAGGAGGTAGAGAAGCATGAACAAGTATGAGTTAGCCGTTGTTGTCACTGCTAAGATTGAAGATGACGAGCGTGCCGCTACGCTGGAGAAGGTGAAAGCCTTAGTGGAGAGATTCGGCGGACAGATCACAGAAGTTGACGACTGGGGTAAGAAGAGACTCGCATACGAAGTACAGAAGATGAAAGAGGCTTTTTATTACTTTATCCGGTTTGAGGCTGAGAGCACTGCTCCCGGTGAGATTGAGAGCCGTATCCGCATCATGGATAACGTCATCAGATACCTTTGCGTCAGACAGGACGAGAAATAGAAAGAGGTATTCTTAATGAATAGAGTTATATTGATGGGACGTTTGACGAGAGACCCTGAAGTTAGATATTCTCAGGGGGAGAATGCGACGGCGGTAGCCAGATATACGCTGGCGGTGGACCGCAGGTTTAATCGCAATAACGATGGACAGACGGCAGATTTTATCAACTGCGTGGCTTTCGGGAGAGCAGGTGAATTTGCCGAAAAGTATCTTCATAAAGGCACAAAGATCGCAGTTACAGGACGTATACAGACGGGAAGCTACACAAACAAGGATGGTGTCCGTGTATACACTACAGATGTGGTCGTAGAAGATCATGAGTTTGCAGAGAGCAAGAACGCTTCCCCAGTAGGAAACGATGGATATATGCCAGCAAATACGATGGGAGGCGCACCGATGTCTGCGGGGGATGGCTTTATGAACATACCCGATGGAATAGATGAGGAACTGCCGTTCAATTAAATATTTGCATTCTCATTTATAATTTAGCATTGTCGCAATTATAATTAAATTCTGAAATAAGGCGCTAGGGCGCGGGATTGGAGGTTATTACAATGGCATTCAATAAAACTGACAGGCCGGATTTCCCTAAGAAAAAGGGAGGCATACGCAGAAGGAAGAAAGTCTGCGTGTTCTGCGGTAAGGATAATGTGATCGATTACAAGGACAGCAATAAGCTTCGCAGATATATTTCTGAGAGAGGAAAGATTCTTCCCAGAAGAATCACCGGAAATTGTGCAAAGCATCAGAGAGCGCTCACAGTAGCGATCAAGCGTGCAAGACATCTGGCTTTAATGCCTTACGTACAGGATTAGTCATATAAAGGAACCGGGCGCGTCAAGTGTCCGGTTCTTTGTATGTGCAGGTCCGTGCAGGGAAAGTATGCCGCTGAAGCGGCGCACGGGGGAGATAAATCTTCCCTGCTCAGTCGCAGGGGTGCACTATATTCTGTCACTTTACCGCGAAAAAACTCTACATATTGATGTGGCGGCGTTTGGCAAAAAATGTTATACTTATTACGGTATGATTTTCACTGTGAATACTTTGGAATAGAGGAAAAGATGAAAAATACGGTAAAGTTAAAGGGGAGGATGAAGGCGTATTTACAGTCCTCCTTCTATATGGGATTTTTGCTCGCAGTGGTGGATATTCTGATTTATATGCTGGATTACCGGGCAGGGCTTATATTGACCGCCTTTTTGATTTTCTACTTTGCGATCGCACTGTCGATGATGTTTTATAACAAACCAGTCATCATGAATGAACTGATTAGCTTTGCAACCCAGTATGGGCAGATTCAACGAAGGCTTCTGCGCGATTTGGAGCTTCCCCACGCGCTTCTTGATGATTCTGGCAAGATCATATGGACGAATATTGCCTTTGAGCGGCTGACACATCAGGAGAAAGGGTATCGAAAGTCGGTTACCACTCTTTTCCCATCCATTACAAAGGACAAGCTCCCGGGACAGAATGGTGAGGATGCGGTGGAGCTGCAGATGGATTTTGAAAACGGAAATTATGTTGTGAAGTTGAAAAAGATTTCCTTGAAGGAAATGGCAGAAAATAGCGATATTATCGAAGCGAAGGGGTACGAGGGGTATCTTGTTGCACTTTATCTTTTTGATGAGACAGCTCTGCAGATTGCATTGAAGGAAGTGGACGACCAGTCTTTGGCGGTTGCACTGATTTATCTGGACAATTATGAGGAGGCGCTGGAGAGCGTGGAGGAAGTCAGGCGTTCTCTGCTAATTGCGCTGATAGATCGTAAAGTAAATAAGTATATTGCTGCTCTGGACGGTATTTGTAAAAAGTTGGAAAAGGACAAATATTTGGTAATTCTGCGTAAGGAGGCTGCAACGCACCTGCAGGAGAGCCGGTTTGATATTTTGGAAGATGTAAAAACTGTTAATATTGGCAATGATATGGCGGTTACAATCAGTATTGGCATGGGTTTAAATGGCTTATCCTATGCTCAAAATTACGAGTTCGCAAGAAATGCTATTGATATTGCCCTGGGCCGCGGCGGAGATCAGGCGGTGGTTAAGGTGCCGGAAAATGTAAGCTATTACGGCGGCAAGAGCCAGCAGATGGAAAAAAGTACCCGTGTCAAGGCACGTGTCAAGGCCCACGCTCTGCGTGAAATTATTTCTGTTAAGGATGAGGTCTATGTTATGGGGCACCGCATGGGTGATGTGGACAGTTTTGGTGCATCAGTAGGCATCTACCGAATTGCGGAAACTCTTAACAAGAAGGCGCACGTCGTCCTAAATGATATCACTTCCAGTATGCAGCCTATGGTGGAGATGTTCAGAAATAGTGACGATTATGCAGAGGATATGATTATAGGAAGTCAGGAGGCTCTTGAGCGGGTTGGCGGCAATTCGGTTCTTGTGGTGGTGGATGTCAATAAACCAAGCATTACAGAATGCCCGGAGCTTCTCAAACGATGTAAATCCATCGTGGTGTTGGATCACCACAGACAGGGGACAGAGGTTATTGAAAATGCGACACTTTCCTATATAGAAGCGTATGCTTCCTCGGCCTGCGAGATGGTGTCTGAAATTTTGCAGTATATCAGTGACGATGTAAAGCTTCGGTCCGAGGAAGCGGACTGCATGTATTCAGGCATTATGATAGATACAAATAACTTTATGACAAAGACAGGCGTGCGGACTTTCGAAGCGGCCGCATTTCTGCGCAGAAACGGTGCAGATGTGACACGGGTCAGAAAGCTGTTCAGAGATGATGCGGCGGAGTACAAGGCGAAGGCGGACGCAGTCAGCCAAGCAGAGATTTACAGGCATTTCTATGCCATCTCAGTATGTACAGGCGAGGATGTGGCGAGTCCCACTGTAGTGGGTGCGCAGGCGGCCAATGAACTACTCAATATCAAAGGCATACGGGCCAGCTTTATCCTTACAAAATATAACGGAATTATCTATATCAGCGCTCGCTCTATTGATGAAGTGAATGTGCAGGTGATTATGGAGAGAATGGGTGGCGGCGGTCATTTGAATATGGCCGGGGTGCAGCTGGAGAACGGCACTATTGAAGAGGGGATTGAGAGCATTAAGAGGACTCTTGATATTATGATTGAAGAGGGAGAGCTGGACGCCGAGTAAGCTGCCGTGCAGTTGGTTCGATTACATTGCAAATTCCAGAGAATGCAAAGAACGTATTCTCTGCAAATTGTATAAAACGAAGGAGGAGGAGAGGCAGATTATGCAGGTTATTTTACTGGAAGATGTAAAGACGCTCGGGAAAAAGGGCGATATTGTGACAATCAGTGATGGTTATGCGAGAAACTTTGTATTGCCAAAGAAACTGGGGGTGGAAGCCAATTCCAAAAATAAAAATGATTTAAAGCTTCAGAAAGCAAATGAGGAAAAAGTGGCGAAAGAACAACTGGAAGCGGCAAAAGAGCTTGCCAGTGTATTGGAGACAAAAGAGGTGACTCTCAGGATCAAATCCGGAGAGGGAGGCAAAACATTTGGCTCTGTTTCTTCCAAAGAGATTGCTGCAGCGGCGAAGGAACAATGTGGCTTGGATCTGGATAAGAAGAAGATACAACTTCCCGAGTCTATTAAGGCACTTGGCGTATATGAGGTGGGAGTGAAGCTCCATCCAAAGGTGACAGGATCATTAAAGGTAAAGGTAATTGAGGGATAAACCTTGGCAGAGGAAGCGTTATTAAAGAGAATACTGCCTCACAGCATGGAGGCGGAGCAGTCTGTGGTTGGTGCCATGATTATGGACAGGGATGCCATTGTAGCAGCTTCGGAAATTGTGCTGGGAGAGGACTTTTATAATAAACAGTATGGTGTATTGTTTGATTCGATGGTGGAGCTGAACGACGAGGGAAAGCCCGTAGATCTGGTGACTTTGCAAGAACGGCTCCGGGAAAAGGATGTGCCTCCGGAGGTTAGCAGTCCGGAGTTCATCAGGGATTTGGTGGCGGCGGTTCCCACCTCGGCGAATGTGAAATATTATGCGGGAATTGTGGCCGATAAGGCAGTACTTCGCCGGCTGATTCGTTTGAATGAAGAGATTGCCAACGATTGTTACGTCGGCAGGGAGAGTTTGGAAACCATTCTGGAAGACACGGAAAAGAAGGTCTTTGATTTGGTCCAGCGGCGGGGCAGCGACGAGTTTGTTCCCATCCGACAAATTGTGATGGATGTCATGGACAACATCGAGAGGGCATCCCATAATAAAGGAAACGTCACTGGTGTGCCCACAGGTTTCCTTGATTTGGACTATAAGACTTCTGGTATGCAGCCTTCAGATCTGATCTTGGTGGCGGCGAGACCTTCTATGGGAAAGACTGCTTTTGTCTTAAATGTGGCTGAGTATGCAGCTTTCAAGCAGAACAAAACTGTGGCGATATTCAGTTTGGAGATGTCCAAGGAACAGCTAGTGAATCGTCTTTTTTCCATGGAGGCGAAGGTGGATTCCCAGCATCTTCGAACAGGAAATCTCTCCGATGCGGAGTGGGAGAAATTGATTGAGAGTGCGGCGCAGATCGGTAAGTCCAATTTGATTATCGATGATACGCCGGGTATTAGTGTTTCGGAGCTTCGTTCCAAATGCCGCAGGTATAAGCTGGAACACAATCTGGAAATGGTTATTATTGATTACCTGCAGCTGATGTCAGGAAGCGGCCGCTCCACTGACTCAAGACAGCAAGAGATTTCTGACATTTCCCGGTCGTTGAAGGCGCTTGCCAGAGAGCTGCATGTGCCAGTGATAGCACTCTCACAGTTATCACGTGCCGTGGAACAACGGCCCGACCACAGGCCTATGCTGTCAGATCTTCGTGAATCGGGTGCTATCGAGCAGGACGCAGATGTGGTTATGTTTATTTACCGGGACGATTATTACAACAAAGATACAGAAAAGAAAGGTATTGCGGAGATTATTATTGCGAAACAAAGAAACGGTCCGATTGGAACCGTGGAGCTTGTCTGGCTGCCGGATTTTACAAAATTTGCGAACTTGGCGAAATAGTATGGAGGCGAGTTTTGCGAGCGGCGAAATTAAATGAATATGATTATACAAAAGAGACGGCCTCGATAGGTGCGTCTCTTTTTGCTTATGCACACGGGCATCCTATTGAAACTTGTCAGCAAGCTGACGGGTGCCCGGCGCGGCGGGCGGAGGAAGAGAAATCTTCTCTACTCGATTGTTAGCACGGCAAGAAAGGAGAAATTTTGATGGAAAATACTATTTATTATATCTCAGAAGCTTCAAAAAAAGTGGATGTGGAGCCTCATGTGCTCCGCTACTGGGAGGACGAGCTTAATCTCACCATTGGGCGAAACGAAATGGGGCATCGATATTATACAGGAAAAGACATAGAAACCTTATGTCGAATCAAGGAACTTAAAGAACAGGGATTACAGTTGAAAGCTATACGACTGGTTCTTCATGGCAGCAGCAGTTTTACCACAGGAGAAGCTGTGGAGGAAAGCACGATGAGAACAGGAGAGACAGATACTGAAGATGGCAGTGAGATGAAAGCAGATACAGAAACGGTTGACACCGACATAAAAGATTTGCATGTGAATGCTTCAGAAAAAGAAATGGTACAGGCGAAGGTGGAGGATATGGTTATGAAGAAGGCGAAGAAGTATATGGTCACAATGTCAAAAGGAAAAGAGACAGTTCTGGAAATGCCAGAGGAGGAACTGAAGCAGTACGAGGAGCCCATTGATTCCGATAAGGAAAACAAGGCGAAACGTCTTCAGTATCTTTTACAACATATGGTAACGGATGCAGTGAAGAACGCAAATAAAGAAATGTGTGCAGAGATCAAGGAGAGTATTCTGAAAGAGTTGGACTATCAGTTTCGGCAGCAGGAAGAGCGGGACGAAGAACGGAGAAAACGTGATGAGGAACATTATCGCAAAATTGATGAGATGATCAGTCAGAGACGTCAGCCGCGCGAAAGGTTTGGCCGAGGAAAAAAGAAAGAACCGATTTCCCCTAAATAGGGGTACGGTTCTTTCAATAATTCATCTGGATCAGAGATTAACCCTGAGAGATAGCACCTGTTGGGCAAGTGCCTGCACAGGAACCACAGTCGATACACTTTGCGGGATCAATTTCAAACTTGCCATCCCCCATGCTGATTGCGCCTACCGGGCACTGACTTTCGCATGCACCACATGCGACACAAGCATCACTGATTACATACGCCATGACAATATCCTCCTTGTTTTATAAGAATATACGTAATTGATAAAATCTTATCAACTTACCACATCTTTATTTTAATATAAAAAGAACCAATATACAAGTAGAAAATAAGCGGCCGATCTATTTTTTCAAGTAGTACATTCTGGTAACGTGAGAGGGCCTGAGAGTATTGACTTTTAGGCTTTTATTGGTAGAATATATTATGTGTGTACTTATTTCATTTTGCTTCTGAGGAAGCTGTTTGTAGAGAAAGGCTTCGATAACAATGGAAAAAAATAAAAAAATACAGCTATTCAGAAAGATGAGGAATAATATTGTTGTTTTGGGGGCCTTCTTTTTTATTGTTGTGCTCTGCACCAATATTATAAACCGAACTTTGTTGGATAATACCAATCAAATGGGATTGACGTTGGTGGAGAATTATACTGCGGCGGAGGAGGACTATATCCGTACGTGCGAGGCCATTCTGAATATCGGTGTGAACTATATCGAGGAGAGAGAAGGAGCAGGGGTCTTAGTCGAGGAGCTGAGAGAGGGCCTGTATCCTTTTATGAATGCTTTGACAGATATGTATGGCAGTGATAACGTCCAGATCTATGGCAGAACTTCTGACGGTTCGATGATATCGAATGATCCGAATATTGAGGCAATGACGGATTACAATACCAACGATACAGAATATTATCGCGGGGCGCTTGCCGCAGAAGGAGATATTTATATTTCATCAGCATATACAGATGAGTATACCGGGCTTTCTGTTGTTACAATGTGCAAAGCAGTTCCAGCGACGGGAAGCTTTTTAGCTATTGACCTGAAACCATCCTGTTTTGAAAAAAATAATGAAAATATGGTGCTGCCAAAGGACACTTCCTATTATCTGGTTGGACGGAAAGGGCAGCTTCTTTACTATAAATCCTGCTGGGACTATGAGCGGGATGGTTTTCAGGCATTGGTGGATGGCTATATTGAGGACGCAGGTTACGAAGAGGGAAAGCGTGTGTTAGAAAATGTGACACCGGCGGATGGTATAGTTCGTAATGTCTATTTTCACCACATGGATAATGGATGGACTGGAATCCTGACAATACCGAGAGATCAGATCTTCTCCGGGGCTGATACCTTTAGCTACATA
The DNA here is from genome assembly GCA_002493835.1 of Lachnospiraceae bacterium UBA7060. Lineage (GTDB taxonomy): Bacteria > Bacillota > Clostridia > Lachnospirales > Lachnospiraceae > UBA3282. Next base: position 12,512 of record DLAA01000103.1, on the reverse strand, counting down.
TGTATTGTGCTCATCATTCTTGGAGCCGCCGTCTTTTTTTTCCAGATTGTACGAGAGTATGGAAATCAGAAACACAATCAAGAATTGATTGAAGAACATGATAAGATGGCTGAGCAGACAAGAATCTATCGAAATGCCATGGACGGTATGGCGCGTGCCTGCCGTTCGATCTATTATATAGATATGAAAACGAACATTTGTGAGCTGGTTTATCCTCGCAATGAAGGAAAGACGATCCGCGGGGATTATATTGAAAAAATGGCTATCCTGATTAATGAAAATGTCGTGATGAAGGAAGACCTCGAACAGGTGAGAGAATTTCTAAAGCTGTCCAATATTCAAGGACAGCTTGCTGAAAAAGATCACATGGAGCAGCAGTTTAGGAGACAAAGGCCTGATGGAAAAGAATATGAATGGTGTTCCATCGCTGTCACCACAGCTGAGAGAGAAAATGGTGTGCTGACAGCGGTCACCTTGGCTGTCCGCAATATAGACGATGTCATCAGCCGGGAGGAGGAACAGAGAGAAATGCTTGCGCTGGCTGTGGAGCGGGCGGAGGCGGCTAATCATGCTAAGAGCGATTTCCTTTCGAGAATGAGCCACGATATTCGTACTCCCATGAATGCTATTCTGGGTATGACTTCTATTGCACAGATGCATATTGATGAGAAAGAGCGTGTACAGGATGCTTTGGAGAAGATTAAGATTTCAGGGAAACATCTTCTCGGATTGATTAACGAAGTGTTGGATATGAGCCGGATCGAGAGCGGGAAAGTCAGTCTCACAGAAGACGCTTTCAACCTGTCTGATACGATCGAGAGTCTGCTCACCGTGTTCCGCACACAGATGGAGACCAAGGGGATTCAATTTAATGCCGGAATTGCCAAACTTGAGCATGAGAATGTAGTTGGCGATGAACAGCATCTGCAGCAGATATTTATGAATATTATGGGCAATGCGGTTAAGTTTACGCCATCCGGGGGTAAGATAAGCATTCAAATAGAAGAAAAAGAATCTCACGTTGTGGGAAGCGGCTATTACATGTTTACTTTTGAAGACACTGGCATCGGTATGACAGAGGACTTTATCAAGACCATTTTTGAGCCGTTTTCCCGGGCTGCGGATTCGCGTATCGGCAAGATCGAGGGGACGGGTCTTGGCATGTCAATTGCGGTCAGCATTGCCCGCATGATGAATGGTGATATTAAAGTTGAAAGTGAGCTGGGCAAAGGTTCGAAGTTTGTTGTTACCATATACTTGAAACTGGACGATAGTACAGAGGCAGATTTTGCACCTTATTCAAACCTTCCGGTACTGGTGGTGGATGACGAAAAGGATGCCTGTGAGAGCGCATGTGAGATTATTAAAAGCTTGGGAATGTCTGCAGAGGCTGTGCATGATGGTGATGAAGCGATAGAGCGGATCAAGGAGACAAAGGAGGAAAGACCGTTCTCCATAGTGATACTTGACTGGAAGATGCCTCATAAGGATGGACTGGAGACAGCTAAAGAAATTCGAAAAATGATGGGCGACCATATTTCAATTGTTATTCTATCTGCTTATGATTGGGCAGATATTGAAACAGAGGCGATGGAGGCGGGCGTAGATGCCTTTATAGGAAAGCCGTTGTTTAAGTCTCGACTGGTACGTGTATTGAAGGAAGTATTGGAACAAGACAGTGAGGAAGAGGAGGTCTCCCCGCTTGATACGTTTCAACAGCAGGACTATTCAGGCAAGCGGATTCTGCTTGTGGAGGATAATGAGATTAACATTGAAGTGGCAAAAGAGCTTTTAAATATTGTGGGAATTCAGGTGGACACAGCCATGAATGGACAGCTTGCGGTTGACAGTGTGCTGGCGAAGGATCCGGGGTATTATGATCTGATTTTTATGGATATCCAGATGCCTGTTATGAATGGCTATGAAGCGACCAAGACAATCCGCGCTTCTGGCAGGAAAGATTTGGAAGCAATTCCCATTGTAGCAATGACGGCGGATGCTTTTGCAGATGATATCCGAAAGGCGGAGGAGGCTGGCATGAACAGCCATATCTCTAAACCTGTGGATATTGAGAAACTGGAGGAAGCATTGAATAAGTGGATTTGTTGATTTTGATTTTCTCAATAATAAGGTGTAAAGTCTTATGGAACTGACGAAGACTTTACACCTTTCGTTGTACTTATCTTATGCGTGAATACCTAATTCTTCCCGGCGTTTGCGTACGCCGTCTAAAATGACCTTTTTCTTTTCTACTAATTTATCTTTGTCCATGGCGGGAACACCAGCAAGCTTATATTCCATGCCAAGTTTTTCGTATTTAGATTCACCCATAGTGTGATAGGGCAGAGCGTCAAGTGCTTTTAAATTGGTGAAAGCACCGATGAAATAGCCGAGTTGATACAAATACTTGTCATCGTCAGTAATACCCGGTACAATAACATGCCTGATCCACATGTCTACCTGCTTTTCATTCAGATACTCTGCAAAGGCAAGAATCCCCTCATTTGGCTGTGAAGTTAGCTCCTTGTGCTTTTCAGGATCAATGTGTTTGATATCTAGCATGACTAAATCGGTTAATTCCATCAAATGATCCAGCTTTTTCAGCCATTCGGGATTTGCATTTTTCTTGTATGCAATGCCTGAGGAGTCGATACAGGTGTGGACATTGTCTCTTTTGGCAATGGTAAAGAGATCGATTAGAAAATCTACCTGCATCAATGGTTCGCCGCCTGTGACTGTAATACCGCCTCCGTGATAAAAGGCCTCATTTCGCTTATACTGTTCATAAATATACTCCGGCTCCATCAGCGTGCCGCCGTTCATATCCCAAGTATCGGGATTATGACAGTATGCACACCGCATAGGACAGCCCTGCACAAAGACTACAAACCGAGTTCCCGGTCCGTCCACGGTGCCGAAGCTTTCTAAAGAATGAATTCGTCCCTGCATGTTTTTACCCCTCTATTTTGTTTTTATTCTATTCTGTCCAATTCGGTGAGATTCACACCCAAAGTTGTTAGTATAACTTTTCACTCTAAATTTAAAAAGAACCGGCCAAATCCGGCCGGCTCTTCGTAAATACATTGCTATCCGATTAGATGCTCTCGTGGAAAGTACGGGAGATAACATCCGCCTGCTGTTCCGGTGTAAGCTTGATGAAGTTTACAGCGTAGCCGGATACACGGATTGTCAACTGAGGATAATTCTCAGGATGCTTCTGCGCATCCAGTAAGGTGTCTCTGTTGAGTACGTTTACGTTAAGGTGATGGCCGCCTTTTGTTGCATAACCATCTAATAAATTTACCAGGTTATCTACCTGAGCTGTTGCTGCTGCCATTGTATGATCCTCCTTCATATTATATATACCATTTTGAACTATTTGTAATCTTCCAGTCCATCTAATCCGTCGTGCAGTGTGGGAACACTGCATGCCAACGGCGTGCGGGAGCAATCCGTGCACCCCATGGTCTGAATGTTTTTTGCATTGTCCGCTTTATCATCGACATCTACATTCACATGTCCGACGCCCTGCGCCATCCCGGAATCCATCATCTTAATAAAGTCGTCAATCATTTGGTTACTATCCATATATTTATCTTCCTTTCTGTTTAGATTCGGAAAAAACCTTCATATATGGATTTTTTCCGATCCGGCACAGAATTATTTCCGCACCGGATCATTACCTATTGTTAAATCCAAGCCTGCGAAGCAGTGCTTAAGGAGTTAGTTCCGCAGGAACTTACTCCGGTTATTTGCTCAAATCAATCTCGATATCCCCTGCAAATACCTGATCCTCTTTACCAAGAGCGCCCGGGATAATGGTGAAGGTATTGGAGATACCATCCTGTGCATCATTGAACGGAAGCTTGGATACGGAAGATAAAGAAGCAACTGCACCATGGGTGTCACGGCCGTGCATCGGGTTAGCACCGGGAGCGAAAGGCTGACCTTTCTTACGTCCGTCAGGTGTATTACCAGTAGCCTTACCATAAGTTACGTTGGAAGTAATAGTAAGGATAGAGGTTGTAGGAACACCATTTCTATAGGTGTGATGTCTTCTGATCGCAGTCATAAATTTGTGAACAACTTCCTGAGCGATCTCATCTACGCGGTCATCGTCGTTACCATATTTCGGGAACTCGCCGGTTGTCTTGAAATCAACGATGATGCCATCTTCATCTCTGATAGGCTCAACCTTAGCGTACTTAATAGCGGATAAGGAGTCAGCCACGATGGAGAGGCCTGCCACACCTGTTGCGAAGTAACGCTTAACATCTCTGTCATGAAGAGCCATCTCTGCTCTCTCATAGCAGTATTTGTCATGCATGTAATGGATGATGTTCAGTGTATTTACATACACGTCAGCCTGCCACTCAAGCATATCCATAAATTTATCCATAACATCATCATAATCGAGAACGTCACCGGTAACAGGACGATACTTAGGACCAACCTGCTTCTTGGTAACTTCGTCGATACCGCCATTCAATGCATACAGCAGGCACTTTGCAACGTTAGCACGTGCGCCGAAGAACTGCATTTCCTTACCGATAACCATGGAGGATACGCAGCATGCGATACCGTAGTCATCGCCGTGTGTCACTCTCATCAGATCGTCATTCTCATACTGGATAGAAGAAGTCTGGATGGACATCTTCGCACAATATTTCTTCCATGCTTCAGGAAGTCTTGTGGACCAAAGAACTGTCAGGTTCGGCTCCGGAGAAGGACCTAAATTGGTCAAGGTGTGCAGATAACGGAAGCTCATCTTTGTAACCATCGGACGGCCGTCAACGCCGACACCGCCGAGGGATTCGGTTACCCATACCGGATCACCAGCGAAGATCTGGTTGTACTCAGGTGTACGTGCGAACTTGATGCATCTTAACTTCATAATGAAGTGGTCAACAAACTCCTGAATCTGCTGCTCAGTAAATGTGCCGTTAGCAAGGTCTCTCTCTGCATATACATCAAGGAATGTAGAAGTACGTCCAAGAGACATCGCCGCACCGTTCTGCTCTTTAACAGAGCACAGATATCCGAAATATGTCCACTGGATTGCTTCCTGCACGTTAGCGGCGGGTTTGGAGATATCACAGCCATAAGAAGCAGCCATCTCCTTCATCATCTTAAGAGCTACCATCTGCTCAGAGAGTTCTTCGCGAAGACGGATCACATCATCGGTCATAACACGTCCGGTAGAATCCTTCTGTGCCTGCTTATCCTCGATCAGTCTGTCGATACCGTACAGAGCCACACGTCTGTAGTCGCCGATGATACGGCCGCGGCCATAAGCATCCGGAAGACCTGTGATGATATGAGAAGAACGGCATGCTCTCATCTCCTGATTGTAAGCGTCAAAACAGCCTGCATTGTGTGTCTTCCTGTGTGTGGAGAAGAATTCGCTGATCTCGGGGTCTACCTCGTAGCCATTGTCTGAGCAGGCTTTCTCAGCCATTCTGATACCGCCGTAAGGCTGCAAGGAACGCTTGAAAGGCTTATCTGTCTGGAAACCTACGATAGTCTCCTTATCTTTGTTCAGATAGCCGGGGCCATGTGATGTAATAGTGGACACAACCTTTGTATCCATATCAAGTACGCCGCCTGCCTCACGCTCCTGTTTCTGCAGATCAAGAACCTGTGCCCACAGATCCTTGGTGTTCTGTGTAGGCTCTGCAAGGAAGGACTCGTCACCGTCATAAGGGTGATAGTTTCTCTGGATAAAATCGCGGACATTGACTTCTTTGTCCCACTTACCGCCTACAAAATCTTTCCATTCTGGTCTCATTTTTGTACCAACCTCCTATTTAAAAATTTTTAAAGTAACAAATGAAAGTCCGTATCTCAAGCCGCGCATTTGTGGACACGCCGCTCTGATTCGGTAACAATATTATATGCCATCTGCCAAATGACAGTCAAGCCGCCATTTGTTCTTTTTCTCATACAAATGCCAAAAAAAGAATGAACTTTTTGTGAAAAATGCAAAAATGATTTTTTTAAATTGTAAGGATGCCGATATCACATATTGAATAAAAAAAGAAAGTGGACTATAATGTGTGTATCTGAGTTTTTTAACACGAACAGGTAAAAATACGAAAATCATAGTTTATGGGAAAAATAAGGCAGAGAGCGGCGCTCTTTATACAATGGATCTATAAATATATATGGGATCACCGAATGGGAATTCTGCAGGGAATTCCAGCGCTGGTGATATTTATGCTGGCTGTTTACCGCCTGTCGGAGACGGGACAGCCGATTCTGTTTAATGACGAGATTGGGTACTGGTCCAACAGTGTGTTTTTCATGGGGGGAGACTGGACTTCGGTGACAGGGCGGATCGGCTACTATTCCTATGGGTACAGTCTGCTGCTTATTCCCCTCAGACTGTTAGCACGGGTGTTTTACTGGGACTGGGCAGGGCTTTACCATGCGGCGGTGGTGATGAATGCCTGCTTTCTTGTGATGAGCTATATGATCGCGCAGCGGCTGGCGGAACGGTATCTGCCCCAAATGCACAGAGTGGTGAGGATGATGGCCTGCTTTACTGTCTGTACTTACTCATCCTATCTTGTATATGCGCATATTGCATGGACGGAGTGTACGCTCGTGTTTTTCTTTTGGGTATTCCTCTACGTAATGATGCGCCTGACAGACAGGCCTGCAGCGGGAAATCATATTGCCTTTGCACTTGTTTCCTTTTATTTATATATAGTTCACCAGCGCGCTCTGGGCATTGTAGCAGCGGCGGTGCTGATCGTATTGTATATGAGACTTCTTCGAAAAAACAGCCTGCGTGACACAGCGCTTTTTTTCGCGAGTATGTATCTGTGCGGCCTGCTCCACGCCATGGTCAAGACGAACCTTCAGCGGGTAAATTATCTGGGCGGCAGTTTGGCAGGGCCGAGGGAGCTTTTGGGCTTTGCATTTACGCGCAGTGCGATTGTTTTTCTGGCAGGGGGACTGATTCTGCTTCTTCTTTTATATCTGCTTGAAAAGGGTAAGTATAAGGTTTTGCTCGCATTTCTTTTTGGAGGAACTGTCCTGTGCGCCGCTGCTTTGGTATATAGTAATGGTGGAGGACTGCTGAACTCGACACCCGGGGAAGGAAATCGGCTTTCAACAAATGACTTTTCAGGTCAATGGAATGTGGTTAAAAATCTTCTTACCTTTAGAGGTTTGGGACGCCTAGGGGTCAGCATGGCAGGGAAATGGTTTTATATGGCGGCGGCGTCCGGCTTGGTAGCCTGCTGGGGAATCTGGGGACTGTTCAAGAACGTGTGGTATCTTTTGCGGGACAGCATAGCGCAGCTGAAACTTGTATACGGGAAAAAGGCTCAGGAGGAAGCCGGGAGCAGTGATCGAATAGAAGGACTGGAAGAACATATATGGCTTTTTGGAGTATTCTTGGCGTGGTTTGGAACTTTTATGATCAGTGCTGTTTATAAAGAAGGTTTCTACAAAAATGATGATCTGTTTAATGGCAGATATGTAGAGTTTACAGTTGGCTTTGTCCTGCTATATGGCTTTTATTGCCTGTTAAATGACAAAAAATGGGTGCGCACGGCGGTTCTTTACGTGATATTATATATTGCAGCGGGAAAGATGTGCCAGTATCTTGTGGACGAGCTGCAGAGGAAAGAGTTTGAACTTGCCCACTGTGTGATGTTTGGACGGGTATTCTGGAATTATGAGGTGCCTTATGGCAAGGTGGCGGCTTTGACGGACTATGTGAGACCTTTAAGCCTGTCTTTTCTGATTTTGCTAAAGCTGGCACGGGAGAAATTACGGCGGGCAGACGTTGTGAGGACGGTTCTTGCGTTGATGATTCCTGTTGTCGCGTGGTCACATTTAGGAAAGACTATTGTAGATGCCTATGTAGTTGTAAGAAATGAGAAACAGGAAAGACCTTTTGTACAGTTTTCTGACTGGATCCGCATTCTGGGAAGCGGGGAAAAGGTATATTACATCGTGGATTCACCAAATGACAGGAATCCGGGACTTATGCAGTTCATGCTTCAGGATCAGCCGGTTACGGTGACAGCTGTGACAGATCTGCCTTACACGGAAGATGCTTTTTATATTATGAAGGACTATTTCTGGGCGACGGAGGGTGTCGCGCTGACTGAGGAATGTGAAATTGTCATGCAGACAGCGGGATACATAATGGCGGTCAATAAGAACCAGAATCTGGCGAAACGATGGGATCTTTTCAGATGAAAGATGAATGGAAAGGCAGGAGGCGTCCGATGAAACTGATTATTCAGATACCATGCTATAATGAGGCAGAGACTTTGGAGATAGCGCTCAACGAACTGCCAAAACATATTGAAGGCGTGGATGAGATCGAATATCTGGTTATCAATGACGGCAGCAGTGACAATACAGAGCAGGTGGCCCTGGACTGGGGCGTTCATTATATCGTGCACTTTAAACGGAACCTTGGACTGGCTAAGGGCTTTCTGGCAGGGATTGACCTAGCACTGCGTCATGGCGCGGACATTATTGTCAATACCGACGCAGATAACCAATACTGCGGCGCGGATATCGAGAAGCTTATCCGTCCGATTCTTAACCGGGATGCAGATATTGTGATCGGGGAAAGACCCATCGATGACAATACAGAATTTTCCTTCATTAAGAAGAAGCTGCAGCGGTTTGGCAGTTATGTGGTGCGGGTGGCATCGAGGACAGACATACCTGACGCGCCGAGCGGTTTCCGCGCTTATAGCAGGAAGGCGGCCATGCGGGTGAACGTACATAATGAATACACTTACACGCTGGAGACGATTGTTCAGGCAGGCAGAAACAAGATGGCAATAACCTCGGTGCCTGTGAATACGAATCCGGAACTGCGGGAATCTCGGCTGATGCATTCTATTTTCGACTATGTGAAAAAGTCTATGCTGACAATTCTGCGGGCAGTTTTGATGTACAAACCCATGCAGGTGTTCACCATGCTTGGCTGCCTTGCCATGACCGGCGGCGTTGCCATCGGGATCCGTTTTCTGCTCTTCTTCTTCCAGGGAAACGGCGGCGGTCATACCCAGTCACTGATTCTGGCGGCTATGTTGATCATCATTGGAAGCCAGACGATCGTGACCGGCCTGCAGGCGGATATCATATCCGCGAACCGGAAGCTCTTGGAGGACATCCAATACCGTGTGAAAAAATTGGAATTTGGTCTGCTCGACCCAGAAGGCAGACCGGCGGCGGAGCATGGAAATGGGGCGGGAATTCCTGCTCCTGAGATGGAAGAAGAGCCATAAAACGAAATAATTTTGGTATTATGATGTTTTTTAAAGAAAAAAACCATCAAAATACACAAAAAATTATTTTTCAAGAGGGAGGGATTGCAAAATAAAAAAAACGGATGTATACTAGGTCTTAGTCGTAAAAACTATAAAATTGATGGAGGAGAGAGTACGATGAAAAACATGAAAAAGTTGCTTCAGAAAGCAATGGTGTTTACTCTGGCAGCAGCTATGTTGGTCGGAACGCCATTGACTGCATCGGCAGCCGGATTTTTCGATCTTTTCGATCTATATCGGATTGAAGATGGAGCTGAGAATGCTGCGAACAACACCAATACTAACACCAATACTAACACCAATACTGATACTAACACCAATACCAATACTGGTACTTTACCGGGGGATGTCAAAGTATTGGGAATTAAGCTGGATCAGGCAAATGTCTCTGTAATGAAAGGCAGAACACGCAGACTGACAGCTACGCTTGACTGGGGCGGCGCAGTTCTGAGTGAGGAAGACAAGGCTTTGGAGACTGAGCTTCTGGATAGTCTGAAATGGACATCAAGTGATGAAAAGGTGATTTCATTTCGGCAATTAAATGCTCGGCCGGGGCAGGCTCAAAGAACTATCGTGGTAACCGGCAGATCTTACGGTAATGCTGTTATTACAGTAAGTCTCGACAATGACACACATAATATTCATTACACAGCTGAGGCTAAGGCAACCGTATTCCAGTATGCGGACAAATTAGAGTTTGATAATGAAAAAATTGATGGGGACGCATATACAGGCAATTCCCTTGTCCTGGATGAATATGTAAACCGGTATATCAAAGATGGAGATAATTTTGTACAGGTTAATGAAACCGGCGACAATTTGACCTATACATTGATCGATGATGGGAACAAAGCCGCAACCCTCAAAAATGGTGTTCTTACATTAAAAAAGGTTACCACATCTGATAAGCCTGTGAAGCTGATGGCAAGCGGCAAGAATGTCAAAAGTGAGAATGTCGGTATTGTTAATATTAAAGCAGGCACTAATGCTACAAAACTTGAATTCACCGTCGAGGGAGTTGGCACGATTAAAGGCACCAATCTTACATGGCTTGCTAATGATGGACTGACAACTGCTGTGAAAGCAAAAGTAACAGGGAAAAAGAGTACGGATCGTGATAAAAGAACCGCACCTTGTACCGATAAAATTACCTGGTCTTCTGCAAACAGTGATATTGTTACAGTTGAAACAGTGACGGGCGGCGACAAGGCTGCTGGTGAGGTTGCTGAGAAGACAGTTTACGCAGATGAGGCAGTAAACTTCAAAAATGATGAGTGTACAATAAATTTAAGTACTCGTAAAGCAGGTAAAACCCAGCTTATCGGAAAAGTAAGCAGCGGAAAAACCTTCAAACTTAATGTAACAGTTAGTGCAGATTTGACAAGCGTTGTACTTGGAGAGGCTGATACTTTATATACCGGTCAGATTATTGACTTGAACGATAAGGTAGTATTACAGCGTTATGGAAGTAATGGAGTTGACAGCACCAATTTTGAAGCGGAAGGACTGGTAAAATGGGAGTTCACAGACAAGCGTGCTACAGATAATAAATACGCTAAGCTCACTGCAAAAACAGGTGCTTTGGAGATCAAGCCGGATCTGAAGAAGACTGGCGCAGAGGATACAAGGACGATAACAGTTAAAGCTGTAGCTGCAAAAACAGGAAGGAATGTCAAACCTTTTGCCCCTGTTGTAGACAAGGAAAACGAAATTACTTTTGATTTAAAGCAGGTGGACATTAGGAGCATTACTATCCGGAAGGTAGATGCAGATCCTACAGAAACTCCATTTGTAAGTATAGAGTCTGGTAATAAGCAAGTGCCAGCAAAGGCAACAGATTCTATTGATGTCGGCGGAGATCCGAAAGAGTATGTACTAACTGCAACTGGAAGCATAGAGGGTGGTGCACTCGAGGATGTGACGAAGGCTTTGGCTTGGACAGCTTCTGGTAATGGTAAGACGATTAAGGCCACAAAGGATGGCAACATAGGATCTCTCATTGCAGTAAAGAAAGGTTCGTCTACGATTACAGCGAGCGGTGTAACAAAGAACGATAGAAACGGCAGATATGCTGCAATCAAGGCTACATTCAAGGACACCGTAAATGCACCATCAGAACATATTACATTGTCTCTAAAGAATAGAGACGTTGCTGCGAAGTTTGACAGAGATGGCAAAACTACCAAGCAGACGATTACTATTAAGCCAGTATTGGATAAGGGAACTACCACTAAGAATAAAGCACCTTCTGACAGAGTTTTAGATGGAATTAAGTGGGAAGCTTCACAAACAAAATTGGCGGATGGCACTGTTGTAGATCTTAATAGCAAAATAAAAGATGGTAAACTGACACTTGAAGCAGGCAGCTACGTGGTAGGCGATCAGATTACAGTGAATGCAACAGTTGTGAATACAGAAGCCAGCGATACAATAACTATTACCATCGTAAATCCGACTCAGAAAGTCGTATTTAAGCAGTACAAAGAAGATGGGTCGCTTGGGGATGATATAGGCAGTAAAGGAATTGAAATAGAAGAAAGCGTAAATGTTTGTGCTTATATCAATGCTGCTAAGGGTGGCGAAGCTGGTACGGCTGATGGCTCTGTAAGAGCTCAAGTAGCTTCTTATACCGTAAGCGGAAAAGGTGTTGTTTTCGTGAATGTTGGAAGCAACGGCAAGATAAGCATAGAGCCGATTAAGCAGGGTACTGTAACAATTAAATTTGTTATGACCGACGGAAAGAGCGCATCTTTGAAAGTAAATGTTAAGAAAGATTCTGCGTGGATCAATCCAATTCTTGAGATGACGTCATTTATCAGCGATATGTTTGAATAAGTATTTAGGACAGGGCAGTATTCTGAGGAATACTGCCCTGTTTTTAATGATGTGACAGCAGCGGTCCTCGGTTGAATGTGTGTTGGAAAAACCGATAATTTATTAATATGGAAGAAAAATAGATGTAATACTACAATTGCTTGAAAAGAGAATGTGTGCTATACTCCATTTATGGGAAAACCATAGAGCCAAAGGCGGCTTTACCCCCTCTTGTTTTATTGGAGGGTTCAAGTAGCCCTCCAGCTGAAAGAAAGGAGGGTGATGCAATGTATGTTACATATCAGGATTTAATTCAGATCGGTATACTCATTGTCGCCCTTGCAAATTTGATTTATCAGATTTACAGGGGAAAAAAGAAATAGCCGCCAC